>NZ_JBEYXR010000023.1:0-109993 GCF_040645135.1 Streptomyces sp. NPDC046859
GCCGACCGCGCACTACGCCATGGGCGGCATCCCGACCAACGTCGAGGGTGAGGTCCTGGCGGACAACACCACCGTCGTCCCCGGTCTGTACCCTCGGACAGCTCGCCGCCGGCGGCGAGCTGTCCGAGGGCGACGTCACCGGCTGGCTGCTGACGGCCGCGCTTCAGGTCGGCCAGGGCGAGCGCGAGGCACGGCGCACCATCGCCTCCGGTCTCCGGGCCGGTGCACGGCGCCCGAGGACGGTCGCGGCATGAGCGCCAACGCCATCCCGCCCCTGCACCTGTACTCCGTGCCCAGCGACCCCGAGACGGCCCCCACGGCGCCGCTGAAGCGGGAGCGCCCACGGACCGCATGGACGGCCGATCAGCTCATGGCCGCGCACTTCCCCGAGCCGAAGTGGGCCGTGCCCGGCATCCTCGCCGAGGGCGTCAGCGTGCTCGCCGGACCGCCCAAGGTCGGCAAGTCCTGGCTCTCCCTCGGGCTGGGCCTGTCGGTCGCGGCCGGGAGCAAGGCTTTCGACTCCGTGCCCGTCGAGGGAGGCCCGGTGCTCTACCTCGCCCTGGAAGACACTCCGCGCCGTCTCCAGACCCGCATGGGCAAGCTACTTGGGGGTCAGCCAGCCCCCGCCGGCCTGACGCTGGTCACCGAGTGCCCGCCCTTCCCCCAGGGCGGAACCGAGGCCATCGCTCAGTGGCTGGAGCGCAACCCCGACGCGCGCATGGTCGTCATCGACGTGTTCGCCAAGATGCGCGGCCAGTCCCCGGCCGGCGTCTCGGCATACGACGCGGACTACGTGGCCGTCGGATACGCCAAGCGCCTCGCGGACCACTACGGCGTGGCCGTCGTCCTGGTCCACCACGTCCGCAAAGCAGGCTCCGAGGACTTCCTCACCGAAGTCTCCGGCACCAACGGCATCGCCGGAGCCGCTGACGCCACGCTCGTACTGAAGCGGGCCCGAGGGCAGGCGGACGGCATCCTCCACGTCACCGGCCGCGACGTGGACGAAGCCGAGTACGCCCTCAGCTTCCAGCCCGCCTCCGGCGCCTGGCACCTGCTGGACGGCCCGGTCACCGACCACACCGTCAGCGACACCCGCGCCACGATCCTGCGCTACGTCCGCGCCCACCCCGGCGCCAGGCCGAAGGACATGGCGGGCGAGCTGCCGCACGTCGACCTGGACACGATCCGCCGCACCTGCAACCGCATGGCCGACGCCGGACAGCTCGCCAAGGACCCCGGCGGCCGGTACTACCCGGACACCGACACCCGGACGCAGGGTGCCTCAGAGGCGTTCGCACTGTCCGGCTGTCCGGTTGTCCCGTCTGACCAGCACGGACACCCCGGACAGTCGGAATTGGAGCTGTCCGGCCTGTCCGACCCGGACGAAACCGAAGGGGAAGCGGAATGAGCGCCCGCACTGTCGACGAGAAGATGACCGTCAAGGAGGTCATCGCTGATCTGAAGGTCGCTCCGTCCACCTTCTACCGGTGGCGCCAGCTCGGAAAGGGACCCCGTGCGATCAAGCTCCCGAACGGGGACGTGCGGATCCGGCGGTCGGAGTACGAGCGCTGGCTTACGGAGCGGGAGGATGCTGCGTGAGCGCGAATGAAGGCATCCCGGCTCGACGCCCGCACGGCGAGGCGCGACCGGGATACTCTCTCGACGTCCGGCTGTGGAAGGTCACGAAGGTAGACCGGAAGGCACGTCCGTACCAACTCCGCTGGGTCGTAGGCGGGAAGGTGAGCAGCGCGACGTTCGCTACGTCGGCACTCGCCGAGAGCCGACGCTCGGAGCTCCGGCAGGCCATGCGCCGAGGCGAAGCGTTCGAGATCGCGAGCGGACAGCCTGAGTCCGAAGTCCGCGCGGCGGCAACGGCGGCTGAGGCCGAGCCGTCGTTGCGGTGGTTCGAGTTCTGCCGGAAGTACGTCGCCGGGCGGTGGCGCATGAGCGCCGCGAAGACGCGTGAGGGTATGGCGGACGGGCTCGCGGCTGTGGCGTTGGCCATGGTGAAGCATGGGGACGACGCTCCTGACGACAAGGATCTGCGGCTGGCTTTCCGGTGGGGGATCGTCCCGGCGAACGCGGGGAAGGAACCGCCGGCCGAGCTGAAAGCCGCGTACGAGTGGCTCACGACGCAGGACCGGCCGGTTGCCGAGCTGGCGGACGTCGAGGTGTTCGAGGACGTGGTGTACCGCCTCAGCTACCGACTGGACGGCACCCCGGCGGCAGGCGAGACGCACAGACGGCGGCGCCGCGCCTTGAACACGGCCCTCGAACACGCACTCGCTGCCAAGGAACTCTCCGAGAACCCGCTCCAACGAGCCCGCGGGAAACGCGTGGGCTCCGGTGGAGTGGTGGACCGCCGCGTGCTCGTGAACGCAGTACAGGGGCGCCAGTTGCTAACCGCCGTCTCTTACGTCGGCTCATGGGACCGCAACCGCGGGCGGCGCCTGGTGGCGTTCTACGCGGTCCTGTACTACGCGGGACTCCGGCCCGCTGAGGCGGTCGGGCTGAGGCTCTCGGACTGTCACCTATCGGAGAAGGGCTGGGGCACGCTGACGCTGCGAGAGACGCGTCCCGTCTCGGGCAAGCAGTGGACCGACTCCGGAGAACGGCACGACCGCCGGGGCTTGAAAGCTCGCGAGTCCGATACCGACCGCCCGGTCCCCATCCCGCCCGTCCTGGTCGTCATTCTCCGGGACCACCTGAAGGAGTTCGGGACCGCCAAGGAGGAGCGCGTGTTCGGGAACGAGCGTGGAGGAGTCGTCGGCTCCTCCACGTACTGGCGCGTGTGGGAGGAAGCGCGACTGTTCGCCCTCCCACCGGACCGCGTCGAATCGCCGCTCGCCGGGCGCCCCTACGACCTACGGCACGCCTGCATCACGCGGTGGCTGAATGCTGGGGTTCCGATCGCTGAGGTAGCCCGGCGGGTCGGCAACTCTCCCGAGGTGATCCACCGCCGCTATCACGGCTGCATCGACGGTCACGAAGAAGCGGCCAACGCGAAGATCGCAAAGGCGCTAGAGGAAGAGGGTGATACGGGCGGGTAATATCAGTTCGATACGACTGTCGGATGTGCAACAGTTCAGCACCGGCTAAGAATTTGCCCCCGACAGGCCTGAATCCTGCTGGTAGAACAGCCTCCCAGACGCTGCTGTGATTCTGGGAGACCGAACGTGACAATTCCTCCACCTCCGCCCTCTGGCCCGCCGACGACCACTGGAGGAGGCGGGCGTCCGCCTGGTTCGATGCTTCAGAGCACCGCCGCCATCATCGGGGCGCTCGCGGGTGTTGTCGGGGCGCTCTTCGGATTTCTCGCTCTGCCCGCAGCGGGCGTGAGGTCGCCTGCCGGGGCAATGCCGACCCAAACGGTGACCGCTACGGTGACGATGACGCCGCCAGGCCATCCGTCCGGTTCGACACCTTCTTCTTCACCGGGATCAAATGCTTCGCCATCCAAAGCGGATGCGGTGAGATGGAAGGGACGCCTGCTAGTGGAGCAGGACCGCTTCGCTCTAGATCAGGTGCCTCCAGCGCCGACCATTGGCATCACCGACCTCGTTGCGCAGGTTACCGACACTGGGGACGGCATCGAATTCTATGAGGGAGAGAGTGCCCTTGTGCCGCAGGGGGAGGAACCGTCAAGCAAGACTTGCTGGACGCTGGCCCGGACCCAGGCTCAAACAGGACTCGTCACTCCGACCGGAAAATCTGCATGCCTGATCACCGAGGAAGGGCGTGCGGCGTTGGTGAAGGTGGTATCTGTGCGTGCCGGAGTAGCGCAGGTTGATGTCACTGTTTGGGAGGAGCGGTTCTAGAGCACACCCGTCAGCGGCCGGACGTTACGGGACGGCAGTACTGAGGGCTGGGTGGGACTCGCAGCGTGCCCGTGTCACGCGGCAGAGCGCGCGTGTCACGCGTATCGCAGATAGTGCGTGAACAGTGAGAGAGAACGAGAAAGAGCGGGAGTCAGTGAGACTGACTCCCGCTCTCTCGTTTAGGCATCCGCCCAGCTCAGCGCTTGATTCAGGCTGGCTGTGGGCGAGTGCCCCCGGCAGGATTCGAACCTGCGCACACGGCTCCGGAGGCCGTTGCTCTATCCCCTGAGCTACGGGGGCGTGTCGGTCGCGTTGCTCGCGGCGACGGGTAGAACACTACCAGCTCCGGTGGGGTGTTCATGAACGGGTTTCCCCGTGTGTGGCACCCCGTGCGAGCTGGGGTGGGTCCCCCGCGGGGGGTGGAAGTGGGGAAAAGCCGGACGCGGTGGCCGGTCCGGACCTACTCTCGAGTTGTGCCAGGCGCGTCCGGCCGGGTGCTTGTTGTGGACGACAACAAGGTCATCCGGCAGTTGATCAGGGTCAATCTCGAGCTGGAGGGCATCGAGGTCGTGACCGCGGCCGATGGTGCCGAGTGTCTTGAAGTGGTCCATCAGGTGCGGCCCGACGTGATCACCCTCGACGTCGTCATGCCCCGCCTCGACGGGCTGCGCACCGCCGCGCATCTCCGCGGCGACAGCCGTACCCGTGACGTTCCCCTCGCGATCATCAGTGCGTGTACGCAGTACGAGATCGAGAGCGGGTTGGACGTCGGCGTCGACGCCTTCCTGCCCAAGCCCTTCGAGCCCGGCGAACTGGTGAATGTGGTGCGGCGGTTGCTGGAGGGGGAGCGGCACGTCGGTGGGGGACTGGGAGCCGGGGTCCGGGTCTAGGGCTGGAGCCCGCCCTTCCGGGTGGGAGCGGAGACCTTCCGTGAGGTGCCGGATCACACCCCCACCCCGCCCAAACCCACTCGCATCCCTACCCCCCTCCTCCCATACGCTTGACCCGTGACCCCCGTCGAGCTCTCCCGTACCGTGCTGGGCGCGGTGCGTCGTGCTGTCGATGACGGGGTGCTGGCCGTCGCCGTGCCGGAGCGGGTCAAGGTCACCGCTCCCGGGCCCGGTGGCTGTGGCGACTACGCCACCACCATCGCCCTCCAGCTCGCCCGGCCGGCCGGGCGGCCGCCGCTCCAGGTGGCCGAGATCCTGCGCGCCCGGCTCGTCGGCCGTGGCGGTGTGCGGGACGTCGTCGTCACCGGGCCCGGGTTCCTCAACATCACCCTCGGGGACGCGGTCGGCGCTGATCTCGTCGCCGAGATTCTGCGGCGCGGCCCCCGGTACGGATTCGTCGGCGAACCCGGCGCTGAGGTCGTGGAGCGGCAGGCCGGCGGTGAGGTCGTCGAGCTGCGGGCCCCGTGCGAGGTCCGTGCCGTCGTCGTCATGGATGTCGTCGCTCGGTTGTTGCGGTCCCAGGGGGCGGTCGTACGCGCCAGGTGTCAGGGGGGCGTGCCCGACGGCGAGTGGGTGTCCCTCCTCGGCGTGCGGGTCGGTGTGGATGAGGGGGCACCTGGTGAGGCGTCCTCCTCCCTGCCTCCGCCCCCGCCCCTGACCATCCAGCCCGTCCCTGCCCCGGCCTCCCCCCTCCACCTCGGTCGTGATGCCGGCCGGTGGGCGCTGCTTCACCCGGCCGCCCATGACCGGCCCCGTATCTCCGACGAGCACCTCGTCCAGCGTGAGGGCAACCCCCTCTTCCGCGTCCGTTACGCGCACGCCCGCATCCGGGCCGCCAGCCGTAACGCCGCCGACCTGGGATTCCGTGCCGAGCCCGGTGTGGTCGGGTCGGTTGACGGCGCTCCCACTCCCGCAGGCGTCCCCACCCCTGACGCCCCCGACGCGCGGTTCCGCGCCGAGCCCGGTGTGGTCGGGTCGGCTGATGTCGCTCCCACCGCAACAGGCGTCGACACCCCACCTGGTGTCCACCCCCTCCTCCACCCCCTGGCCGACCACCCCCGCGTCCTGGCCCAGGCCGCCGCCCACCGCGCTCCCGATCGTCTTGCCCGGCACCTCGTCACCGTCGCCGATGCCGTGCTGCCCCTGCTGCCCGCGGTGCTGCCGCGCGGGGCGGAGAAACCCTCGGCCACCCACCGTGCCCGGCTCGCGCTCGCCGAAGCCGCCGGGGCGGTGCTGGCCGGTGGCCTGTCCCTGCTCGGTATCGACGCACCCGACCATCTTTGAAAGAGCACGCCTGATGAGCCGTTCCGCACACCCCGCCGGGCCCCGTCACGCCGACGTCCTCCCCGAGGGCCACTACTCGGCCCCGCCCGCGGACCTCAACGCCCTCGACCCCAAGGTGTGGGCCCGGACCGTCGCCCGGGGCGCCGACGGCGTCGTCACCGTGGGCGGTGTCGACGTGAACACCCTCGCCGAACAGCACGGCACCCCGGCCTACGTCCTCGACGAGGCCGACTTCCGGGCCCGGGCCCGCGCCTGGCGCGAGGCCTTCGGCCAGGACGCCGACGTCTTCTACGCGGGCAAGGCGTTCCTCTCCCGTGCCGTCGTGCGGTGGCTGCACGAGGAGGGGCTCAACCTCGACGTGTGCTCCGGCGGCGAGCTCGCCACCGCGCTGTCCGCCGGGATGCCCGCCGACCGCATCGCCTTCCACGGCAACAACAAGTCCGCGCAGGAGATCCGCCGGGCCGTCGAGGCCGGCGTCGGGCGCATCGTCCTCGACTCCTTCCAGGAGATCGTCCGGGTCGCCCACATCGCGCAGGAGCTGGGCCGGCGCCAGCGGGTGCAGATCCGGATCACCGTCGGCGTGGAGGCGCACACGCACGAGTTCATCGCCACCGCGCACGAGGACCAGAAGTTCGGCATCCCGCTGGCCGGCGGGCAGGCCGCGGAGGCGGTGCGGCGGGCGTTGCAGCTCGACGGGCTGGAGCTCATCGGGATCCACTCCCACATCGGGTCGCAGATCTTCGACATGTCCGGGTTCGAGGTCGCGGCGCACCGGGTCGTCGGGCTGCTCAAGGACATCCGGGACGAGCACGGTGTCGAGCTGCCCGAGATCGACCTCGGCGGCGGGCTCGGCATCGCGTACACCAGCGACGACGACCCCCGCGAGCCGCACGAGATCGCCAAGGCGCTCACCGAGATCGTCACCCGCGAGTGCGAGGCCGCCAGGCTGCGCACCCCGCGCATCTCCGTCGAGCCCGGGCGGGCCATCGTCGGGCCGACCGCCTTCACGCTCTACGAGGTGGGGACCGTCAAGCCCCTCGAGGGGCTGCGGACGTACGTCTCCGTCGACGGCGGCATGTCGGACAACATCCGCACCGCGCTGTACGACGCCGAGTACAGCGTCGCCCTGGTCTCCCGCACCAGCGACGCCGCGCCGATGCTGGCGCGCGTCGTCGGCAAGCACTGCGAGAGCGGCGACATCGTGGTGAAGGACGCGTTCCTGCCGGCCGACCTGGCACCGGGTGACCTCATCGCCGTCCCCGCGACGGGCGCCTACTGCCGTTCCATGGCCAGCAACTACAACCACGTGCTGCGGCCGCCGGTCGTCGCCGTGCACGACGGCGGATCGCGGGAGATCGTCCGGCGGGAGACGGAGGAGGACCTCCTGCGTCTCGACGTGGGCTGACCCACGGCCCCGGCCACGGCAACGCCGACAGCAATAGGAACAGCAGCGCCCCCGGGCTGGAAGATCTCCTGTCACCCACCCCGGTACAAATGAAATAGATGTCTCACGATCCGGACGAAGGGCAGAAACTTCCGTCCGGTGAGTGAGACTGGTGCAACCGTAGACGGTATGAGGAAACGAGGTCGGATGATGCGTACGCGTCCGCTGAAGGTGGCGCTGCTGGGCTGTGGAGTGGTCGGCTCAGAGGTGGCGCGCATCATGACGACGCACGCCGACGACCTCGCCGCCCGCATCGGCGCCCCGGTGGAGCTCGCGGGCGTGGCCGTACGGCGTCCCGCCAAGGTCCGTGAGGGCATCGACTCCGCGCTCGTCACCACCGACGCCACCGCCCTCGTCAAACGCGGCGACATCGACGTCGTCGTGGAGGTCATCGGGGGCATCGAGCCCGCCCGGACGCTCATCACCACCGCCTTCGAGCACGGCGCCTCCGTCGTCTCCGCCAACAAGGCGCTCCTCGCCCAGGACGGCGCGGCCCTGCACGCCGCCGCCGAGAAGCACGGCAAGGACCTCTACTACGAGGCCGCCGTCGCCGGCGCCATCCCGCTGATCCGCCCGCTGCGCGAGTCCCTCGCCGGCGACAAGGTCAACCGGGTGCTCGGGATCGTCAACGGCACCACCAACTTCATCCTCGACAAGATGGACAGCACGGGGGCCGGCTATCAGGAGGCCCTCGACGAGGCCACCGCGCTCGGGTACGCCGAGGCCGACCCCACCGCCGACGTCGAAGGGTTCGACGCCGCCGCCAAGGCCGCCATCCTCGCCGGCATCGCCTTCCACACACGCGTGCGTCTCGACGACGTCTACCGCGAGGGCATGACCGAGGTGACCGCGGCCGACTTCGCCTCCGCCAAGGAGATGGGCTGCACCATCAAACTGCTCGCCATCTGCGAGCGGGCCGCGGACGGCGGGTCCGTCACCGCGCGCGTGCACCCCGCCATGATCCCGCTGACCCATCCGCTGGCCTCCGTGCGCGGCGCCTACAACGCCGTCTTCGTGGAGTCCGACGCCAGCGGACAGCTGATGTTCTACGGCCCCGGCGCGGGCGGCTCCCCGACCGCGTCCGCCGTGCTCGGCGACCTCGTCGCCGTCTGCCGCAACCGGCTCAACGGCGCGACCGGTCCCGGCGAGTCCGCGTACGCCGGCCTTCCCGTCTCCGGGATGGGCGAGGTCGTCACGCGGTACCACATCAGCCTTGACGTGGCGGACAAACCGGGCGTTCTCGCCCAGGTCGCGACCGTGTTCGCCGAGCACGGCGTGTCCATCGATACGGTTCGCCAGCAGGGCAAGGACGGCGAGGCGTCCCTCGTCGTCGTCACCCACCGTGCGTCCGACGCGGCCCTCGTCGGGACCGTCGAGGCGTTGCGCAAGCTCGACACCGTGCGGGGTGTCGCCAGCATCATGCGGGTTGAAGGAGAGTAACCAGCAATGACCCACCAGTGGCGCGGAATCATCGAGGAGTACCGGGACCGGCTGCCCGTCTCCGACACCACGCCGGTCGTGACGCTCCGTGAGGGCGGCACGCCCCTCGTGCCCGCGCAGGTGCTCTCCGAGCGCACGGGCTGCGAGGTCCACCTCAAGGTGGAGGGCGCGAACCCGACGGGGTCCTTCAAGGACCGCGGCATGACCATGGCCATCACGCGGGCCAAGGAGGAGGGGGCCAAGGCGGTCATCTGCGCCTCCACCGGCAACACCTCCGCCTCGGCCGCCGCCTACGCGGTGCGCGCCGGCATGGTGTCCGCCGTGCTCGTGCCGCAGGGCAAGATCGCGCTCGGCAAGATGGGCCAGGCGCTCGTGCACGGCGCGAAGATCCTCCAGGTCGACGGCAACTTCGACGACTGCCTCACGCTCGCCCGCGACCTCAGCGACAACTACCCGGTCTCGCTGGTGAATTCGGTCAACCCGGTGCGGATCGAGGGGCAGAAGACGGCCGCCTTCGAGATCGTGGACATGCTGGGCGACGCCCCCGACATCCACGTCCTGCCGGTGGGCAACGCGGGCAACATCACCGCGTACTGGAAGGGGTACAGGGAGTACGCCGCCGATGGCGTCTCCAAGCGGACCCCGCGCATGTGGGGTTTCCAGGCGTCCGGCTCCGCGCCGATCGTGCGCGGCGAGGTCGTCAAGGACCCCTCGACGATCGCCACCGCCATCCGCATCGGCAACCCGGCCTCCTGGCAGTACGCCCTCGACGCGCGCGACGAGTCGGGCGGCTTCATCGACGAGGTGACGGACCGTGAGATCCTGCGCGCCTACCGGCTGTTGGCCGCGCAGGAGGGTGTCTTCGTGGAGCCCGCGTCCGCCGCGTCGGTCGCCGGTCTGCTGAAGGCGGCAGAGCAGGGCAAGGTCGACCCGGGGCAGAGGATCGTCTGCACGGTCACCGGCAACGGCCTGAAGGACCCGGACTGGGCCGTCGCCGGCGCCCCGCAGCCGGTCACCGTCCCGGTCGACGCGGCCACCGCGGCGGAGCGGCTCGGACTGGCGTGAGCGCCGCCGGACGGGCGTGGGGCGCCACCGCGGGAGCAGTGGCGCCACGCCCCGTCGCAGGGGTCCGCACCGCGCGGTAGAGGGCGCCCACCTGGGGAAGTCCCTGACCGGGGGGTGCACAGGGGGCATACGACACGCATCGTGCGCCTCCTGTGCGCCCTATATCGCCACAGAACCTGTCTTCGATAGGCTGTACTGAACCCGCCCGCCGCATATGCCTCCGCTGGGGCGCGGTGCCGCGCCGTCTCCGCGGCCCGGACGCGGCCCCCGGGTTCTCGTACGGCATCGAAGTGTCTTCGACAATCACGCAGCTCAAGGAGAGTCATCGAGCGATGGCCGGTCCAGCGTTCCGCGCCGCCGCCGTCCGGGTGCGCGTCCCCGCCACCAGCGCCAACCTCGGCCCGGGCTTCGACGCCCTCGGCCTGTCGCTGGGGCTCTACGACGACGTCGTCGTCCGGGTGGCCGACTCCGGGCTGCACATCGACATCGCGGGTGAGGGCAGCGAGACACTGCCCCGCGACGAGAAGCACCTGCTCGTACGGTCCCTGCGCACCGCCTTCGACCTGCTGGGCGGCCAGCCGCGCGGCCTCGAGATCGTCTGCGCGAACCGCATCCCGCACGGCCGCGGCCTCGGCTCCTCCTCCGCCGCCATCTGCGCCGGCATCGTCGCCGCCCGGGCGGTGACCATAGGCGGCGAGACCAGGCTCGACGACGAGGCGCTGCTGGAGCTCGCCACCGAGATCGAGGGCCACCCCGACAACGTCGCGGCCTGTCTGCTCGGCGGGTTCACCCTTTCCTGGATGGAGGCCGGCGCCGCCCGCGCCATCAGGATGGATCCGGCCGATTCCATCGTTCCGGTGGTTTTCGTCCCCGGGAAGCCGGTCCTCACCGAGACCGCGCGCGGACTGCTCCCGCGCACCGTGCCGCATGTCGACGCCGCCGCCAACGCGGGCCGTGCCGCCCTGCTCGTCGAGGCCCTGACCAGGCGCCCCGAGCTGCTGCTGCCCGCCACCGAGGACCGCCTCCACCAGGAGTACCGCGCGCCCGCCATGCCGGAGAGCGCGGCGCTGGTGGAGCGGCTGCGGGCCGACGGAGTGCCCGCGGTGATCTCCGGCGCCGGCCCGACCGTGCTGGCGCTGGCCGACGAGGCCAGTGCCGACAAGGTCGCCCATCTGGCAGGCGAGGGATGGGCCGCGAACCGGCTCGACCTCGACGCTCAAGGCGCGTGCGTACTGCCGCTCGCGCCGTCCGGTGACATCTAAAAGCGTGCGGTTGCCGGATTTCGAGAGGGGGAATGTTTGTTGGATCCGGTAGTGTTAACCTCAAGTCTGCACCCGACCCCACCATGGCGAGGTGCTTGTTGTCCCCGTCCGGGACAGACATTCTTCCGGGAGCCTCCCAAGCCGCACTGTGTTCCGTACGACGTACGCGGGCAGTACGTCGTATACGAGCGCTGAGCGACTCGCCGGGCACGCTCCGGAACCGGCGCGACCGAGCCCCGTGACACCGACACTCAGTGCCACGGCTCAGGGAACCGCCATCTCCAGATATTCCTCCGCCGCCTTTGGCGGACCACCGCCCCGGCACGGTCCACACACCAAGGACCGACGCCGGACAGCACAACCGGTCGCCGAGCCAGACAGGCCGACGTCCGCTCCAGGGAAGGACCCTTCGTGAGCGACACCACCGATCTGATGGGCGCACGTGTCGAGGAGACCGCTGCCGCGCCCGCCACGGACGCCTCCGCGCCTGCCAGCGGTGCCGGCTCCCGGCGGCGCCGCGGTACCGGCCTCGAGGGCATGGTGCTGGCCGAGCTGCAGCAGGTCGCCTCCGGCCTCGGCATCAGGGGCACCGCGCGGATGCGCAAGAGCCAGCTGATCGAGGTCATCAAGGAGGCGCAGGCGGGGGGAGGCGCGGCTTCGAAGGCCGACGCCGCCACCGAGACCAAGCCCAAGCGCCGTGCCACCTCCAAGGCGCGCACCGGCGAGGACACCGACAACAAGGCCAAGGCGGAGGCCCCCGCCGAGCAGGCGGTGGCCCAGCAGCAGATCGAGATCCCCGGCCAGCCGGCCGGCGGCCCGTCCCACGGGAACGCGGGCGAGCGTGCCGCGGACGGTGAGCGCGGGGGAGACGACGCGCCGGGCGAGCGCCGCCGCCGTCGTGCGACCGCCGAGGCCGGCGCGCCCGAGACGGTCGCCGCCGAGCCGAAGGCCGAGACGCAGGCGCAGTCGCAGGGCCAGCAGGGCAACGACGCCAAGGGCGACGCCGGTGAGGGCGGCGAGGGCCGCCGCCGTGACCGCCGTGACCGCGACCGCGGCCGTGACCGCGGGGACCGCCGCAAGGGCGACGACCAGCAGGGCGGCGGCCGTCAGGACCGTCAGGACCGTCAGCAGGGCCAGCAGCAGGGCGGCGGCCGCCAGGACCGCCAGCGTGACAACGGCCCGCAGGACGACGACGACTTCGAGGGCGGCCGGCGTGGCCGTCGAGGCCGCTACCGCGACCGCCGTGGCCGTCGTGGCCGCGACGACGTGCAGGAGCCGCAGCTCACCGAGGACGACGTCCTGATCCCCGTCGCGGGCATCCTGGACATCCTCGACAACTACGCGTTCATCCGCACCTCCGGCTACCTGCCGGGCCCGAACGACGTGTACGTCTCCCTCGCCCAGGTCCGCAAGAACGGCCTGCGCAAGGGCGACCACATCACCGGTGCGGTCCGTCAGCCCAAGGAGGGCGAGCGCCGCGAGAAGTTCAACGCGCTGGTCCGCCTGGACTCCGTCAACGGCATGGCGCCCGAACACGGCCGCGGCCGCCCGGAGTTCAACAAGCTGACCCCGCTGTACCCGCAGGACCGGCTCCGTCTGGAGACCGATCCGGGCGTGCTGACCACCCGCATCATCGACCTCGTGTCGCCGATCGGTAAGGGCCAGCGCGGCCTGATCGTGGCCCCGCCGAAGACCGGCAAGACCATGATCATGCAGGCGATCGCCAACGCGATCACGCACAACAACCCCGAGTGCCACCTGATGGTCGTCCTCGTCGACGAGCGTCCGGAAGAGGTCACCGACATGCAGCGGTCGGTGAAGGGCGAGGTCATCTCCTCGACCTTCGACCGGCCGGCCGAGGACCACACCACGGTCGCCGAGCTCGCCATCGAGCGCGCCAAGCGCCTGGTGGAGCTGGGTCACGACGTCGTCGTGCTGCTCGACTCGATCACGCGTCTGGGCCGTGCGTACAACCTCGCCGCCCCGGCCTCCGGCCGCATCCTGTCCGGTGGTGTCGACTCGACCGCCCTGTACCCGCCGAAGCGCTTCTTCGGTGCGGCCCGCAACATCGAGGACGGCGGCTCGCTGACCATCCTCGCCACCGCCCTGGTGGACACCGGGTCCCGCATGGACGAGGTGATCTTCGAGGAGTTCAAGGGCACCGGCAACATGGAGCTCAAGCTCGACCGGAAGCTCGCCGACAAGCGCATCTTCCCCGCGGTGGACGTCGACGCGTCCGGCACCCGCAAGGAAGAGATCCTGCTCGGCAACGAGGAGCTGGCGGTCGTCTGGAAGCTGCGCCGCGTCCTGCACGCGCTGGACCAGCAGCAGGCCATCGAGCTGCTCCTCGACAAGATGAAGCAGACCAAGTCGAACGGCGAGTTCCTGATGCAGATCCAGAAGACGACGCCGACCCCCGGCAACGGCGACTGAGCCGTACGCGTCCGAAAAAGGCCGCCCCACGTCACGCGAGTGACGCGGGGCGGCCTTTTGGCGCTGATAGGGAAGGGTGCCACAGGCACCCTTCCTACTCTTGTGTCCTGGGGGACCTTCTTGACCACCACCCAATCCGGCAGCGGTCGTCACAGACGCCGGATACGCTTCGGGCTGCCCGTCGCCGCCGCCGGTGTCGCCGCGGCCGTCGCCGCCGTGCTGCTCACGTCCACCGCGGGAGCCGCCACCGCCGCGCCGCAGCCCACCGTGAAGCCCGCCACTGCATCGGTGCCGTCGGCCGAGCTGGAGCGCCGGGTGACCGGCGCGCTCGCCGGCGACGACACCGCGGGCGAGGCGGCGAAGAAGTCGTCGTACGCCGCGCGCAGCGACGACTCCACCGCCAGCCCCATGGTGATCGGCGGCACCACGACCAGCATCACCACGGCGCCCTGGATGGCGCAGCTCTGGTACTACGACGACCGGGGCACCGCCTCCGAGGACGACGACCTCGGCTTCTTCTGCGGCGGAGCCGTCGTCGCGCCGACGAAGATCCTCACCGCCGCGCACTGCGTCAAGGGCTACGACTGGTACAACTACGGCGCCGTCGTCACCGGCACCAACCAGCTGCCCACCTCCGACGGCTCCGGCGGCAGCGACCTGCACGGGGGCACCGTCTCGCTGCCGTACCGGCAGTGGTACCACCCGTCGTACAGCGCGACGAGGATCGACAACGACATCGCCGTCATCACGCTGGGCAGCAAGGTGAAGGCGACGCCGATCCGCATGACGACGTCGGGCGACACCGCCTCGTACGCCTCCGGCACCAGCGCCAAGGTCTACGGCTGGGGCCGCACCAGCTCCACCAGCGACGACATCTCGCAGTCGCTGAAGTCGGCCACGCTGCCCGTGCAGTCCGACAGCACCTGCGCCGGCTACTTCGGCACGGACTTCGTCAAGGGCCACATGGTCTGCGCGGGCAAGCCGGCCACCGGCAGCGACAGCGGCACCGTCTCCGCCTGCAACGGCGACTCCGGTGGGCCGCTCGTGGTGAACGGCCGCATCGTCGGCGTCGTCTCCTGGGGCGTGGAGGACTGCGTCGCCAAGGGCGCCTACAGCGTCTTCTCGAAGGTCAGCACCTACGTGGGCGCCGCCTACCCGCGGGTCGAGGACACCAACATCAGCGGTGACCACAAGGCCGACCTGTGGGTGCGCAACTCCTCCACCAGGACCGGCTACTCGAAGGACTCCCAGGGCAGCTCCTTCGCGGCCCGCGAGTCCTGGGGCAACTGGGACGGCGTGAACGTCGTCCTGCAGACCGACTTCGACCGGGACGGCTACCAGGACCTGGTGTACCGCCGCAGCAGCGACGGCGACGTCTTCTGGTCGCACTACGTGGCGTCCAGCCAGAGCTGGTCCACCTCGAAGATCGCGGACAACTGGAAGACCCGCACCCGCATCATCACCCCCGGTGACGTCACCGGCGACTACCTGCCCGACCTGATCTCGGTCGACTCCGGCGGGACGCTGTACGTCTACCCGGGCAAGGGCGACGGCACCTTCGGCTCCCGCTTCTCGGTCCGCACCGGCTGGAACCAGTACAACTCCGTGCGCGGCCACGGCGACTTCACCGGTGACGGCAAGGCCGACCTGCTCGCCCGGCAGGCGAGCACCGGCGACCTGTACCTGTACAAGGGCACCGGCAAGACCGGCTCCGAGGCGTTCTCGTCCCGGATCAAGGTGCGCAGCAACTGGACCTACAACGCCTTCGACGCCGTCGGCGACATCAGCGGGGACGGCAAGGCCGACTTCCTCGCCCGTACGTCCGCCGGCACGCTCTACCTGTACAAGGGCACCGGCAAGGCCACCAGCGAGATCTTCGCCACAAGGATCTCGGTCGGGACCGACTTCAAGCAGTACGACATCTTCGGCTGACGTCCCAGGTGAGAGCGGGTCCCGCCCGCCTCACCGGCAGCACCCCGTGCCCACCGTCGCTCCGGCGGTGGGCACAGTCGTCTGTGCAACCCTCGTCCGGGTTTCCCCGTCTGACCCGACGGGGTGACGATAGTGCGGTAAGCGTGCATATGTACCAGGCGCAGCCCTGACCGCAAGGGGGAGACGACCGGACGAGCAACGAGGAGCGCAGTGTCAGCCGAGAGCACGCCGGAGCCCGGCATACCGGGCGGACCCGGCTCCCAGACGCCCCACCACCGCGGCAAGGGACGCCGCCGCAAGCCCCGCCAGAGACGCAAGGGGCTGCTGATCGCGGCCTGGACGGCCGTGGGGATCGCCGTCCTGGGCGGCACCGGCGCCGGGTACCTGTACTTCAAGCTCAACGGCAACCTGAAGAGCGTCGACATCGACCAGGCCCTCGGCACCGACCGGCCGCGGAAGACCGACAACGGCTCCGAGAACATCCTCGTCCTCGGCTCCGACTCCCGCTCCGGCGGCAACAAGAAGCTCGGCGGCGGCGCCGACGACGGCACCGCCCGCTCGGACACGGCGATGGTCCTGCACATCTACAAGGGCCACACGAAGGCCGGCGTGGTCTCCGTCCCGCGCGACACGATCATCGACCGGCCCCGTTGCACCGACACCGACGGCAAGGTGTATCCGGCGGCCTCCGGCGTCATGTTCAACTCCGCGTACAGCACAGCCGGCGCGCCCTGCGCGGTGAAGACGGTGGAGTCCCTGACCGGCGTCCGCATGGACCACTACCTGGAGGTCGACTTCTCCGGGTTCCAGAAGCTGATCGACGAACTCGGCGGCGTCGAGGTCACCACGACCAAGGCCATCGACGACCCCGACAGCCATCTGAAGCTGACCGCCGGCACGCACCGGCTCGACGGGGAGCAGGCCCTCGGTCTCGTCCGCACCCGGCACGGCGTGGGCGACGGCTCCGACCTCGGCCGCATCCAGCTCCAGCAGGCGTTCGTGAAGGCCCTGATCCAGCAGGCCAGGAGCACCGACCTGTTCGGCAACCCCAAGCGGCTGCTCGACCTGGCCGACGCCGCCACCAACACCGTGACGACCGACTCCGACCTGGGCTCCGTCAACCGGCTCATGTCCTTCGCGAACGGCCTCAAGGGCATCAGTTCGAAGCACATGACCATGGTCACGCTGCCCGTCCGCTACGACCCGGCCGACCCGAACCGGGTGATCGTCGCCGAGGCCAAGGCGAAGCAGGTGTTCACGGCCCTGAAGCACGACCGGCCGATCCCGAAGGCGGCCACCGACGGCACCGCGACCGGCGACGCCGGCGGCGTCGTGAGGTCCGGGGAATAGATCACGGAGACCCCCGGTTTTGGGGGATGGCCCCAGTCCTGGCAGACTGGTACGTCGGCCCCGGTTCACGCTCCCGCATCCCGCGGCGGCGACCCGGAGCCCTCCCGGAACTCTAGGAGACACCTTGAAGCGCGACATCCACCCCGAGTACGTCGAGACGCAGGTCAGCTGCACCTGTGGCGCGTCGTTCACCACCCGCAGCACGATCTCCAGCGGCGCCATCCGCGCCGAGGTCTGCTCCGAGTGCCACCCGTTCTACACGGGCAAGCAGAAGATCCTCGACACCGGTGGCCGTGTGGCCCGCTTCGAGGCCCGCTTCGGCAAGGCTGCCGCCGGCTCCAAGAAGTAGCGAGCACCGATTCGCCGGTCCACGGCCGCGCCCCCACCAGGCGCGCCGGGACCGGCGTTTTTGGTCGCCCGCCCTTCCCTTCCGTACGCATTTCAGGAGCCCCAAGATGTTCGAGGCCGTCGAGGAACTGGTCGCTGAGCACGCCGACCTGGAGACGAGGCTCGCCGACCCCTCGGTCCACTCCGACCAGGCGAACGCGCGCAAGCTGAACAAGCGCTACGCCGAGCTCACCCCGATCGTCGCCACGTACCTGTCCTGGCGGCGGACGGGCGACGACATCGGGACGGCCCGCGAACTCGCCGCGGACGACCCGGAGTTCGCCGCCGAGGTCAAGGAGCTGGAGCAGCGGCGCGAGGAGCTCACCGAGAAGCTCCGCCTGCTGCTCGTCCCGCGCGACCCGAGCGACGACAAGGACGTCATCCTGGAGATCAAGGCGGGCGCCGGCGGCGACGAGTCCGCGCTCTTCGCGGGCGACCTGCTGCGCATGTACCTGCGCTACGCCGAGCGCGTCGGCTGGAAGACCGAGATCATCGACGCCACCGAGTCCGAGCTCGGCGGCTACAAGGACGTCCAGGTCGCGGTGAAGACCAAGGGCGGCCAGGGCGCCACCGAGCCCGGCCAGGGCGTCTGGGCCCGGCTGAAGTACGAGGGCGGTGTGCACCGCGTGCAGCGCGTGCCGGCGACCGAGTCCCAGGGCCGTATCCACACCTCCGCGGCGGGTGTGCTGGTCACGCCCGAGGCCGAGGAGATCGACGTCGAGATCAACCCGAACGATCTGCGCATCGACGTCTACCGGTCGTCCGGCCCGGGCGGCCAGTCGGTCAACACCACCGACTCCGCGGTGCGCATCACGCACCTGCCGACCGGAGTCGTCGCCTCCTGCCAGAACGAGAAGAGCCAGCTGCAGAACAAGGAGCAGGCGATGCGTATCCTGCGCTCCAGGCTGCTCGCCGCGGCGCAGGAGGAGGCCGAGAAGGAGGCCGCCGACGCGCGCCGCAGCCAGGTCCGCACCGTCGACCGCTCCGAGAAGATCCGCACCTACAACTACCCGGAGAACCGCATCTCGGACCACCGGGTGGGGTTCAAGGCCTACAACCTGGACCAGGTCCTGGACGGCGACCTCGACGCCGTGATCCAGGCCTGCGTCGACGCGGACTCGGCGGCCAAGCTGGCAGCCGCGTAAGGACGCCAGGGACCCAGGCACGGACGAGTACGACACGGAGGACTTGCGTGCAGCAATCTTTTGGGGGGCGACCCTCGAGCCCCCGCAGCGTGCTGCTCGCGGAGGTGGCCCAG
Source organism: Streptomyces sp. NPDC046859 (assembly GCF_040645135.1). Taxonomy (NCBI): domain Bacteria; kingdom Bacillati; phylum Actinomycetota; class Actinomycetes; order Kitasatosporales; family Streptomycetaceae; genus Streptomyces; species Streptomyces sp. NPDC046859. The sequence continues at coordinate 18,624 of NZ_JBEYXR010000023.1, forward strand.
GCCACCCAGCGGCTGGCCGACGCCGGCGTGCCCTCGCCGCGCAACGACGCGGAGGAGCTCGCCGCGTTCGTGCACGGCGTGAAGCGGGGCGAGCTGCACTCCGTGAAGGACGCCGACTTCGACGCCCGCTACTGGGAGGTCATCGCCCGGCGCGAGCAGCGTGAGCCGCTCCAGCACATCACCGGACGGGCCTACTTCCGCTACCTCGAGCTCCACGTCGGGCCCGGGGTGTTCGTGCCCCGGCCCGAGACCGAGTCGGTCGTCGGCTGGGCCATAGACGCGGTCCGCGCGATGGACGTCGTCGAGCCCTGCATCGTCGACCTGTGCACCGGCTCCGGCGCCATCGCGCTCGCCCTCGCCCAGGAGGTGCCCCGCTCCCGCGTGCACGCCGTGGAGCTGTCCGAGGACGCCCTGCGCTGGACCCGCAAGAACGTCGAGGGGTCCAGGGTCGAGCTGCGCCAGGGCGACGCCCTGGACGCCTTCCGCGACCTCGACGGCCAGGTGGACCTGGTCATCTCCAACCCGCCGTACATCCCGCTCACCGAATGGGAGTACGTCGCCCCCGAGGCCCGGGACTACGACCCCGAGCTCGCCCTGTTCTCCGGCGAGGACGGCCTGGACCTGATCCGGGGCCTGGAGCGCACCGCGCACCGCCTGCTGCGCCCCGGCGGCGTCGTCGTCATCGAGCACGCCGACACCCAGGGCGGCCAGGTGCCGTGGATCTTCACCGAGGAGCGGGGCTGGGCCGACGCCGCCGACCACCCCGACCTGAACAACCGCCCCCGGTTCGCGACCGCCCGCAAGGCGCTGCCGTGACCGCGCCCCGAGCCCTTGTCCGGAAGCACGTGTACGAGGAGGCCTGCTAGACATGGCACGGCGATACGACACCAACGACGCGACCGACCGTACGACGGGTCTGCGTGAGGCCGCGTCCGCCGTCCGCCGAGGCGAGCTCGTGGTCCTCCCGACCGACACGGTGTACGGCATCGGCGCCGACGCCTTCACCAAGGAGGCCGTCGGCGACCTCCTGGAGGCCAAGGGGCGCGGCCGGACCATGCCGACCCCCGTCCTGATCGGCTCCCCGAACACGCTCCACGGACTCGTCACCGACTTCTCCGAGCAGGCCTGGGAGCTGGTCGACGCGTTCTGGCCGGGCGCGCTGACCCTCGTCGCCCGCCACCAGCCGTCCCTCCAGTGGGACCTCGGGGACACCCGTGGCACGGTCGCCGTGCGCATGCCGCTGCACCCGGTCGCCATCGAGCTGCTGACCGAGGTCGGCCCGATGGCGGTGTCCTCGGCGAACCTCACCGGGCACCCGGCGCCGGAGGACTGCGACGCCGCGCAGGAGATGCTCAGCGACTCGGTCTCCGTCTACCTGGACGGCGGCCCGACCCCGGGCAACGTGCCCTCCTCCATCGTCGACGTCACCCGCGCGGTGCCGCTCCTGCTCCGCGAGGGCGCCATCTCGGCGGAGGAGCTGCGCAAGGTCGTACCCGACCTCGAGGTGGCCAATTGACAGCCCCTGAATCCCCCGAGCTCTCGGCTGCGCTCGAGCAGGGGGGACCCCCATGCGTGGCATAGGCAACGGGGAGAGCGCGACGGAGATCACGACGACCTTCGTGGGTCTCCCGCGCGACAGCTTCCGCATCCTCCACGTCAGCACCGGCAACGTGTGCCGCTCACCCATCACCGAGCGGCTGACCCGTCATCTCGTGCAGCAGCGGCTCGGTGTGCTGGGCCGCTCCCTCATCGTGGAGAGCGCCGGCACCTGGGGGCACGAGGGCGCGCCCATGGAGGCCAACGCCGAGACGGTCCTCGCCGACTTCGGCGCGGACGCCCAGGGCTTCACCGGCCGGGAGCTCCTCGACGAGCACGTCATCATGGCCGACCTGGTCCTGACGGCGACCCGCGACCACCGCGCCCAGGTCATCTCCATGGGCCACTCGGCGGGCCTGCGCACCTTCACGCTGAAGGAGTTCACCCGCCTGGTCCGCGCCATAGACCCGGCGACGCTGCCTCCGCTGGAGGAGGGTGTGGTGCGGCGGGCGCGTGCGCTGGTGCGTGCCGCGGCGGCTCTACGCGGGTGGCTTCTGGCGCCGACGGCGGAGGCGGACGAGGTGTACGACCCGTACGGGGCGCCGCTGACGTTCTTCCGTTCGGTGGGCGAGGAGATACACGAGGCGCTGGATCCGGTGGTGACGGCGTTGACGGGGGTGCCCGCGAGGGCGTAACACCGCAGGGCGCCCCTGGCGCACCGGGCCTACATTGGACTCACGTCACCGTCGACGCACGTCCGGAGCCCACCATGTCGGTCACCCACACCATCGAGGCCGATGTCCTGCGGCGGCAGGACCCCCAGCTCGCCGACATCCTGCACGGCGAGCTCGACCGGCAGTCCACGACGCTCCAGCTGATCGCCGCGGAGAACTTCACGTCCCCGGCCGTCCTGGCGGCCCTCGGCTCGTCCCTGGCCAACAAGTACGCGGAGGGGTATCCGGGCAACCGCTACCACGGCGGGTGCGAGATGGCCGACGCGGCCGAGCGGCTCGCCGTGGAGCGCGCCAAGGCGCTCTTCGGCGCCGAGCACGCCAACGTGCAGCCCCACTCCGGGTCCTCCGCCGTGCTCGCCGCCTACGCGGCCCTGCTGCGGCCCGGCGACACCGTCCTCGCCCTCGGCCTGCCCTACGGCGGGCATCTCACGCACGGCTCGCCCGCCAACTTCTCCGGCCGCTGGTTCGACTTCGTCCCCTACGGCGTCGACGCGGAGACCGGGCTCATGGACCACGTCCAGGTGCGCACGCTCGCCCGCACCCACCGGCCCAAGGCGATCGTGTGCGGCTCGATCGCCTACCCCCGCCACATCGACCACGCCTTCTTCCGCGAGGTCGCCGACGAGGTCGGGGCGTACCTCATCGCCGACGCCGCCCACCCCATCGGGCTGGTGGCCGGGCGAGCGGCGCCCAGCCCGGTGCCGTTCGCCGACATCGTGTGCGCCACGACGCACAAGGTGCTGCGCGGCCCGCGCGGCGGCATGCTCCTGTGCGGGGCCGACCTCGCCGAACGCGTCGACCGCGCGGTGTTCCCGTTCACCCAGGGCGGCGCCCAGATGCACACCGTCGCCGCCAAGGCCGTGGCGTTCGGGGAGGCCGCCACCCCGGCGTTCGCGGTGTACGCGCACCAGGTGGTCGCCAACGCGCGCACGCTCGCCGCCGGCCTGGCCGCGCAGGGGCTGGCCGTCACCACGGGCGGGACGGACACCCACCTCATCACCGCCGACCCCTCCCCGCTCGGCGTCGACGGCCGCACGGCCCGCGCCCGGCTCGCGGCGGCCGGGGTGGTGCTGGACTGCTGCGCACTGCCGCACGGCGACGTCCGGGGCCTGCGGCTGGGCACGGCGGCCGTCACCACCCAGGGCATGGGCGAGCAGGAGATGACGCGGACGGCGACGCTGATCGCGCGCGTGCTGCGCGGGGACGACGAACGTCACAGGGCCCGTGAGGAGGTCCGGGAGCTGACCGCCGGATTCCCGCCCTATCCGCGGTGAGGCGGGGTACCCGCACCGGCCGCTCGGCCACACGTGCAACCATCGTCGTTACCCGGGAGTCCCCTCACATATGCGTCGCGTACGCGTCCATCGCTAGGGTGTGGGGCTGAGATGGCCGGCGAGATTTGTGGGGAAGCCAGTGCGTGAATACCTGCTGACGCTCTGTGTCACGGCCGCGGTGACGTATCTGCTGACAGGGCCGGTGCGGAAGTTCGCGATCGTGGCGGGGGCGATGCCGGAGATCCGGGCCCGTGACGTGCACCGGGAACCCACTCCGCGGCTCGGCGGGATCGCGATGTTCTTCGGCCTGTGCGCGGGCCTGCTGGTGGCGGACCACCTCACGAACCTCAGCGCGGTCTTCGAGAAGTCCAACGAACCGCGGGCGCTGCTCTCCGGAGCGGCGCTGATCTGGCTGATCGGCGTCCTGGACGACAAGTTCGAGATCGACGCCCTGATCAAGCTGGGCGGCCAGGTGATCGCCGCGGGCGTGATGGTCATGCAGGGCCTGACCATCCTGTGGCTGCCCATCCCCAAGGTCGGCACGGTCGCGCTGACCCAGTGGCAGGGCACCCTGCTGACGGTCGCCCTGGTCGTCATCACCATCAACGCGGTCAACTTCGTCGACGGCCTCGACGGCCTCGCGGCCGGCATGGTGTGCATCGCGGCGGCGGCGTTCTTCATGTACGCCTACCGCATCTGGTACTCGTACGGCATCGAGGCGGCCGCCCCCGCGACGCTCTTCTCGGCCATCCTCATGGGCATGTGCCTGGGCTTCCTGCCGCACAACATGCACCCGGCGCGGATCTTCATGGGGGACTCCGGCTCGATGCTGATCGGGCTGGTCCTGGCGGCCGGCGCGATCTCGGTCACCGGCCAGGTCGACCCGGACAACCTGTTCGGAGGGTCCGAGCGCAGCGCGGTGCACCAGATGGTGCCCCTGTACATCCCGCTGCTGATGCCGCTCACCATCATCGCGATCCCGGCCGCCGACCTGATCCTGGCGATCGTGCGCCGCACCTGGCGCGGCCAGTCGCCGTTCGCCGCCGACCGCGGGCATCTGCACCACCGGCTGCTGGAGATCGGCCACTCCCACAGCCGCGCGGTGCTGATCATGTACTTCTGGTCGGCCCTGATCGCCTTCGGCGCGCTCGCCTACTCGGTCAACTCGGCGTCCATGTGGATCGTCCTCGGCGTGGTCTTCCTCAGCGCGATCGGCCTGGTCCTCCTGCTCCTCCCACGCTTCACCCCACGCACCCCGCGCTGGGCGGAACACTTCGTACCGCCGCGCTACCGCCGCAGCCGGTCCGTCACCGCGGCGTCGACGGCGACCGCGCAGCCCTCCGGCCCGACCGAGGACGCCGACCTCCGCACGCCGGTCGCCGCGGCGGCGACCGGCGCCAACGGGGCGACCGCGCTCGGGACCCGCTCACGCCTGCATCGACGGGATGTATGAGTTCCCCCCTACGAACGGGGATGAGCCCCCGAGGGGTCGGTCACCAGCTGTAGTCGTTTCATAACTCCTCGGTGATATGGATCACTTGTGTGATTACTGCGCAGTGCACTCCTTGATCGCTAGGGTCGATGTTGACCACGCCGACATCAGCCTGACAACGCTGAAGTCGGCAAACATGCAGGAAATCGGGGTTGACATGCGCAAGGAACACGGTATTTGGCGCGTTGGTGCGATAGGTGGAGCGGTGCTCGGCATCGCCTTCGGTGCGGTTGCGCCCGCACAGGCGAGTGCCCACAACTGCACTGGGGGCGGCAGCAACTGCATCATCGTGGACGGATCAGGGCTGAAGGTCACGGGCATCGTCGCGAACTACTCGCCTGCGCCCAAGACGGTGTCAGGGAAGATCGCAAAGCTGAGGATCACTCTGCCCGGCAAGCCCGCCAAGATCTACTGGGAGAACGACAGCGTTCGCCAGGGTCGATCGGAGGACCACAACTGGGACTCGTACGCGAAGAGGTACCCCGACGGCACCAAGATCTGCACGGGCTGGAAGTGGACCGACGGACTGGCCTGCGCCACCGTGCATGACTGATCGGCTCAACTTGCTGTAGCTCTTCGCGGGGTGCCCGGAGCGGTCCGGGCACCCCGCATCGTCGTTTCGGCCGGGTCTGGACGCGATGTCGGTGAAGGTAAGAATCTGACGAGAGCATTGCCAAGTCATGGGGGAGCGAAGCATCCCAATAGCAGACAAGCCACCCCACGAACCGCACAGACGCGCACCGTCACTCTCATGTGTGACAGTAGGCACACTCCCAGGTAAAGACCTCATCAAATAGTTTGTGATACGGTTCACGAGAACCCCGGACAGAGCCGTAGAACCGCAGTGCGACGGTTCACCGGCGTGAGGTTCTCTCTCCATCCGGGACTACGCTCGTCCATGACGACACCCTGCCCCCACCGTGAAAGCGGAGTTGCCGCCATGCCGTCCAATGACGCCCGCACCCTGCTCCAGGCCGCTGTGCCCACAGCCGGCGCCGGCGCCGTAGCCGCCGTCGTCAGCGGTGTGGTCGCCGGCGGCAAGGGCGCGATCGGGGCCGTCGTCGCGACGCTGGTCGTGATCCTCTTCATGGGGATCGGCCTCTACATCCTGCAGCGCACTGCCAAGTCGCTTCCGCACCTGTTCCAGGCCATGGGGCTGATGCTCTACGCCGCGCAGATCCTGCTGCTCTTCATCTTCATGGCCGCGTTCAAGAACACGACGCTGTTCAACCCGCGGGCCTTCGCGATCACCCTGCTCGCGACCACACTCGTGTGGATCGCCGCGCAGACCCGGGCCCACATGAAGGCCAAGATCCTCTACGTGGAACCCGATTCGGACGCCTCCTCCCAGGGCGGCAGGTCCGAAAAGACGGGGCATTCGTCGTGAGGGGTAGGGGCGGGATAAAGGCGCTCGAGAAGTCCTGCTATCGTCCGGTGCCAACTGCGGCATCGCGGGCGCGGGCATCTGAGCTGACGCCTGCTCAATCGCGAGGCGAGATGCCCCCCAGCCGCCCCCATATCCGTAACACCAGTCCCGTGCCGACCCGCGGCCTCGCGCCGCGCCGACACAACGAGGTTGCCGTACCTATGCGCCACGCTGAAGGAGCCCGCGGTGAGTGCTGACCCGACGCAGGTGCTCGCCTTCGACACCAACTGCCACCTGTTCGACGGGTGTGGCTTCGCCGAAGTGTCCCCGGGCCTGCACTCGTTCATGTTCCAGCCCCTGTGGGGCGACGGAGACAGCAACCTGTACTTCAACAAGACGATGTTGCTGGCGCTGCTCGGCTCGGTGATCATCGTCGGCTTCTTCTGGGCCGCCTTCCGCCGGCCGCAGGTCGTTCCCGGCAAGCTCCAGATGGTTGCCGAGGCGGGTTACGACTTCATCCGCCGCGGTGTCGTCTACGAGACCATCGGCAAGAAGGAAGGCGAGAAGTACGTACCGTTCGTCGTCTCGCTCTTCTTCTTCGTCTGGATGATGAACCTCTGGTCGATCATCCCGATCGCCCAGTTCCCGGTCACCTCGATCATCTCGTATCCGCTGGTCCTGGCCCTGCTCGTGTACATCACGTGGGTGGCGCTGACCTTCAAGCGGCAGGGCTTCGTCGGCTTCTGGAAGAACGTCACCGGTTACGACAAGTCTCTCGGCGCGGTCCTCCCGCTGGCCATGCTGATCGAGCTCTTCTCGAACCTGCTGATCCGCCCGTTCACGCACGCGGTGCGACTGTTCGCGAACATGTTCGCGGGCCACACCCTGCTGCTGCTCTTCACGATCGCCAGCTGGTACATGCTGAACGGCATCGGCATCGCCTACGCGGGTGTCTCGTTCGTGATGGTCATCGTGATGACCGCCTTCGAGCTGTTCATCCAGGCTCTTCAGGCGTACGTGTTCGTGCTGCTGACCTGCACGTACATCCAGGGCGCTCTCGCCGAGCACCACTGAGCCACCGCCCTCCCACCACCACAGATCGTCCGGTGGCCAACCCCCACCGGTCCGTAAAGAAAAGGAAGAACTGGCATGTCCCAGACCCTTGCTGCTGTCGAAGGCTCCCTCGGCTCCATCGGTTACGGCCTCGCCGCGATCGGCCCGGGCGTCGGCGTCGGCATCATCTTCGGTAACGGCACCCAGGCGCTCGCCCGTCAGCCCGAGGCCGCCGGCCTGATCCGTGCCAACCAGATCCTGGGCTTCGCCTTCTGTGAGGCGCTCGCCCTGATCGGTCTGGTCATGCCGTTCGTCTACGGCTACTGAGCCACCAGACCAGTCCAGCCGACTAGACGAAAGGCACTCACATGAGCCAGCTGCTCATCGCGGCGAGCGAGGGTGGGGAGAACCCCCTCGTTCCGCCGATCCCTGAGCTTGTCATCGGCCTGCTCGCCTTCGTCATCGTCTTCGGCTTCCTCGCCTGGAAGCTCCTCCCGAACATCAACAAGGTTCTGGAGCAGCGTCGCGAGGCCATCGAGGGCGGTATCGAAAAGGCCGAGGCCGCCCAGACCGAGGCCCACAGCGTCCTGGAGCAGTACAAGGCCCAGCTCGCCGAGGCCCGGCACGAGGCCGCGCGTCTGCGCCAGGAGGCGCAGGAGCAGGGCGCCACGCTCATCGCCGAGATGCGCGCGGAAGGGCAGCGGCAGCGCGAGGAGATCGTCGCCGCCGGTCACGCCCAGATCGAGGCCGACCGCAAGGCCGCCGCGTCCGCGCTGCGCCGGGACGTCGGCAAGCTCGCCACCGAACTGGCCGGCAAGCTCGTCGGCGAGTCCCTCGAGGACCACGCCCGGCAGAGCCGCGTCATCGACCGCTTCCTCGACGAGCTCGAGGAGAAGGCCGAGGCCGGACGATGAACGGAGCGAGCCGCGAGGCCCTGGCAGCCGCACGTGAGCGACTCGACGCGCTGACGGACAACACGTCCGTCGATGCCGGACGGCTCGCCGACGAGCTGGCCGCCGTCACCGCGCTGCTCGACCGCGAGGTGTCGCTGCGTCGGGTCCTGACCGACCCGGCGCAGCCCGGCGAGGCCAAGGCCAACCTGGTCCGGCGTCTGCTCGGCGGCCAGGTCAGCGGCGAGACCGCCGACCTGCTGGCCGGCATGGTGCGCTCGCGCTGGTCGCAGTCCCGCGACCTGGTGGACGCGCTGGAGGAGCTGGCGAACATCGCCGACCTCACGGCCGCCGAGAAGGCGGGCACGCTCGACGACGTCGAGGACGAGCTGTTCCGGTTCGGCCGGATCGTCTCCTCCAACACGGAGCTGCGTGCCGCGCTCACCGACCGCGCCGCCACCGCCGAGGCCAAGAGCGAGCTGCTGCGCAGCCTTCTCGGCGGCCGGGCCAAGGCGACCACCGTGCGTCTGGTGACGCGCCTCGTGACCGCGCCGCGGGGACGTAGCCTGGAAGCGGGACTGGAGTCCCTGTCCAAGCTGGCCGCGGAGCGCCGGGACCGGATCGTCGCCGTCGTCACCTCGGCGGTGCCGCTGAGCGACGTGCAGAAGCAGCGCCTGGGCGCCGCCCTCGCGAAGCTCTACGGCCGCCGGATGCACCTCAACCTCGACGTGGACCCCGAGGTCCTCGGCGGGATCCGGGTGCAGGTCGGGGACGAGGTCATCAACGGCTCCCTCGCGGACCGGCTCGAGGACGTCGCCCGCCGCATGGCGAGCTAGCAGCAACTGAACAAGCAGTACGTACACGACGGCCCTGGTTGGGCCGTGCAGAGGATTCACCTCTTGTTGGGGGGAGTCCCCGACTCGTGGAAAACCCCCAAGTGAAACTTCGGGCCCAACAAGGAGAGCAGGGAACCCAGATGGCGGAGCTCACGATCCGGCCGGAGGAGATCCGGGACGCGCTGGAGAACTTTGTCCAGTCGTACAAGCCGGACGCGGCCTCGCGCGAGGAGGTCGGTACGGTCACCCTTGCCGGCGACGGCATCGCGAAGGTCGAGGGCCTGCCCTCGGCCATGGCCAACGAACTGCTGAAGTTCGAGGACGGCACCCTCGGCCTCGCGCTCAACCTGGAAGAGCGCGAGATCGGCGCCATCGTCCTCGGTGAGTTCAGCGGCATCGAGGAGGGTCAGCCGGTGCACCGCACCGGTGAGGTGCTCTCCGTGGCCGTCGGCGAGGGCTACCTCGGCCGCGTCGTCGACCCGCTCGGCAACCCGATCGACGGCCTCGGCGAGATCGAGACCAGCGGTCGTCGTGCCCTCGAGCTGCAGGCCCCCACGGTCATGCAGCGCAAGTCGGTGCACGAGCCGATGGAGACCGGCTACAAGGCCGTCGACGCGATGACCCCGATCGGCCGTGGCCAGCGTCAGCTGATCATCGGTGACCGTCAGACCGGCAAGACCGCCCTGGCCGTCGACACGATCATCAACCAGCGCGACAACTGGCGCTCGGGCGACGTGAACAAGCAGGTCCGCTGCATCTACGTCGCCATCGGCCAGAAGGGCTCGACCATCGCGTCGGTCCGCCGCGCGCTGGAGGAGAACGGCGCGCTGGAGTACACGACCATCGTCGCCGCCCCGGCGTCCGACCCGGCCGGCTTCAAGTACCTGGCGCCGTACACCGGTTCGGCCATCGGCCAGCAGTGGATGTACGAGGGCAAGCACGTCCTCATCATCTTCGACGACCTCTCGAAGCAGGCCGACGCCTACCGCGCCGTGTCCCTGCTGCTGCGCCGCCCGCCGGGCCGTGAGGCCTACCCGGGTGACGTCTTCTACCTGCACTCCCGTCTGCTGGAGCGCTGCGCCAAGCTCTCCGACGACATGGGCGCCGGTTCGATGACCGGTCTGCCGATCGTCGAGACCAAGGCCAACGACGTCTCGGCGTTCATCCCGACCAACGTCATCTCCATCACCGACGGCCAGTGCTTCCTGGAGTCGGACCTGTTCAACGCCGGTCAGCGCCCCGCGCTGAACGTCGGTATCTCCGTCTCCCGAGTCGGTGGTTCCGCGCAGCACAAGGCGATGAAGCAGGTCTCCGGCCGTCTGCGCGTGGACCTCGCCCAGTTCCGTGAGCTGGAGGCGTTCGCCGCCTTCGGTTCCGACCTGGACGCCGCGTCGAAGGCGCAGCTGGAGCGCGGCCAGCGCATGGTCGAGCTGCTGAAGCAGGAGCAGTACCAGCCGATGTCGACCGAGGACCAGGTCGTCTCCATCTGGGCCGGCACCACCGGCAAGATGGACGACGTGCCGGTCTCCGACGTCCGCCGCTTCGAGCGCGAGCTCCTGGAGTTCCTGCACCGCAAGCACCAGGGCCTCATGACCTCCATCAGGGAGGGCGGCAAGATGTCCGACGACACCCTGCAGGCCATCGCTGACGCGATCGCGGAGTTCAAGAAGCAGTTCGAGACCTCCGACGGCAAGCTGCTCGGCGAGGACGTCCCGGCCGCTGCCGCCAAGTGACGTAAGGAAGGGACCTGACTCATGGGAGCCCAGCTCCGGGTCTACAAGCGTCGCATCCGATCCGTCACCGCGACCAAGAAGATCACCAAGGCGATGGAGATGATCGCCGCCTCGCGCGTCGTCAAGGCGCAGCGCAAGGTGGCGGCCTCCACGCCGTACGCGACCGAGCTCACCCGAGCGGTCACGGCGGTCGGCACCGGTTCGAACACCAAGCACCCGCTGACCACGCAGGCCGAGACGGTCACGCGGTCCGCGGTGCTGCTCCTCACGAGCGACCGCGGTCTCGCCGGCGCCTTCAACTCCAACGCCATCAAGGCCGCGGAGCAGCTCACCCAGCGTCTCGAGCGCGAGGGCAAGCAGGTCGAGTCGTACATCGTGGGCCGGCGCGGTGTGGCGCACTACAACTTCCGCGAGCGCAAGGTCGCGGAGTCGTGGAGCGGCTTCACGGACGAGCCCACGTACGCGGACGCCAAGAAGGTCGCGGCCCCGCTGATCGAGGCCATCGAGAAGGACACGGCCGAGGGCGGCGTGGACGAACTCCACATCGTCTACACCGAGTTCGTCTCGATGATGACGCAGCAGGCGCTGGGCGACCAGCTGCTGCCGCTGCGCCTCGACGAGGTCGCGCAGGAGGCTCCGTCCCAGGGCGAGATCCTCCCGCTGTTCGACTTCGAGCCCTCGGCGGAGGACGTCCTCGACGCCCTGCTGCCGCGGTACGTCGAGAGCCGGATCTACAACGCGCTGCTCCAGTCGGCCGCTTCCAAGCACGCCGCCACGCGGCGCGCGATGAAGTCGGCCACCGACAACGCGGGCGAGCTGATCAACACGCTCTCCCGTCTTGCCAACGCGGCCCGCCAGGCCGAAATCACCCAGGAAATCAGCGAGATCGTCGGTGGCGCCAGCGCCCTCGCCGACGCGACCGCGGGGAGTGACCGATAATGACCACCACTGTTGAGACCGCGACGGCTACGGGCCGCGTCGCCCGGGTCATCGGCCCGGTCGTCGACGTGGAGTTCCCCGTCGACGCGATGCCCGAGATCTACAACGCCCTTCACGTCGAGGTGGCCGACCCGGCCAAGGACGGCGAGAAGAAGACGCTGACCCTGGAGGTCGCCCAGCACCTGGGTGACGGCCTGGTCCGCACCATCTCCATGCAGCCCACCGACGGTCTGGTCCGCCAGGCCCCGGTCACCGACACCGGCGCCTCCATCACGGTCCCGGTCGGCGACTTCACCAAGGGCAAGGTGTTCAACACCCTCGGTGAGGTGCTGAACGTCGATGAGCAGTACACGGGCGAGCGCTGGGGCATCCACCGCAAGGCCCCGAACTTCGACGAGCTCGAGTCGAAGACCGAGATGTTCGAGACCGGCGTCAAGGTCATCGACCTTCTCACCCCGTACGTCAAGGGTGGAAAGATCGGTCTGTTCGGTGGTGCCGGCGTCGGCAAGACGGTGCTCATCCAGGAGATGATCTACCGCGTCGCCAACAACCACGACGGTGTCTCCGTGTTCGCCGGTGTCGGTGAGCGCACCCGTGAGGGCAACGACCTCATCGAGGAGATGTCGGAATCGGGCGTCATCGACAAGACCGCGCTGGTCTTCGGCCAGATGGACGAGCCCCCGGGCACCCGTCTGCGCGTGGCCCTCGCCGGTCTGACCATGGCGGAGTACTTCCGCGATGTGCAGAAGCAGGACGTGCTGTTCTTCATCGACAACATCTTCCGCTTCACGCAGGCCGGTTCCGAGGTGTCGACCCTGCTCGGCCGTATGCCCTCCGCGGTGGGCTACCAGCCGAACCTGGCCGACGAGATGGGTCTCCTCCAGGAGCGCATCACCTCGACCCGCGGTCACTCGATCACCTCGATGCAGGCGATCTACGTCCCCGCGGACGACCTGACCGACCCGGCCCCGGCCACCACGTTCGCCCACCTCGACGCGACGACGGTTCTGTCCCGTCCGATCTCCGAGAAGGGCATCTACCCGGCCGTGGACCCGCTGGACTCCACGTCCCGGATCCTGGACCCGCGCTACATCGCGCAGGACCACTACGACACCGCCATGCGCGTCAAGGGGATCCTCCAGAAGTACAAGGACCTCCAGGACATCATCGCGATCCTCGGTATCGACGAGCTCAGCGAGGAGGACAAGCTGGTCGTCCAGCGTGCCCGCCGCGTCGAGCGCTTCCTGTCCCAGAACACGCACGTCGCCAAGCAGTTCACCGGTGTGGACGGCTCGGACGTGCCCCTGGAGGAGTCGATCACCGCGTTCAACGCGATCTGCGACGGTGAGTTCGACCACTTCCCGGAGCAGGCGTTCTTCATGTGCGGTGGTCTCGAGGACCTCAAGAAGAACGCGAAGGAGCTGGGCGTCTCCTGACGCATCGGTCTTCGTGAGCCATTGAGCTCGTGATGAGGGGGCGGGGCACGTCCCGCCCCCTCATTCATGCCTATTAGACTTGTAACCAACACCCGGCAGAACCGCCGGGTGGTGACCCGAGGAGCCATCTTGGCTGCTGAGCTGCACGTCGCGCTGGTCGCCGCCGACCGTGAGGTCTGGTCGGGCCAGGCCACCCTGGTCGTCGCGCGCACCACGTCCGGCGACATCGGCGTCATGCCCGGTCACCAGCCGCTGCTCGGTGTGCTGGAGTCGGGCCCGGTGACCATCCGTACGAGTGATGGTGGGACCGTCATCGCCGCGGTGCACGGCGGTTTCATCTCGTTCGCGGACGACAAGCTGTCGCTGCTGGCGGAGATCGCTGAACTGTCGGAGGAGATCGACGTCCAGCGCGCGGAGCGGGCGCTCGAGCGCGCGAAGTCGGCGGACGACGCCTCCGCCGGGCGCCGCGCGGAGGTCCGCCTGCGGGCGGCGACGGCGCGCTGACCCCACGGGTCGCCTCCCTGGCCCCTTAGGCTCAGGGGGAGCGCTCGCGATTGACGTCACTCAGCCGCGGCTGGGACCGGAGCGATCCGGTGCCGGTCGCGGCTGAGGCAGATATGGATGTTTTTTCCGTTCCGTTACCTAGGAGACGAGGAGGTCGGTGTCGATGGTCCTCGCTCTGACTGTGTGCGGAACCGTCGTCGCCCTCGTGGTGCTGGGGTTGTTCGTCTTCGGCCTGCGCCGCAGACTCATCCAGCGCTCGGGCGGCACCTTCGACTGTTCCCTGCGCTGGGACGTGCCGGAGAAACCGGACACGAACGGCAAGGGCTGGAGCTACGGCGTCGCCCGCTACAACGGCGACCGCATCGAGTGGTACCGCGTCTTCTCCTACGCCTACCGTCCGCGCCGCGTCCTGGAGCGCTCCGCCATCGAGGTGGCCGGCCGCCGCGTCCCCGACGGCGAGGAGGAGCTGGCCCTCCTCTCCGACGCCGTCATCCTCACCTGTCTGCACCGGGGCACCCGGCTCGAACTCGCCATGAGCGAGGACGCGCTGACCGGGTTCCTGGCGTGGCTGGAGGCGGCCCCGCCCGGGCAGCGCGTCAACGTCGCCTGAGGCCCGGGCCCCCTGGACCACGCGTCGATCACACCGGCCGCCGCCGGGGTGTCGGCGCGTTCTGCTGCCCTGTTCGCGCCGGCCGTCCTGCTGAGCCTGGGCTTCATCGCCGCCCCCCGATGGTGCGGGGAACAAAAAGAGCCACGGACAGGCTCGTGACGACCTGTCCGTGGCGGGGTGCTGCCGTACGGGTTACTGCAGACCGCTGTTGATGGCGCTCACCAGCTCGCCGTTGCCGGTGTCACCGCTGAACTCCCAGAAGAAGGCGCCGCCGAGGCCCTGGTTCTTGGCCCAGCTCATCTTCCCGGCGATGGTCGACGGGGTGTCGTACGACCACCAGTTGTTGCCGCAGTAGGCGTAGGCGGTGCCGGCGACGGTGCCGGTGGCCGGGCAGGAGTTCTTCAGGACCTTGTAGTCCTCGATGCCCGCCTCGTAGGTGCCGGGGGCCGCGCCGGTCGCCGAGCCGCCGGGGGCGGCCTGGGTGACCCCGGTCCAGCCGCGGCCGTAGAAGCCGATGCCGAGCAGCAGCTTCTTGGACGGCACGCCCTTCGACTTGAGCTTGGCGATCGCGTCGGCCGAGTTGAAGCCGGCCTGCGGGATGCCGGCGTACGACGTCAGCGGCGAGTGCGGGGCCGTCGGGCCCTGCGCGTTGAAGGCGCCGAAGTAGTCGTACGTCATCACGTTGTACCAGTCGAGGTACTGCGAGGCGCCGCCGTAGTCGGCCGCGTCGATCTTGCCGCCGTTGGACCCGTCGGCGGTGATGGCCGCGGTGACCAGGTAGCTGGAGCCGAACTCGGCGCGCAGGGCCTGCATCAGCGTCCTGAAGGCCGCGGGGCCGGACGAGTCGCAGGTCAGACCGCAGGCGTTCGGGTACTCCCAGTCGATGTCGATGCCGTCGAAGACGTCGGCCCAGCGCGGGTCCTCCACGACGGCCTTGCAGGACCTGGCGAACGCGGCCGCGTTCTGCGCCGCCTGGCCGAAGCCGCCGGAGTAGGTCCAGCCGCCGAAGGAGTACAGCACCTTGATGTGCGGGTACTTCGCCTTCAGCTGGCGCAGCTGGTTGAAGTTGCCGCGCAGCGGCTGGTCCCAGGTGTCGGCCTGGCCGCTGACGGACTGGTCGGCGGTGTACGCCTTGTCGTAGGCGGCGTAGGTGTCGTCGACGGTGCACTGACCGTTCTTGACGTTGCCGAACGCGTAGTTGATGTGGGTGATCTTCGAGGCCGTGCCCGACGTCACCAGGTTCTTGACGTGGTAGTTGCGGCCGTAGACGCCCCACTCGGTGAAGTAGCCGAGCTTGACCTTGTCGCCGGTGGGCGGCTCGGTGGTGCCGCCGCCGGTGGTGCGCACCGCGCGGGCGCCGCTGGCAGGGCCGACCTGGTCGGCGGTGTCGCGGGCGCGGACGGTGTACGCGTAGTCGGTGCCGGCGCTCAGGCCGGTGTCCGTGTACGAGGTGGCCGTCACGGTGGCGACCTTGGCGCCGTCGCGCAGGACGTCGTAGTTCTTGACGCCCTTGTCGTCGGTGGCCGCGCTCCAGGACAGCTTCACCGACGTGTTGGTGATGTCCGAGGCGGACGGGGTGCCGGGGGCGCTGGGCGGACTGTCACCGGGGTTGGTGGTGCCGCCGTCACAACTGCCGCCGTTGAGCTTACAGTTGGAGGGAGAGCCGGAGCCGGTGCCGTTGAAGCCGAAGCTGACGGAGGCGCCGGGGGCGAGGCTGCCGTTCCAGGACTTGTTCTTGGCGGTCCAGTGGGTGCCGGAGGAGGTGACGTCGGCGTCCCAGGCGGAGGTGACCGAGGTGCCGGAGGGGAAGTCCCACTCGACGGTCCACGAGCTGAGGGTCGTGGTGCCGGTGTTCTTCACCGTCCACTTGCCTTCGAATCCGGTGCCCCAGTCCTGGGGCTTGGAGTAGGTGGCGGTGGCGGATGCCGCGGCCTCGGCGGGGCTCGCGAGGCCGACCAGACCGGCCAGCGGGAGCAGCAGCGTCGCGAATCCTGCCGCGGCTCTGTGTCTGAAGCGCATGTCGCGCCTCCTTGGGGGAGTCCTGGGGCGTGACTGAGCCTCACGCCCACTCATGGTGCGGTGAGAATAGAAAGGTCTGGACCACAGGTCAATAGGTCTGGACCACTTGACGTTTCGCACCGGATGGGCGTCCCCCGCCCGCGGTCTAGATACCCAACTCCTGCGCCAGTACGGCCGCTTGGACCCGGCTGCGCAGTTCCAGCTTCCCCAGCAGACGGCTGACGTGCGTCTTCGCCGTCGCCTCGGCCATGTCCAGCCGGGCCGCGATCTCGGCGTTGGACAGTCCCTCGCCGAGACAGGACAGCACCTCGCGCTCGCGCCGGGTGAGCGCGTCCAGCACGGACGGATCGGCCGCCGACTCCCGCACCGGCTGCGCCGCGAACTCGGCGATCAGGCGTCGGGTGACGGCCGGTGCGATCAGGCCCTCGCCCCGCGCCAGCGTGCGCACCGCGTCGATCAGGTCCTTCGCCTCGGTGTTCTTCAGCAGGAACCCGGACGCCCCCGCGCGCAGCGCCCCGAAGACGTACTCGTCCAGGTCGAAGGTGGTCAGCACGAGCACGTCGGCGAGTCGTTCGGCGACCACCTGCCGGGTGGCCGACACCCCGTCCAGACGCGGCATCTGAATGTCCATCAGTACCAGGTCGGGGTGCAGCTCCCGGGCCAGGGACACCGCCTGCTCGCCGTCCGCCGCCTCGCCGACGACCTCGATGTCGGGCGCGCTGCGCAGGATGAGGACGAGGCCGGCGCGGACCGCGGACTGGTCGTCGGCGACCAGGACCCGGATCATGCGGAGTCTCCTTCGGTCAGCGGAAGCAGGGCGCGGACGGCCCAGATCGTGCCGTCCGCGGAATGCGGGTCGCGGGTGGGGCCCGCCTCGAACATGCCGCCGAGCAGGGCGACCCGCTCCCGCATGCCGACCAGACCGGCGCCCGAGCCGGGCGCGCGCGGCCCCTCCCGGTCGCCGAACGGGCTGGTCACGGTGACGGCCAGACAGCCGTCCCGGCGGGCGAGCGTGACCGCGACCCGGCCGGGCGCCGCGTGCTTGAGGGCGTTGGTCAGCGACTCCTGGACGATCCGGTAGGCGGCCAGCTCGACCGGGGCGGGGACCGTCCCCGGGTCGGCGTCGAGGTGGACGTCCAGGCCGTTGGCGCGGGCGCTGCCGGTCAGGGCGTCGAGGCTGTCCAGCGTCGGCGCGGCCGCCGGTGCCGCGTCGTCGCCCGCGTCGCGCAGGATGCCGATGAGCCGGCGCATCTCGGCGAGCCCCGCCACGCTGTTCTCCCGGATCACGGACAGGGCGTCCCGGGACGTCGCCGGGTCGTCGAGGGAGAGCGCGGCGGTGGAGTGGATGGCGATGGCGGAGAGGTGGTTGGCCACCAGGTCGTGCAGCTCGCGGGCCATGCGGGAGCGCTCCGACGACACGGCCTGGGCGCGGTCCATCTCGGCCAGCAGCGCCGTCTGCTCGGCGCGCAGCCGGGCCGCCTCGGCGGCGTCGCGGTGGTTGCGCACGATCCAGCCGGTGGCGGCCGGGCCGTACGCCACGACCCCGATGACCACCCCGATGAGCAGTGCCTCCGGCACCCGCCAGGCCGCGTACGGGACCAGTGTCCCGGCCACCGTGAGCAGACCGGTGATCCACTGGATGCGCCGGGCCGAGACGAGCGGGCCGTACACCACGGCCGCGTAGATGATGTCGGTGAACATCAGGACGGTGGCCAGGTTGCCCTGGGTCAGGACGTCCGCGCAGATCGCGGGTGTGCCGATCAGCAGGGCCGTACGGGGGGCGGCCCGGCGCAGCAGCTCGCAGCCGGCCATCACGGTGAGCGGCACCAGGACCGGCCAGGGCCCGTCGAAGAGCGTGACGGGGTCCTCGGGGGTCCGTGTGCCCAGGCCGATGCCCACCAGCAGCAGACCCCCGAGCAGCCCGGCGACGGCGACGTACACGTCGAAGCGGTGCGGGCGGGGGAGGGTCATGCGTCCATCCAACACGCTGCCCCCGGCCGACGCGTGATGCCGCAGGCGGGTCCCGGACTGCACCTTTCGATGTACGGCGGTTTCGTCACCGCCGACGACGGAAGCGGCCGCGTCCGGCGGGAGGCTGGAAGGGTGAGCGAAGGGAGCCCGTTGTGATCGTCGCCCTCATCGTCGCCTGCGAGGTCGGCTTCTGGGTGCTGCTGGCCCTGGGGCTGGCCGTGCGCTACCTGCTGAAGTGGCGCAGGACCAGTGTGGTCCTGCTGCTGTGCGAGCCGGTGCTGGAGCTGGTCCTGTTCGCCGCCACGGCGGTCGACCTGAAGAACGGCGCCGAGCCCGGCTGGGAGCACGGCCTGGCGGCGCTCTACATCGGCTACACGGCGGCCTACGGCCACTACACGATCCGCTGGCTGGACGGCCACGCCGCGCACCGCCTGGCCGGGGCGCCCCGCCCCCCGCGCCCGCCGCGGTACGGCATGGCGCGGGCCCGCCACGAGGGTGCCCTCTGGCTGCGGACGCTCCTCGGGGCGGCGGTCTCGCTGGCCCTGCTCCAGGCCGCGATCTGGTACGTCGGGGACGGCGAGACCTCGTCCCTGCGGTCCTTCCAGGCCGTGGCGCTGCGGGCCGCCGGCATCCACGGGCTGATCGCCCTGACCTACCTGCTGTGGCCGAAGAGGCCCGGAAAGGAGTCCGACCGCGAATCGCAGCGGGAGCCCGTGGGGTGACCGCGCGGCCCGGTCAGCGCTCCCCGCCCGGCACCCACAGCACGTCCCCGACCTCCTTGTTCGCCGTCCTGGCGAGGATGAACAGGAGGTCGGAGAGACGGTTGAGGTAGGTCGCGGTGAGCGGGTTCATCGTCTCGCCGTGGACGTCCAGCGCGGCCCAGGTCGAGCGCTCCGCGCGCCGGACGACCGTGCACGCCTGGTGCAGCAGGGCCGCGCCGGGGGTGCCGCCCGGCAGGATGAAGGACCGCAGCTTCTCCAGCCGCTCGTTGAAGCGGTCGCAGTCCGCCTCCAGCCGGTCGATGTAGAACTGCTCCACCCGCAGCGGCGGGTACTCGGGGTTCTCCACCACCGGCGTCGACAGGTCGGCGCCGACGTCGAACAGGTCGTTCTGCACACGGGTGAGGACCTCGACGACCTCCTCGTCCAGCCCGCCGAGGGCGATGGCGGTGCCGAGGACGGCGTTCGCCTCGTTGGCGTCGGCGTACGCCGAGATCCGCAGATCGGTCTTGGCGACCCGGCTCATGTCGCCGAGGGCGGTGGTGCCCTGGTCGCCGGTCCTGGTGTAGATGCGCGTCAGATTGACCATGTGACCAGCCTAGTTACGCTCCGGCGCAGCGGAACACGCGTGTGCCCACTGTCACGGCGAGCACGGCGAACGTCCCGCTGGGTGGGGGCGCGGCCGGGTGGGGGGAGCCGGCCGCCCGCGCCGTGCCGCGCGGGCGGCGCGCCGAGGCCGAGGCGGTCTCGCTCCGCATCGGCCTCGTGGAAGGCTGCGACCGCTTCACCGGTCAGCTCGCCCGGACCCCGCAGACCGTCTTCGAGGCCGTCGGCCGGGAGACGGTCAAGGGGTGCAAACCGGGCGAAGTGTCCCGTGCGGCGCCGGCGCTTCTCGGCGACAGGGAGGAGCTGTTGAGCGAGAAAGTGCTCAACTACGCCGTCCGGGGCGCGCAATGAGCCGTGCCGGTGTGATGTCCGTCAGATGAGACGTGACTCGCGTTACTAACCGGTCACACACCGCCTCACTGCCGCTAAGGTCCGCCGAAGAGCAACCTCAACAGGGTGTAAGGCGTTTCTAAGGGGAGTCGCAACAGTGGCACGGAAGCTTGCCGTCATCGGCGCCGGCTTGATGGGTTCCGGGATCGCCCAGGTCTCCGCGCAGGCGGGCTGGGACGTCGTCCTGCGAGACGTCACGCACGAGGCGCTCAAGCGCGGCACGGACGGCATCGAGGCGTCGTACGGCAAGTTCGTGAGCAAGGGCAGGATGGAGGCGCACGACGCCGACGCCGCCCTGGCCCGGATCACCGCGACCACCGACCTGGACGCCGCCGCCGACGCGGACGTCGTCGTCGAGGCGGTCTTCGAGAAGCTCGAGGTCAAGCACGAGATCTTCCGCGCGCTGGACAAGATCGTCCGCCCGGACGCCGTGCTCGCCTCCAACACCTCCGCCATCCCGATCACCAAGATCGCGGCGGCCACCGAGCACCCCGAGCGGGTCGTCGGCGTGCACTTCTTCTCGCCGGTGCCGATGATGCAGCTCGTCGAGCTGGTGCGCGGCTACAAGACCAGCGACGAAACCCTCGCCTCCGCCCGTGAGTTCGCCGAGTCCGTCGGCAAGACCTGCATCGTCGTCAACCGCGACGTCGCCGGCTTCGTCACCACCCGGCTGATCTCGGCGCTCGTCGTCGAGGCGGCCAAGCTGTACGAGTCGGGCGTCGCCACCGCCGAGGACATCGACCTGGCCTGCAAGCTGGGCTTCGGCCACGCCATGGGCCCCCTCGCCACGGCCGACCTGACCGGCGTCGACATCCTGCTGCACGCCACCAGCAACATCTACACCGAGTCCCAGGACGAGAAGTTCGCGCCGCCGGAGCTGATGCGCCGGATGGTGGACGCGGGTGACATCGGCCGCAAGAGCGGGCAAGGCTTTTACAGCTACTGAGGTTTCGTACATCGCCGCACAGCCCCCGCACGAGTCACGCGATGGGGTGAATTCGGTATCGGTTCGCCTACAGACGGCAACCTCTGGCCGCTGAACGCAGTCAGAGGTTGCATCACCGGCCACCGCGAAGACTCGTAGCAAAGACAGACCCACGCACGTACGCAGACCACACACCGCGGAGCACGAACGCACGCTTAGGGGAGCGCTATGCACATCAGGGGCGACCACGCCGAGCTGGTCGTCGGGGGCCGCCTCGACGTCCGCAGCGCGGCGGACGCCCGTACGGTCCTGCACTCGGCCGTCGACGACGGAGTCGGCGATCTGGTGCTCGACCTGTCCGAGCTGGACTCCTGGGACGCCACCGGACTCGGGGTGATCATGGGGGCCCACCGGCGGGCCGGCCGCTGCGGCCGGCGCCTGGTGCTGCGCGGCGTGCCGCTGCAGATGCAGCGCCTGCTGGTGGCCACCCGGCTGCACCGGATCCTGGCGATCGAGGGCGGCATCGGGGTGGAGTCCCTGCCCCGCGTGTGACCCCCCGGCACGGGTGGGGCGGGACAGTCGGGCGTTCCGTCTGCGAAGCGCACACCACGCCCAATCCTCACGAGACTGTGATGTCTCGGACGGCGCGGGACCCCGGGCTGTCGTAGATACTGTGCGAAGGTTTAGGGTTCGGCTGCCCGCTGGCTAGACGTTTCCCTTCGAGCGGGCCCGGACCAGAAGCGACAGCGCGGTGTGCAGCAAGGCCGGGAGGGGCTTGGCATACGCACACGACGCTTTTGGGGGGCTTGGAACCTATGGACCCGAACACCCGGGGACCCGAGGGGTACGGCCATGACGCCGACGACGAGTCGTCGCGTCCGCGGCCGCCCAGGGATCCCCTCACACCCGACTTCGGACAGCACGCGCCGACGCTCGCCCGCACCGTGCAGCTGGTCTCGGGCGACCTCCTGCTCACCGTCAACCCGGTCGACGGCAGCGAGATAGAACCCTGCCCGCCCGCCGAGCGGCCGTCCCGTCCCGAGAAGCTCTCCGCAGCCGACCGCGCCGAGGCCGACCGGGCCGCGAGGCCGCCCGTGCCGCCCGGGCCGACGCGCCCCGCCCCGCCCCTGCTGGCCCGCCAGGACGAACGCGAGCAACTGGTCCGGCTGCTCGCGCGCGGCCGCTCGGTGCGGCTGGTCGGCCCCCGTGGCGCCGGCCGCACCAGCCTCCTCGACCTCGTCGCCGACGACTGCGCGGACCTCGCGCCCGACGGGGTGGTCCGGCTCACCGGCTTCCGCCGCACCCCGGACGATCTCCTGCACGACCTCTTCCGCGCCGTTCACGACGCCCCGCTGCACCGTCCGGAACAGGACGAACTGCTCGCATGCGTACGGGACATCGGAGCGGTCGTCGTCCTCGACGACATCGAGTTCGGCGGCACCGCCCTCGACCAGCTCCTCGACGCGACCCCCGAGTGCGCCTTCCTGATCGGCGCCACGCCCGACGTGCCCGCCCCGTCCGCCGAGTCCGACGTCGAGGACGTCGCGCTCGGCGGCCTGGACCGCGCCGCCGGCATGGAGCTGCTGGAGCACGTGGTCGGCCGGGACCTCACCGAGGACGAGCGGAACTGGGCGGGTGACCTCTGGTTCGAGTCGGAGGGCCTGCCGCTGCGGTTCGTCCAGGCGGGGGCGCTGCTGCGGCAGCGCGACCGGCTGCGGGCCGAGGCCGAGGCGGTCGACGAGTACGGCGTCTTCGAGGACGCCCCGCCCGCCGACGCCGTCGACACCGAGAGCGTCCGCGACCGCGAGGAGGTGCCGCTGCCGTCCCTGGGGGAGGCGGCCGCGCCGGCCCGGCTGCTCGCCTCACGGCTCAGCCCCTCCGCCCGGGCCGCCCTGCGGTTCGCCGTCGCGCTGGGCGGCGAGATGCCGCACCAGGCCCATCTGCCCGCCCTGGTCGGCGACACGCACGCGGACGCCGCCCTGGGCGAACTGACCGACTGCGGGCTCGTCTCGCCGATCGGCACCCGCTACCGGCTCGCCGCCGGGGTGCAGATCCAGCTGGAGGCCGCCGGCTACGCCGACGACGTCGAGGAGACCGCCCTCAGCGCCGCCCGGCACTACACCTGGTGGGCCGGACACCCCTCGGTCACCCCGGAGCGCGTCAGCGCCGAGGCGGACGCCGTGCTCGCCGCACTGGGCGTGCTCGTGGCCTCCCCGGCCCCGGCCGCCGACTCCTCCGGCACCGACGAGGACGCGACCGACCCCGCCGTCGAGCTGGCCCGCGCGGCGGCGCCCGCGTTCGCCGCCGGTCTGCACTGGAGCGCCTGGGAGCGCGCGCTGCGCGCGGGCGCCGAGGCGGCCCGGGCGGCCGGTGACGTCACCGAACAGGCCTACTTCCACCACGAGTTGGGCGTCCTCGCGCTGTGCGACGGCCGGCTGGACCGGGCCCGCACCGAGCTGGAGACCGCGATCGGCCTGCGCGGCGCCCTCGCCGACAAGCGCGGCACGGTCGCGGGCCGCCGCGCGCTCGCCCTGGTCGCCGACCGCAGCGGCACCGCGCCGGGACTCGCCTCCCTCACCGCGACGGCGGGCGAGGAGGTCCCGGACGCCCGGTACGAGGAGTCCCAGTCGCCGCCCGGGGGAGTGCCCGCCCCCTTCCCGCCGGTCCTCGACACCTCGACGCTCGTCACCCACCAGGCGTCCGCGCCCGCCTCCCCGGTGCCCAGCCACAAGGGCCGGGGCGGTGTCCGCGGCTTCGCCCGGCGCAACCTCGTCGCGGCCGGCGCGGGCGCGGTCCTGGTGGCCGTGCTCGGCACGGTCGTGACGCTCGGCGCGACCTCCGACGGCGACCCCGCGAGCCCGTCCACGCGGGTCGGCGTCAACCCCTCCGCGAGCCAGGGCGCCGGCGACGACAGTCTCGGCGCGGACGAGGCCGCGGGCGCCGACGGCAAGGACTCCGGCGACACGGGGCCGGCGACCAGCCGGCCGACGGACCCCGGTCCCGACGGGACGCTCGGCACCTCGGACGACCCGACACCCACCACCTCGGCGAAGCCGTCGGACGACCCGAGCGGCACCCACAAGCCGGGCGGTGGCTCCTCGGACGGGACGACGAAGCCGCCGTCGACCACCAGGCCGCCGTCGTCGACGAAACCGCCGACGACCAAGCCCCCGACGTCCACGAGGCCGCCGACCTCGGAGCCGCCCACCAGCGAGACCCCGACGTCCGAGCCGCCCACCAGTGAGCCGCCTCCGTCCCAGCCGCAGTCCTCGGACTCGGCGAGCGGACCGGCGTCCAGCGCGCCCGCGAGCGGTCCTGCGAGCGCCTCGCAGTCCGGTGACACCGGGCCGACCGGCACCGAGACCGTCATCTGACGGTCCGATCAGGACAAAAGGGCCGGTTCCGTCGAGCGGAACCGGCCCTGTGCCGTTGTGCGGTGCGTCAGAACAGCCGGAGCTTGTCGTCCTCGATGCCGCGCAGCGCGTCGTAGTCCAGCACCTGGCAGCCGATCCCGCGGTCCGTCGCGAGGACCCGGGCCTGCGGCTTGATCTCCTGGGCGGCGAAGATGCCGCGCACCGGGGCGAGATGGGGATCGCGGTTCAGCAGCTCCAGATAGCGCGTCAGCTGCTCCACGCCGTCGATCTCGCCGCGCCGCTTGATCTCGACCGCGACCGTGCGTCCCTCGGCGTCCCGGCACAGGATGTCCACCGGGCCGATGGCCGTCATGTACTCGCGCCGGATCAGTGTGTAGCCCTCGCCGAGCGTCTCGATGCGGTCCGCGAGCAGTTCCTGGAGGTGCGCTTCCACGCCGTCCTTGATCAGACCGGGGTCCACGCCCAGTTCGTGCGAGGAGTCGTGGAGGATCTCCTCCATCGTGATGATCAGCTTCTCGCCCGCTTTGTTGATGACCGTCCAGACGTCCTTCTGCTCGCCGTCGCCCTCCTTCAGCGTGCAGGGCGGCGACATCCAGTTCAGGGGTTTGTAGGCCCGGTCGTCCGCGTGGATCGAGACGCTGCCGTCCGCCTTGACCAGGATCAGACGGGGCGCCGAGGGCAGGTGGGCGGTGAGCCGGCCCGCGTAGTCGACGGAGCAACGGGCAATGACGAGACGCATGGTCCGCAACGCTACTCGACGGGCCCGGGTCGACGCGATCCGCCCTGGGGGAGTCCGGAAGACCCCGGACTGCCCCTGTTCGTTTCTGGCCGATTGTGAGCCTCAAGGGACTGGCTCATGTACGCATTCTGCTGGTGCCGTCACGGTCGGTTGCCTACCGTATTAAACGGGAGGTCGCGGGGTGTGTACACAGCGTGTCCGGTCGCGCGGACTCCCTCATCTGTCCGGCAACCCCTGCCGCGGGCGGGGGTGCGAGAGGAGAACCCATGTCGCTCGACGTCTCACCGGCCCTACTCGAGAAGGCCGAGCGAGGCGAGGTCGACGAAGCCGAATTCGTCGACTGCGTCCGGACCTCCCTGCCCTATGCATGGGAGATGATCAGCTCCCTGGTGGCTCAGCTGAAGGTCGACGGCGGTCAGTTCGCCGACAACCAGACGCCCCCGCCGGACGAGCAGGCACGGGGACAGTTGCTGCGTGCCCTTGCGAGCGACGCGATACGCGGCGCCCTGCAGCGGCACTTCGGGGTGCGGCTGGCCTTCCAGAACTGCCACCGGGTCGCGGTGTTCCCGGTCGACTCCTCGGTCGACCAGACGCTGGCCCGCTTCACCTCGGTCCGCAGTCAGGTGCTCAACCAGTCCCCGGAGTTCAGGGACTGCTGACGCGAGCCGCCTGCTTGCCGCTCCGTACGTGGGAGGTGCATCAGTACCGGGGCGGCAAGCCCACCGGCGGGGGACCTCCCCGCGCGCGATTCAGCCGAGCTGCGGGAGGACTTCGGCGCCCAGCCGCCGTACGTTCTCCTCGGTGGCCGCCAGGTCGCCCGAGCCCTCGACCAGCAGGGCGAAACGGGAGATCCCGGTCCGCTCGCTGGTCGCCGCGAGCCGGTCGGCGGCGAGGCGCGGGGTGCCCACCGGGTGCAGCCCACACAGCAGTTCGGTGTAGGCGAGCGGGTCGCGCATGGCCCGCGCGCGGCCGTCCACCGTCACATGGGCCTCCAGACCCTGCCGGAGCCACCCGGGCATCGCCTTCGTGAGCGTCTCGACGGCGTCCGTGCGCCGGTCGGCGATCTGGCAGACGCCGGCGGAGACATGGGCGGCCGCGCGGATCTCGTCCTCCGGGCGCCCGGCCGCGCGCGCGTGCTCCCGCCACAGGGCGACCATCTCGGCCTTCTCCTCGTCGCCCACGTGCATGCCGAGCAGCATCGGCAGACCGCGCTCGGCCGCGAGGCGCACACTGCGCGGCGAGGTGCAGGCGACGACCACCTCGGGGCCGTCCGTGTCGGTCAGGCACTCCGAGGGGCGGGGCACGACCGGCACCTCGCGGAAGCCGAACCGCTCGCCCGAGGAACCGACCGCCGGTTCGCGCAGCCAGCGCAGCAGCAGGTCGAGTGATTCCGGGAAGCCCTCCTCGTAGGCGCCCAGACCCGAGCCGAACACCTCCAGGTCGACCCAGGGCCCGCCGCGCCCCACGCCCAGCGAGAACCGCCCGCCGGAGGTGATGTGCAGCAGGGCGGCCTGCTCGCCCAGGGCCACCGGGTGCGCGGTCGGCAGCACGCTGACCGCGGTGCCGACGCGCAGCCGGCGGGTGCGGCCGAGCAGCAGGGCGGCCAGGGTGACCGCGGACGGACAGGTGCCGTACGGCACGAAGTGGTGTTCGGCCAGCCAGACCGAGTCGAGGCCCGCCTCCTCGGCGACCTCCGCGGAGCGGACCGCCCGGTGCAGCGCCTCCCCGTCGCCCTGGCCCGGGAACCGGGCCGCCAACACGAAACTACCTACGCGCATCGCTGTCTTCCTGCTTCCTTGGCTCCGACGCGGAGCTCCCCCAGCGGGCATAACCGTCTGACACGTGCCGAGGACACGGCCTGGCGGGGGGATTTGCGGATTGTCTGCAGAATCACGGGTCCGCGTGGGGGACTTGTGGGGGTTGGTTCCGTACGTCTACCCCCGTCCGCGCCGCGTAGGCTGGAGACGGCTCCCCGTCCTGTATAGCTCCGTGAGGTGTTCCGTGTCCCCGCGTCGCAACCGATCCAAGGGCGCCGGTTCGTCCGGCCGCGGTGCCGGGGAGGACCGCTCCGGCCGCTACGGCGGCTGGCAGTCCTCGGAGACCTGGCAGGGCGAGGACTGGAACGTACGGCACGTCGCGGGTGCGAGCGCGCAGGGCAAGTCGTACCGCTGCCCGGGCTGCGACCAGATGATCCCGGACGGCGTCCCGCACGTCGTCGCCTGGCCGGACCACGCGGGCGTCGACGACCGCCGGCACTGGCACAAGGCGTGCTGGAACGCGAAGGACCGCCGCACCACCCGGGTGCAGCGGTCCCGTAACGCGCCGAGGTTCTGAGACGGGCGCTACACGTCGCGTCGCTCCAGGAGCGCCCAGGCGCCCGCGAACGCGGCGGCCGTCACCCCGAGCATGATCCACAGCGGGTCCCAGCCGTGCGGCCCGGACTCCGACAGGGACTGCGCGTAGAAGACGCTGAGCTGGTTCGGGATGGAGTACTCGAACAGGGCCTCCTGCAGGGACTGGAGCGACTCCGCGAACATGAAGAGCGCGATCACCAGCGGCGCCAGCACCAGGCCGATCATGATCGTGATCGCGCCCGCCGAGTGCCGGATGACCGAGCCGACGACGAGCGAGAGCAGCCCGAGCAGCGCGATGTAGAGCGAGATGCCGACGGTGCCCTTCAGCCACTCCTCGGTGGACGGCTCACGGGCGCCGTCCAGCATGGCCACGTCCGCGAGGGCGACCAGCAGGGCCGACACCAGCGTCACCGTGAAGGCCACCGCGAAGAACACGATCGCCTTGGCCGCCAGCACCCGGCCGCGGGTAGGGCAGGCCGTCATCGTGGTCCGGATCATGCCGGTGCCGTACTCCGACGCCGTGGTCAGCACACCCAGCGTGATGACGCAGATGCTGCCGAGCAGCAGCCCGAAGAACCCGAAGGACAGAGGGCTCTCGCCCGACATGCTCTCCTCCGCGGCGTTGGCGGAGATCAGCGCGGCGACCGCCAGGCCGATGCCGACCACGAGCACCACGAACACCCCGAGCGTCCACATCGTGGAGCGCACCGAGCGGATCTTCGTCCACTCCGAGGCGAGCGCGTGCCCGAGGTGCGTGCGCACCACCGGGATCGGCGAGGTGTACGTGGGGTACGGCGCACCGGGAGCCGCCTGCCAGGTCGGTGCGGCGGTCTGCGGCATCGGGGGCTGGGGCGTGCTCATCGGGTTTCCTCGGGCTTGGTCGGGGCGGCGGGGGCGGCGTCCTGCGGCGCGGAGGCCGGCGCGGGCGGCTGGGCGGGCGCCTGCGGGGGCGCGGGCGCGTCGGCGGGCCGCGGCGCGGGCGCCTGGCTCGCGGGAGCCTCCTGCGGCGCCTGGGGGGCCGGCTGGGCGTACGGGTTGGCCGGGGCGGCGCCCGGGCCCGCGGGCGCGCCGTAGGGGCCGGGCGCGCCCTGCTGGGGCGGTGGCGGGGCGTACCAGCCGGGCTGGCCCTGACCGGGCACCGGCATCGGCGGCTGGGCGCCCGGCGGCAGCGGCTGCTGCAGCCCCGCCTTCTGGTCGGCGGTCGAGCGGTAGTCGACGGCGCCCTGCGTCATCCGCATGTACGCCTCCTCCAGCGAGGCCTGGTGCGGCGACAGCTCCCACAGCCGTACGTCGGAGGCGTGGGCCACGTCGCTGATGCGGGGGAGCGGCAGCCCGGTCACCCGCAGCGCGCCGTCCTGCTCGGGCAGTACGTGGCCGCCCGCCTCGGTGAGCGCCCCGGCCAGCTTCTCGCGCAGCTGCGGCTCGGAGTCGGGGGTGCGGACCCGGGCGAACCCGGCGGAGTTCGCCGCGATGAAGTCCTTCACGCTCATGTCGGCGAGCAACTGGCCGCGCCCGATCACGATGAGGTGGTCGGCGGTCAGCGCCATCTCGCTCATCAGGTGGGAGGAGACGAAGACGGTACGGCCCTCGGCCGCCAGCGACTTCATCAGGTTCCGCACCCAGTGGATGCCCTCGGGGTCGAGGCCGTTGACCGGCTCGTCGAACAGGAGCACCTGCGGGTCGCCGAGCAGGGCCGCCGCGATGCCCAGGCGCTGGCCCATGCCGAGCGAGAAGCCCTTCGAGCGGCGCCCGGCGACGTCCTGCAGGCCGACCACGCCCAGCACCTCGTCCACGCGCCGGGCCGGGATGCCGGCGAGCTGCGCGAGGCTCAGCAGGTGGTTGCGGGCCGACCGGCCGCCGTGGACGGCCTTGGCGTCCAGCAGCGCGCCGACGTGGCGGGGCGCGTTCGGCAGCCTGCGGTACGGATAGCCGCCGATGGTGACGTGGCCGGCGGTCGGGTTGTCCAGACCGAGGATCATCCGCATCGTCGTCGACTTGCCGGAGCCGTTCGGGCCGAGGAAGCCGGTGACGGCGCCGGGCCGCACCTGGAAGGACAGGTTGTACACAGCGGTCTTGTCGCCATAGCGCTTGGTCAGGCCGACTGCCTCGATCATGCTCCGCACCCATCGAAAGGTTCAGGACAGCGGGGCACACGCCCCCCGTAAGGGTTAGGAGGATATAAGGGCGCTGACGGTTCCACTCAAGGGCGGGTAAAACTTCACCGCACCGGCCCCCGGCCCCTGTGCTAGGCGTCCCGCTTCCGCAGGGTGAGATACCCGCCCACGAGAGCCGCGATCACCCACAGCGCCATGATGCCGAGCCCGCCCCAGGGGCCGTAGGGACGGGCGTCGTCGACCGGGGTGACCACCTGCAGGATGGCGCTGCCGGCCTGGTCGGGCAGGTAGCGGCCCACCTTCTCGGTGGCGGGGACGTTGCCGAGGATGTTGGAGACCAGGAAGAAGAACGGCATCAGGATGCCCAGCGACAGCATGGGCGAGCGCAGCATCGCCGCGATCCCCATCGAGAACATCGCGATGAGCATCATGTACAGCCCGCCGCCGAACACCGCCCGCAGCACCCCCGGGTCGCCGATCGACGCCCGGTGGTCGCCCAGCATCGCCTGCCCGAGGAAGAAGGCGAGGAAGCTGGTCGCCAGACCGACGGCCAGTGCCAGCCCGGTCGCCACCGCGATCTTGCTGAACAGGAAGGTGCCACGGCGCGGCACGGCGGCCAGCGAGACGCGGATCATCCCGGTGCTGTACTCGTTCGAGACGACCAGCACCCCGAACACGATCATCGCGAGCTGACCGAGGCCCATCCCCGCGAAGCTGACGAAGGTCGGGTCGAAGTCCAGCCGGTCCCGTTCGCCCATGTTGCCGAACTCGTTGTTCGACAGAGCCGAGATCAGCACGCCCAGGGCCACGGTCACGACCAGCGCCAGGGAGAGCGTCCACACGGTGGACGCCACGGAGCGGATCTTGGTCCACTCCGAGCGGAGCACCTGCGTCGTCGCCATCTCAGCTCCTCCTCCAGCCGTCGCCCCACGCCTGCTGTGGCGGGGCCGGGGCCTGCCCGGTGTGCGCGTGGTACTCGACCGACTCCGCGGTCAGCTGCATGAACGCCTCCTCCAGGGACGCCTGCTGCGTGCTCAGCTCGTGCAGCACGATCCGGTGGCGCGCCGCGAGCTCCCCGATCTGCGCGGACGTGCCGCCGTCGACCTCCAGCGCGCCGTCGCCCGCCCCCATCGGCGTGACGCCCTCCGCGCGCAGCACGTCGAGCAGTTGCTCCCGCTGAGGGCTGCGGACGCGGACGTACGACCGGGAGTTGCGGGCGATGAAGTCGGCCATGGAGGTGTCGGCGAGCAGCCGGCCCTGCCCGATGACGACGAGGTGGTCGGCGGTCAGCGCCATCTCGCTCATCAGGTGCGAGGAGACGAAGACGGTACGGCCCTGCGCGGCCAGCGACTTCATCAGGTTGCGGATCCAGTGGATGCCCTCGGGATCGAGGCCGTTGACCGGTTCGTCGAACATCAGGATGCGGGGGTCGCCGAGCAGCGCGGCCGCGATGCCCAGCCGCTGCCCCATGCCCATCGAGAAGCCCTTGGTCTTCTTGCGCGCGACCGCCGTCAGGCCGACCGTCTCCAGCACCTCGCGGACCCGGCCGGCCGGGATGCCGTTGCTCTGCGCGAGACACAGCAGATGGTTGTAGGCGCTGCGGCCGCCGTGCCACGCCTTCGCCTCCAGCAGGGCGCCGATGTACGTCAGCGGGTCCGTCAGCTCCTCGTAGTGCCGGCCGTCGATCCGGACGTCGCCTGCCGTCGGGTGGTCCAGGCCCAGCACCATCCGCATGGTCGTCGACTTGCCCGCGCCGTTCGGCCCGAGGAAGCCCGTGACGATGCCCGGTCTGACGGTGAAGGAGAGGTCGTTCACCGCCACCTTGTCGCCGTACCGCTTGGTCAGCCCCGAGAGCTCGATCATGCGGCCACGCTAGGGGGCCGGTTGGGCCGATGCCACCCAGGCGGGGCAAACAGCCCTCGGCGATTTGGGCCGGACCGGCCCGGGCACGGCGAAGGCCCGCGCCCCACGGAGGGGCACGGGCCTCGGTCGTCCTACGGCGTCAGCCGGTCACCGGGTCTGCTGCGCGGGGACCCCGCGGGAGATCGGCTCGTCCTCGGCCGGCGTGCCGGCGGCGGCCACCGCGGCGCCCGTGAGCGTCGCGAGCATCTCGCGGACGTTCGTCAGCTGGGCGTTGATGCTGTCGCGGCGGTTGGTGAGAGCGGCCAGCTCGCGCTCGGATTCCGAACGGATGCGGTCGGCCTTGGCGTTCGCGTCGGCCACGATGTCCTCGGCCTGGCGCTGCGCGGTCTCCACCGTCTGGCGGGCACGGCGCTCGGCGTCGGTGCGCAGCTTCTCGGCCTCCAGGCGCAGCTGCTCGGCGCGGTGCTCGATCTCGGCGAGGCGCTTCTCGGCCTTGGCCTGGCGCGAGGCCAGGTCGCGCTCGGACTGCTCCCGGCGCTTGGCGAGGTTCGTCTCGAAGTCGGCGGCGGCCTGCGCGGCCTTGGCGCGGGTCTCCTCGAAGAGGGCGTCCGCCTCCTCGCGCTTGGACTGAGCGTCCTTCTGCGCCTCGGAACGCAGCTGCGAGGCGTCGCTCTTCGCCTTCTCGACGATGCGGACGCCCTCGTCCTCGGCCTTGGCCTTGCGCTCCGCAGCGAACGATTCTGCGTCGTTGCGCACCTGCTGGGCCGCCGATTCGGCGAGTTCGCGGTGCTGCTCCGCCGCGCGGCGCGCCTCCTCGCGCAGATCCTTGGCCTCCTCCTCGGCGAGGCGGAGGATCTTCTCGACACGCGCGCCGAGGCCCGCGTACGACGGCTCGGCGTCGGTCACCTGCGCCTGGGCGTTCTGCGTCTCGAGGTGGAGCTCCTCGATGCGCTTCTCCAGGGCGGTGATACGGGTGAGAGCGCTGTCACGGTCGGAGACGAGCTTCGAGATCCGTTCGTCCACCTGAGCGCGGTCGTACCCACGCCGCACAAGCTCGAAGCCGTAGGGGGAAGTGTCGCTCATGGGGTTCCTGTCGAATGAGACCGGTGAGGTGATAAGTGGAATCCTAGGGGCCGAAGCGGTGTGTCATCGAGCGGATACGTGTTTGATCTGGAGAATGAGACCCCTTTTGAGTGGCTAACCGTCGGACGGCTTGCCAAAAACCCGGTCAAAGCCCCCAGACGTCACCCGAAGCCGCGTCGGCCGTCAGCCGTCTGACGACTTGCCACCCGATCGGGGAGCGCCCACGGTCGCCCCCGCCTTGACCCCGCCGTCCTTGGCCCCGCCGGGGGCCTCGAAGGACTCCAGCGCCTCCAGGACGTCCTGGACCCGGGAGATCTCGGCGTTGATGTCCTCACGGCGGCGGACGAGGACCTCCAGCTCACGCTTGCCCTCCTCGACCGTGGCCTTGGCCTCGCGGATCGCCTCCGCCTTGAGCTCCTCGGCCTCCCGGATCAGCCGCGCCCGCTTCTGCTCGGCCTCCTTGAGCAGGCCCTCGGCCTTCTTCACCGCGGCGATACGGACCTTGCCGGCCTCCGAGTTGGCCTCCGACACCAGCTCCTTGGCCTTCGCCTGCGCCTTGGCGAGCTGCTCCTCGGACGCCTTGATCAGCGCGTCGCAGCGGTCACCGGTCGACTTCATCGTCTCGGCGGCCTCCCGCCGGGCGCGCTCGTGCAGCTCCTCGATCTCGCTCGTGATGCGGTCGCGCAGCCCCTCCGCCCGCTCCCGGATCGCGGTGGCGTCCCTGCGGGCCCCGACCAGCAGCTCGTCGGCGTCCGTACGGGCCTTCTCCACCGTGGTGTTGCCCTCGACCGTCGCCTCGGCGACCAGCCGGTCCGCCTCCTTGCGGGCCGCGCCGACCATCGTGTCGGCCTGCGCCTCGGCGTCCGCGGTCGTCTTGAGCGCCTGCTGCTGCGCCTCGGTGAGGAGCTTGTCCGCCTCGGCGGTCGTCTCCGTGATCAGCGTGTCGACCTGCTCGGCCGCCTCCGAACGCCGCTTGTTGGCCTCCTTGCGGGCCTCGTCCAGGGTGCGCTCGGCCTCCTCGCGGGCCGTGGCCACCAGACGCTCGGCCTCCGCGGCCGCCTCGGCGCGGACACGCTCCGACTCGCCGCGGACCCGCTCGGCGTGCTGCTGCGCCGACCCGACCGCCTCCGCGGCCTCGGCGCGCAGCCGCTCCGCGTCCGATGTGGCGTCACCGACCAGCTTCTCGGCCTTGGCGAGCGCCTCGGCCAGCATCCGGTCGGCCTCGGCGATCGTCTCCGACTGCAGCCGCTCCGCCTCGGAACGGGCCTCGGTGATGAGGGTGTCGGCCTGCGTCGCCGCGTCCGAGCGCATGCGGTTGGCGTCCTCGCGGGCGTCCGCCCGGGTCCGGGACGCCGCCTGGTCCGCCTCCGCGATCTTGTCGGACGCCTCGGTGCGCAGCCGCTGGGCGTGCTCGGTGGCCTCCGTGCGCAGCCGGTCCGCCTCGGCGATGGCCTCCCCGACCGTGCGCTCGGCCAGCGCCTTGGCGGCCTCCGTCTCCTCCTTGGCCTCGCGCCGCAGCCGCCCGGCGTCCTCGCCGGCCCGCTCCCGCTCGGCATAGGCGTCCGTACGGACCCGGTCCGCCTCCTCCTCGGCCTCCCGGCGCGTCCGCTCCGCCGCGTGCTCGGCGGCGCTGCGCAGTCCGGCGATCTCCTCCTGGGCCTGCTCGTGCAGCCCGGTCACGGAGTCGCGGACCTGCTGGGCGTGCTGCTCGGCCGCCGACACCATCTCGGTGGCGCGCCGGTCGGCCTCCGCGACCAGCCGCTCCGCCTCGGCCTGCGCCTCCTCGACCCGGTTGCGGGCGGAGGCCAGCAGCTCCTCGCTCTGCTCGCGGGCCCGCTCACGCTCCTGGTCGGCCTCCTGGCGCGCCGAACCGAGCAGTTCCTCGGCCTCGCGCCGGCGCCGGCCGGCCTCCTCCTGGGCGGCGGCCAGCGTCTCCGACGCCTCCGCGGCCAGCCGCTCGGCGGCGGCCTGGGCCTCGGCCCGCACCCGGTCGGCGGTGTCCTGGGCCTCCGACTTCAGCCGCTCGGCCTCGCCCGCGGCCTCCGACCGCAGGCGCACGGCGACGGCCTCGCCCTCGGCGCGGGACGCCGACGCGTCCGACGCGGCCTCGGTGCGCAGCCGGTCGGCGTCCTCCTCGGCCTGCTGCTGGAGCGTACGGATCCGCTCGGCGGCCTCGGTGCGCAGCCGGTCGGTCTCCTCGGCGGCCTCCCGGCGGATACGGGAGGCCTCCTCGCGGGCGTCGGTGAGGGCCTGCTCGGCCGCCGCGAGCCGCTGGTCCGCCTCGGTGTGCAGCCGCGTCAGCTCCTCGGCGGCCTCCGCACGGCGCGCCTCGACCCCGCGCTCGGTCTCCTCGCGCAGCTCCTGGGCGGCCCGTTCGGCGTCGGCCTTGATGCCCTCGGCCTGCTCGACGACCTCCTCGCGGTGCCGCTCGGCCTCCTGCCGGGTGCGCTGCAGCGTCTCCTCGGCCTGCCGGCGCAGCGTGGTCGCCCGCTCGATGGCCTCGGTGCGGACCTTCTCGCTGTCCGTCGTGGCCTTCTGGCGCAGCTCGTCCGCGTCCTGCTTGGCCTTCGCCAGCAGTTCCTCGGCGGTCTTGGCCGCCTCCTCGATCTGCTGGACGGCCTCCTTGCGGGCCTCCGCGCGGATCTTCTCGCCCTCGGCGACGGCCTCCGAGCGCAGCTGCTCGGCCTCGCCGCGCAGCCGGCGGGCCTCCTCCTGGAGCTCGACCGTCTTGGCCCGGTACTCCTTGGTGTCGTCCTTCGCCGCGCCCTTGAGCTGCTCGGCGATGTCGTGCGCCTCCGCGCGCAGCCGGTCCGCCTCGGCCTCGGCCTGCCGGCGGATGCGCTCGGCCTCCTCGACGGCGGCCTTGGTGGTGCTCTGCGCCTCCTGCTGCGCCTTGTTGAGCACGTCCTCGGCGGTCTTGGCGGCCTTGGAGAGCTGGGTGGCGCTCTCCTCGGCGGTGAGCGTGCGCGCCTTCTCGGCGGCCTCGGCGAGGACCTTCTCGGCCTCGGCGCGGGCGTCGGCGACGACCTGCTCGGCGTCGGCCTTGGTGTTCTCGGCCTCCTTGGTGGCCTCCTCGACCAGCCGGGCGACCTGCTCCTTGGCCGTGCGCATGCGCTGCTCGTTGGCCGACTCGGCCCCGGCCAGCGTCTTCTCGGCGGCCGCCTTGGCCTCGGTGACCAGCTTCTCGGCCTCGGACTGCGCCTTGCGCAGCGCCTCCTCGGCCTCGGCCATGCGCTGCTCGGCGGCCCGGCTGAGCTCGGAGGCCTGGCGGCGGGCCGCGTCCGACTCGTTGACCGTGGAGCTGCGCAGCTGCTCGGCGTGGTCGGTGGCCTCCTGGGCCTGCGTGGACGCGGCGTTCAGCAGCCGCTCGGCGTCGGTGCGCGCCCGGCGCAGGATCTGCTCCGCCTCGGTGCGGGCCTCCTCGGCGGCGTCCGTCAGACGGCGGCGGGCCTCGCCGGCCAGCCGCTCCGCCTCGGCGCGCGCGGCCGACAGGGCCTGCTCTGCCTCGGCGCGCGACTCGTCCAGCAGGCGCCGGGCCTGCTGCTCGGTGCGGGCGCGCAGCTGCTCCGCCCACGCCACGTTCTCGTTGACGTGCGACTCGACGGTCTGCCGGCGCTCCGCCAGCTCCTGGTCCAGCTGCTGGCGGCGGGTGACCGCCTCCTGGTGCAGCTCGGCCTGGAGCCGGGCGGCCTGCTCGGCGTGCTCCTGAAGGATGCGCTGCGTCTGCGCTCTGGCCTGGCTCAGCTCGCGCTCGGCCTCCTGGCGCAGCTGGTCAGCCTGCACCTGGGCGTTGCGCAGCAGCTGCTCGGCCTGGTAGCCGATGTCACCGCCGTCGAAGGCCGGCCGGGACATGATGGTGCGGCGCGCCTCGTGCAGCTTGGCGCGCAGCACCTCGACCTGGTAGCCGAGGTCCTCGGCGTGCTGGATCGCCTTCTCCCGCTCGGTCTTCAGCCGATCCATCTCGGCCTCGAACCGAGAGAGGTGGTCGACGTCAGCCGCCGGCTCTCGCTCCTGGCGTTCGTAGCCCCGCACTGCGCGGTCCCATCCGTCCCCTGGTCGCATCCCTGGCCATACGAGCCCCGTCCGTCCGACGGACGGCGCC
The DNA here is from genome assembly GCF_040645135.1 of Streptomyces sp. NPDC046859. NCBI lineage: Bacteria > Bacillati > Actinomycetota > Actinomycetes > Kitasatosporales > Streptomycetaceae > Streptomyces > Streptomyces sp. NPDC046859. The sequence continues at coordinate 55,286 of NZ_JBEYXR010000023.1, forward strand.
CCCGGGGAATGGTGTCAGATCAACGGCGGAGCATGGGCTGCTGCCCCGACGCTCGCCCCCCGAAACCCGGACCCCGGCATGCGGTCACCTCGGTTCAGAGAGCGACCGCCCCCAACCCTACCGGCCCCTATGTACGAGGGTCAGTGCTCAGGTGACTCAACAGGCGCCGAAGTGACCAGTTCTGTCAGAACACCGTGACAATCCTTCGGGTGCAGGAACGTGATGCGTGACCCCATGGAGCCGCGCCGCGGCTCTTCGTAGAGGACGCGCACACCCTTGTCCTTGATCGCGGCGGCGTCGCCGTCCACGTCCGCGGTGCCGAAGGCGATGTGGTGGACGCCCTCGCCGTTCTTGTCGAGCCACTTCGCCACGGTGGAGTCAGGGCGGGTCGGCTCGAGAAGCTGCAGGTAGGAGGCACCGCCGTCGGAGGTGTCGTTGATCTTGAGCATGGCCTCGCGGACGCCCTGCTCCTCGTTGACCTCGGAGTGGAAGACCTCGAAGCCGTAGGTGGCCCGGTAGAACTCGACGGTCTTGTCGAGATCGAAGCAGGCGATTCCGATGTGGTCGATTCGCGTCAGCATGGATTCAGTGGAGCGCGCACCGGGTGGTTACGCAACGTGCGCGCGATCACACCGACGGCCGGGTGACGGCACGGAGTGCCACTCAGTACATTCGAAGTAAACCCTCGTTCACTCCTCGGCTGTGCAGGCTGGAAGGGGATTTCACCTCATGTCTTCTGCAAACGGCACGACGTCCGTCATCGTCGCGGGTGCCCGCACCCCGATGGGACGGCTGCTGGGCTCGCTGAAGTCGTTCTCCGGAGCCGACCTCGGCGGCTTCGCGATCAAGGCCGCCCTCGACCGTGCGGGGATCGGTGGCGACCAGGTCCAGTACGTGATCATGGGCCAGGTGCTCCAGGCCGGGGCCGGGCAGATCCCGGCGCGCCAGGCCGCGGTCAAGGCCGGCATCCCCATGAACGTCCCGGCGCTCACCATCAACAAGGTGTGTCTGTCCGGTCTCGACGCCATCGCCCTGGCGGACCAGCTGATCCGCGCCGGCGAGTTCGACGTGATCGTCGCCGGCGGCCAGGAGTCCATGACCAACGCGCCCCACCTGCTGCCCAAGTCCCGTGAGGGCTACAAGTACGGCTCCGTGCAGGTGCTCGACGCGATGGCGCACGACGGCCTGACCGACTCCTTCGAGAACGTCGCCATGGGCGAGTCCACGGAGAAGCACAACACCCGCCTCGGCATCGCGCGCCCCGAGCAGGACGAGATCGCCGCCCTGTCCCACCAGCGCGCCGCCGCCGCCCAGAAGAACGGGCTCTTCGAGGCCGAGATCACCCCGGTCGAGATCCCGCAGCGCAAGGGCGACCCGGTCCTGTTCAGCAAGGACGAGGGCATCCGGGGCGACACCACCGCCGAGTCGCTGGGCAAGCTGCGCCCGGCGTTCGCCAAGGACGGCACGATCACGGCCGGCTCCAGCTCCCAGATCTCCGACGGCGCCGCCGCGGTCGTCGTCATGAGCAAGGCCAAGGCCCAGGAGCTCGGACTGGACTGGATCGCCGAGATCGGCGCGCACGGCAATGTCGCGGGCCCCGACAACTCGCTGCAGTCGCAGCCGTCGAACGCCATCCGGCACGCCCTGAAGAAGGAGGGCCTGGAGGTCTCCGACCTCGACCTCATCGAGATCAACGAGGCCTTCGCCGCCGTCGCGGTGCAGTCAATGAAGGACCTCGGCGTGTCATCGGAAAAGGTGAACGTCAACGGTGGTGCCATCGCCCTGGGTCACCCGATCGGCATGTCGGGCGCCCGTCTCGTGCTGCACCTGGCCCTGGAGCTGAAGCGGCGGGGCGGCGGCGTCGGCGCGGCCGCGCTGTGCGGTGGCGGCGGTCAGGGTGACGCGCTGATCGTGCGGGTACCGAAGGCCTGACGTCCTTTCCGGAGGACGCAGGAGCGAACGATCTGTGAACGGAGCTGTGATGCAGGACGTCTCCACCCTGGTGGCCCAGGCCAGGGAAGGCCGGCCGCGGGCCGTGGCCCGGCTGATCTCCCTCGTGGAGGGGGCGTCCCCGCAGCTGCGGGAGGTCATGGCGGCGCTGGCGCCGCTCACGGGCAACGCCTACGTCGTCGGCCTGACCGGCTCGCCGGGCGTGGGCAAGTCGACGTCCACGTCCGCGCTCGTGACGGCCTACCGCAAGCAGGGGAAGCGGGTCGGCGTCCTGGCCGTCGACCCGTCCTCGCCCTTCTCCGGGGGCGCCCTGCTCGGCGACCGGGTCCGGATGTCGGACCACGCCTCCGACCCCGGCGTCTACATCCGGTCCATGGCGACCCGGGGCCATCTGGGTGGCCTCGCGTGGGCCGCCCCGCAGGCCATCCGCGTCCTGGACGCGGCCGGCTGCGACGTCATCCTGGTGGAGACCGTCGGCGTGGGCCAGTCGGAGGTGGAGATCGCCTCCCAGGCCGACACCTCCGTCGTGCTCCTCGCCCCCGGCATGGGCGACGGCATTCAGGCCGCGAAGGCGGGCATCCTGGAGATCGGAGACGTCTACGTCGTCAACAAGGCGGACCGCGACGGCGCCGACGCCACCGCCCGCGAGCTCAATCACATGCTCGGCCTCGGCGAGTCCCGCGGCCCCGGCGACTGGCGCCCGCCCATCGTCAAGACGGTCGCCGCCCGCGCCGAGGGCGTCGACGAGGTCGTGGAGGCCCTGGAGAAGCACCGGGCCTGGATGGAGGAGCGGGGCGTCCTGTCCGAGCGCCGGCGCGCCCGCGCCGCCCGCGAGGTCGAGACCATCGCCGTCACCGCGCTGCGCGAACGCATCGCCGACCTGCACGGCGACCGCCGCCTCGGCGCCCTCGCGGAGCGGATCACCGCCGGCGAACTGGACCCGTACCGCGCGGCCGACGAACTCGTGGCGGGCCTGACCCGCACCTGAGGGCTGTCCGCCCCCGCGCGGGCGCTGCTACCTTGATCCGCATGTTCCTCTCCTTGGCGTAGGCGCGCACCGGGCCGCGGTCCGAGCCCCCGGGCTCCCGCGGCTCCTCGGTGCCCCCTTCTCCCACGCCACCGCGAGGACTCGTCATGCCTGCCTCCTACGCGCACGTGCTGCGCCTGCCCCATGCCCGCACCACCTTCGCCGCCGCCCTGCTGGGCCGGCTGTCGTACGGGATCGTGCCCCTGTCCGTGATGCTCGCCGTGACCCGGGCCCGCGGGTCCTACACGGTGGCGGGCGCCGTGATGGCGCTGTTCTCCGGGACCAGCGTCTTCCTGTCGCCCGCCCGGGCCGCCCTGGTCGACCGGCACGGGCCGCGCCGGGCGCTCGTGCCGATGACCGCCGCCTACGCCGGGCTGCTCGGGCTGCTGGCGGCCGTCGTCTGGCGGCCGGGCGCCGCCTCGCCGCTGGTCCTGGGCGCCGTGGCCGCAGCCGCGGGCGCCTGCACCCCGCCGCTCGGCCCGGCCATGCGGGCCGTGTGGGGCAGGATCGCCGCCGACCCGGACCTGCTGCGGCGCGCCTACAGCCTGGACGCCGTCGCCGAGGAACTGCTGTTCGTATCGGGCCCGTTGCTGGTCGGCGTCGTCGTGGCCGTCGCCCCGCCGGCCGTGGGCATGTGGCCGGAGCGGTGCTGATCGCGGCCGGCGCGGCCGGCTTCGTGATGTCTCCGGCGGTGCGGTCGGTACGGCCCGGGCGCGCGGGGGCGACGGCGCACGACGGTGCCCGTGGCCGGGTCCTGAGGGCGATCCGGCGGCCCGTGACCGCCGCGCTGGGCGTCGGGCTCGCGCTCGGCGCCGCCGACCTGCTCGTCGTCGCGTTCGCCGAGGACCACGGCCCGGGCGGCGGTGGCGCCGCCTGGCCGCTGGCCGCCCTGTCCGCCGGGAGCGCCGTCGGCGGACTGCTCAACGGGGCGGTGTCCTGGCGCACGCCGGCGGGCGTACGGCTGCCGCTGCTGACGGCCGGGCTCGGCCTCGCCGTGCTCCTCGCGGGCCTGGCGACCGGCCTCGGCACGCTCACGGCAGTCATGGCGGCCGCCGGGTTCTTCGTGGCGCCCGCCCTCACCACGGCCTACCTCCTCGCGGACGAGGCGGCGCCCTCCGGGGCCCGGGTGCGGGCGGGCGCCTGGGTCAACACGGCGGTCAACGCGGGGAGTACGGCCGGCACGGCGGCCGCCGGGGTGCTGGCCGGGCTGCTCGCCACGGGCTGGTGTCTGGCAGCGACCGGCGCGGCGACGCTGCTCGTGGCGGCGACAGCGGTGAGGGGCGCCACCCCGCGGGGTGACGCCCCTCGACCCGTGGGGGACGGGGATCGTGTGACGACGACGCCCTGACGTCAGTCGTCGTCGCGGTCGTCGCGGTCGTCGCGGTCGTCGTCCCGGCCCGCGTCGTCGTGGTGCGGGGTCACCGCGCCGCTCTTCGGGTCGACGTTCCACTCGCCCTTCGAGGTCTCGGCCTTCCAGGCGGCCGGACCGTCGTCGTCCAGGTCGATCTCGACGACGGTGCCCTTGGCGGCCGCCGCCTCGGCGGCCTCACGGGCGTCCACGTCCGCACCCTTCAGCGCGGCGAGGTCCGCGCGGCCCTCGCGGCCGTCGTCGTCGCGCCGGTCGCCGAGGACCTTGCCGTCGCCCGCGGACACCCGCACGTCGTGCTCGGTGCCGTCGCCCTTGACGACGGTGACCTCCCAGACGCGCGAGCCGTCGTCGTCCAGCTCGGCGGAGACGGCCGTGCCCGGCGTCCGCTCCAGCGCCGCCGCGATCGCCTCGGCGGCGGTGACGCCGGTGCGGCCGGCCTGCGAGCGGGCCTCGTCGCGGTCGTCCCGGTCACGGTCGTCGTCCCGGCCGCCGTCGTCCTTCGGCGTGTCGTCGCGGTCGTCGGTGACCCGGACGTCCGGCTGCCGCGGCGACGCGCCGTCGTCGCCGCTGCCCGCGTAGGCCGCGACCGTGCCGCCGCCGATCAGGGCCGCGGCGGCGACGGTGGCGAGGACGAGGTTGCGCTTCATGGGGTTCCTCCCGTTTCCTGCCGAACATTCCGGCTCGTGCCTTTCGACGTGACCCAATGTGCCCGGCCGATGCTGAGAGGAAGCTGAAGGACCCTGAAGACGTCTTCAGGTGGGTTTTGCCAGGCTGTACGCATGCGCCTGCTGATCGTGGAGGACGAAAGACGCCTGGCCCGCTCCCTCGCCAGGGGCCTGACCGCCGAGGGCCACGCCGTGGACGTCGTCCACGACGGCCTCGAGGGGCTGCACCTGGCCGGCGAGGGGACGTACGACCTCGTGATCCTCGACATCATGCTGCCCGGCATGAACGGCTACCGCGTCTGCGCCGCCCTGCGCGCCGCCGGCCACGAGGTGCCCATCCTCATGCTCACCGCGAAGGACGGCGAGTACGACGAGGCAGAGGGCCTGGACACCGGCGCCGACGACTACCTCACCAAGCCGTTCTCCTACGTCGTCCTGGTCGCCCGGGTGAAGGCGCTGCTGCGGCGCGGCCGCCAGGGCGCGGGCGCCTCGCCCGTCCACGTCCTCGGCGACCTCAGGGTCGACACGGCCGCCCGCCGGGTCTTCCTCGGCGCCGACGAGGTGCCGCTGACGACGCGGGAGTTCTCGGTGCTGGAGACGCTCGTGACGCGGCCCGGCGAGGTGGTGTCCAAGCCGGAGATCCTGGACCACGTCTGGGACTTCGCCTACGACGGCGACCCGAACATCGTCGAGGTCTACGTCAGCGCGCTGCGGCGCAAGCTGCGGCCCGAGCTCATCCGGACCGTCCGGGGCGCCGGGTACCGGCTCGAGCGGCGGGAGACGACGCCGTGACGCGCCGCCTGTTCGGCTCCGTCCGGTCGCGGGCGACGCTCGCCGCCACACTCGTGGTCGCGGTGGCCCTGCTCGCCGCCGGGACGGCCGTCCTGCTGTCGCTGCGCTCCGACCTGACCGGGCAGGCGGAGACCGAGGCGGCGAGCGCGGCGCGGGCCGTCGCCGTCGAACTGTCCGACGGCCGGCCCTACGACAGGCTGACCGGCCTCGACGAGGACGACCGGCCCGTCCAGATCGTCGACGAACGCGGCAGGCTGGTCGCGGCGAGCGAGGACCTGGAGCGCGTCACCGGCACCGGTGTCGGCACCGTACGGCCCCGGCAGGACACGGACGGACGGGAGGGCGGGGACGCCGAGGACGACTCGGACGACGCGAACGGCTCCGGCGGCCCGGACGACGACGACCGCGCGCCCCGGAGCGGCGAGGTCGACTCCGGCACCGACCACAGCACCGGCACGGCGACCATCGACGGCACCACCGCGGACTACCGTTTCGCGTCCGTCGAGGTCGAGTTCGAGGACCGGGGGAAGTTCACCGTGTACGCCGGGGCCCCGCTCGCCGCGGAGCGCAGCGCCGTCGGCACCGCGACCTCCGCCATGCTGATCGGCTTCCCGCCTCTGCTCGCGGTCGTCGCGGGCGCCACCTGGCTGGTCACCCGGCGCGCCCTGAGCCCGGTCGAGGGCATCCGGCGGGAGATGGCGGCCATCACCGCCAGCGAGGACCTGGCCCGCCGCGTACCGGTCCCGGCCACCCACGACGAGGTGGCCCGGCTGGCCCTGACGACCAATGAGACGCTGGCCGCCCTGGAGAGCTCCGTGGAGCGTCAGCGCCGGTTCGTCGCCGACGCCTCGCACGAGCTGCGCAGCCCCATCGCCTCGCTGCGCACCCAGCTGGAGGTGGGCGCCGCGCACCCCGGCCTGCTCGACCTGGACGGAGCGGTGGCGGACACCGTACGGCTGCAGACGCTCGCCGCCGACCTGTTGCTGCTCGCCCGGCTGGACGCGGGGGAGCGGCCGGGGGACACGCGCTTCGACCTGGGCGCGGTGGCCCGCGAGCACGCCGAGGGGCGGGCCGGGGTCACGGTGACGGCGGACGCCGTGCCGGTGGCCGGGTCACGGGCGCAGGTGGGGCGGGTGCTCACCAACCTGCTGGACAACGCGCGGCGGCACGCCCGTTCGGCGGTCACCGTGAGCGTGCGGGCGCAGGGGGAGTGGGCGGTCGTGTCCGTCGCCGACGACGGGGACGGGGTGCCGGAGGCCGACCGGGAGCGGATCTTCGAACGGTTCGTCCGGCTGGACGAGGCGCGCAGCCGGGACGACGGAGGGGCCGGGCTCGGCCTGGCCATCGCCCGTGACGTCGCCGTACGGCACGGGGGCACGCTGACCGTGGGCCGGGCGCCCGCGGGCGGAGCTCTGTTCGAGCTCCGCCTGCCGCGGGATCGGTAGGCGCCGTCCGGGTCAGGGGCGCCCGCGCTGGCTGCGCAGGTGCTCGGCGATCGGCTTGAGGGCCTTGTCGAGCTCGGTCAGCGCCTCGGGGGAGAGCAGGTCGATGAAGTGCCTGCGCACGGACGCCACGTGATGCGGCGCGACCTTCTTCATCGTCTCCATGCCGTGCTCGGTGAGGACCGCGTAGAGCCCGCGCCGGTCGGACTCGCAGTTCTCGCGCCGGACCAGGTCCGCGTTCTCCATCCGGGTGATCTGGTGGGAGAGCCGGCTCTTGGACTGGAGGGTGGCCGACGCGAGGTCGCTCATCCGCATCCGTACGTCCTCCGCCTCGGACAGGTTCACCAGGATCTCGTAGTCGTTCATTGTCAGGCCGAACGGCTGGAGGTCCTTCTCGAGCTGGTACGTCAACAGCCTGTTGACCTCCAGGTGGGTGCGCCAGGCGCACTGCTCCGCATTGGTCAGCCAGGGGGTGGCCGTCTCGGTCTCCATGAATGAAGTCTACCTAAAATGTTGAAAGGCGAACTAGTGAGGGGTGTCGTGTGACGGTCACCCGTGTGCGCACACGTTCGATGTCACACTCCGCAGACTACCGCTCACAGCCCGAAGCGACGCTGGAGGTCTCCCAGCTGTCCGGGAAGGCGCGGTGTCCCACCCGCTGGTGAAGGGCCTGTGTGCGCCCCACCGGAACCGGGGACTCCGGCGTCCGGTGGCAGCACCCCCGTGGCCTGCTCCGCCATGAGGGTCTCGCTCGACTGGAGCAGCACCGTGCCGGCGCCGGCGAACTCGAACTGATGCTCCTCCCCGGAGGCCCCTCCGAGGCCCGTCAGTGCACGTAGACCGCCCATCACGCCGGTCATGTAGCCATGGTCGTAGTGGTGGCACGGCGACGGGCAGTCGGCCCAGCCGACCAGCGCCTGAGGGTCCACCCGGATCGGGGGTTCCATGAACACCACCGGCCCGTTAGATGCGGCGACGAACTTCCCGGTTCCGATGAGTGTGAGAAAACCCGGCACGATCGATTGCTTGAGGGCAAGAGTTGGCTGAAAAGCGAGCAGGTTGCCGGAGCGAATGGTCAGGTTGCCGTCGTCGAGGTCGTAGGAATTGACGTCGAAAGCCCGGTCGGCCAGCAGCATCTTGCCCGAGCCCTCCGCCACGACCCAGTCGCTCGCGTGCAGTGGCGAATGGAAGGACGTACGGACCAGGCGGTCCAGACGCCCGTGCCCGATGCCGTTGAACTCCATCGAGCCGTAGTAGGCGATCATCTTGCCCTTCTGCAGGAACCACTGGGTCCCCTTGAGCTCCACGCAGAAGGTGTACGCGTCGACGTTGTCGTCGCTGGGCAGCGTCATGGGGTCGTACACGGTGGGACCCGCGCCCGGGTGGTGGCTCACAGCTTCTCCTCCGACGCCTGCACGTACACCGCACCGCTGCCGCTGAGCTCCAGCTGGAACGCCTCGCCGGAGCCCCGGCCCACCATGTCCCGCCAGCCCAGCGCCGTCGACAGCTTGTTGCGTACGTCGCCGTGGTGGGCGACGTACGCCTGCGGGTCGACGTGGACCGGGCGCTGCGGGGTGATCGGGACCTCGAAGACCCCGCCGTGCGCCATGACCGCCACCGACCCGTGCCCCTTGAGGGTCGTGGTGAACAGGCCCTGCCCGCTGACCTGCCCGCGCACCATGCCCATCACCCCGCCCTGCGAGCCGAGGAACAGCGTGCCCTGCTGGAGGGTGCCCTCGAAGGCGAGCAGCCGGTCCGCCTCCACGCACAGGGTGTCCCCGGCGAGGTGGATCACCTGGATGTGGTGGCCGCCGTGCCCGAACAGCACCGTGCCGCTGCCCTCGACGGTCATCAGCGGAGTGTCCTCGTTCGCCACCCGGCGCCCGATCATCGACATGATGCCGCCCTGGCCGCCGGCCATGTTCGGGGTGAAGGACACGTCGCCCTGGTAGGCGAGCATCGCGCCGCGCTGACTGAACAGCCGCTGCCCCGGAACGACGGTCGCCTCGATCATCTTGGAGTTGATCTCCCGGAAGGCCATCTCAGACGCCCCCCGCGATCGTGTTGCGCTCACTCGGCTGCACGTACACCAGCCCGTCCCCCTCGAAGCGGATCTGGAAGGCCTCCCCGCCGCCCTCGCCCAGGAGCGTGCGGAACGTCACACCCGACTGGAAGGACTGCCGCAGGTTCCCCTGGTGCGCCACATAGGCACCCGGGTCGACGGTCAGCGGGTACTGCGCGCTGACCCGCAGCACCACGGCCGGACCGTCCGACATGATCGCCGCCTGCCCGTGCCCCTCGACCGTGGTCGTGAACAGCCCGTTGCCCTGGGAGGCGCCGCGCAGGCCCGTGAAGGACGTGCCGGTCCGCAGCGCCGCGTCCGTCGCGAGCAGGTTGCTCGACTCGACGTACAGCTTGTCGCCCTGGAGGCCGACCAGGTTGATCTCGGAGGCCCGGTCCGCGAACCAGCACGTCCCGTGCCCCTTCACCTCCATCACCGTCATCTGCTCACCGGTGAGGCGCCGGGTCACCATGCCCCGGATGCCCTCACCACCGCCGCTCATCTTCTTGAAGGCCATCTGCCCGTCGTACGCGACCATCGAGCCGTTCTTCGCCCTCACGGCGTCCCCGGTCATGTCGACGGCGAGCACCTTGCTGCCCTGAAGTCGGAACATCGCCACGCAGCGAAGGTAACCGCAGGCGCCCCCGGCGGACAGATACCTGCGACGGACTTCACCCCTGACGGGACCCTGGGCCGGACGTGTGCCCGGGCGGCCGCCGACCCCCGCGCCCCGGACGCCTCCAGGGTTTGCCACAATGGCCGAGGCGTTTGTGCTTGCGTTCACAAGCTGAGCCGGGCCGCTCGCCGTCTCTCCCGCCGACTCCACCCGAAGGTGACCCGTGGACCTCAAGACCGCCGGCGCGCTGCGCCGCCTTCGTCTCGTCTCGACCCCCGAGGCGGTGTCGTTCCTGATCCTGCTCGTCTGCTCGGTGCTGAAGCGGACCACGGACTTCAACGCGGTGCCCGTGATGGGCGCGGTCCACGGCATGCTGTTCGTGCTGTACCTGGTCTTCTGGGCGGACGCCTGGAACCGCGCCAAGTGGCCGCTGGGCACCGCCGCCCTCTACCTCGTGCTGTCCGTCCTGCCGACCGGCGGGTTCTTCGCCGACCGCCGGCTCAGGCGGGAGGCCGAGGACGCGGTGATCGCGTCCCGCGCCCGTCGGGAAGGGATCGTGAAAGCATGATCGTCGCGTTCTCCGTGACCCCGCTCGGTGTCGGCGAGGACGTGGGGGAGTACGTCGCCGACGCCGTCCGGGTGGTCCGCGAGTCCGGTCTGCCCCACCGCACCGACGCGATGTTCACCTCCGTCGAGGGCGAGAGCTGGGACGAGGTCATGGACGTCGTCAAGCGCGCCGTCGCGGCCGTCGAGGCGCGGGCGCCCCGCGTGTCGCTCGTGCTGAAGGCGGACATCCGGCCCGGCGTGACCGACGGACTCACCTCCAAGGTGGCGACCGTGGAGCGGCACCTGGCCGGGTGACCGGCGGCCGGTGAGCTCCGGCATCGCACAACCCCCCTGCCGGCAGGGGGACTTCGAGGCGCCCCCGGCCACGGGGGCGCCTCGCGGCGTTCCCGGACGCGGGCGGATCCCTCAGATGGCCCGCGCGGCTCGCGGTCCCCAGGGCCCTGACCCACGATGAAGGCTCAGGGCCGGGACCCGCGTTCGCGCTGGTGGACGAGGGTACGGCCGCCGCTTGCTCCCGCGAAGGAAGGGTCTGCCGGATGGCCACTTCGCCCTATACGTCGCAGTCGGCGTTCGACGGCTCCAGGATGCGCGTCCTCCTGTTCGTCGACCTCAAGGAAGGCGCGCAGCAGGAGTTCCTGGACGCCTACGAGCAGATGCGCGACCGCGTCGCGTCGATACCCGGTCACCTCGGTGACCAGCTCTGCCAGTCCGTGGAGAACCCCTCCCAGTGGATCATCACCAGTGAGTGGGCCACGGCTCCGCCCTACCTTGCCTGGGTCAACAGCGAGGACCACATCGAGACGGTCCGGCCGCTGCAGAACTGCGTCCGTGAGCTCCGCTCGACACGCTTCGGCGTCGTCCGCGAGACCGGCGGACGGCAGCGTCCCACCGGTGGGCTCCAGACGGCCCCGCGCACGGGCGACGGCGTGATCCGACACGCCCTCACCTTCACCGTCAAGCCCGGTTCCGAGTCCAAGGTCGCGGAGATCCTCGCCGGTTACACCCCGCCGGAGGCCCGCGTCGACGACACCACGCGGCTGCGCCGCACCACCCTCTTCATGCACGGCAACCGCGTCGTGCGCACCGTCGAGGTGGAGGGCGACCTGACCAGGGCGCTGCGCCACGTCTCCCGCCAGCCCGAGATCCGGGCCGTGGAAGAGGCGCTCAACCCGCATCTGGAGCAGCACCGGGACCTCACCGACCCCGAGTCGGCCCGCACCTTCTTCATCCGCGCCGCGATGCCGCCCGTCCACCACGTGGCGCGCGGCGGCCCGGAACCCGACGGCATCACCCGGCACGCCCTCTACCACCCGGCCCGCCCGGGCTGCGGACTGGCGCTCGCCGAACTGCTGGCACGTCAGGACGAGGCGGCCGCCGCCGACCCGGCGTCCCCCGTCCACCGCAGCACCATCTTCCAGCGCGAGGACATCGTCGTCCGCCTGGTCGACGTCCGGGGCGACCCCGAGACCGACCCGGTCAGGACGCTCGGCCTCCAGGGCCCGCGCAAGGCCGCCGTCCTCGCCCGCCTGCTCGACGGCGAGGCGCTCGGCGTGCCGGGACCGCTCACGGGCGAGCGCGGGGCCACCCGCCTCCTCGCCCACGCCGGCATGACGCTGATCACCGACCGCAGGGCCGCGCAGTCCTGACGGCGCGGGGACCGACACCTCACCGAACGACCTGGAGACAGACCATGGACAAGATGCGCCCGCGCGTCGTGGACCTCAACGAGATCGAGCCGAACCGCAAGCGCGGCGGCGACCTGCGGACCCTGCTCACCCCCGTCACGGTGGGCGCCACGAGCGGTTTCATGGGCCTGGCCATCATGCGGCCCGGCGAACGCATCAGCGAGCACTACCACCCGTACTCGGAGGAGTTCGTGTACGTCGTGGAGGGCCGGCTGGAGGTCGACCTGGACGGAGAAACGTTTTCCCTCCGGGCCGACCAGAGCCTCATGATCCCCATCGACATGCGGCACCGCTTCCGCAACGTCGGTGACGAGGAGGCCCGGATGGTCTTCCACCTCGGCCCGCTGGCCCCCAAGCCGAGCCTCGGTCACGTCGACACCGAGGCCCCGGAGATCAGCGACGACATCAAGCCCTACCCGCTCGTCCAGGAAGAGGGAGCGAGCCCCGCCCGGCCCGGGGTGTTGTCATGACCCGGCGTGTGGCGGTGACCGGCATAGGCGTGGTCGCCCCGGGCGGCATAGGCGTCCCCGCCTTCTGGGACCTGCTGTCCAGCGGCCGTACGGCGACCCGCGGGATCACCCTCTTCGACCCCGAGGGGCTGCGCTCCCGGATAGCCGCCGAGTGCGACTTCGACCCCGTCCAGCACGGTCTCGACCCCGCCATCGGCGAACGCGCCGACCGCTACATCCAGTTCGCTTTGGTCGCCGCCCACCAGGCCGTGACCGACAGCGGGGTCGACCTCGCCGCCGAGAACCCCTGGCGCGTGGCCGTGTCCCTCGGCAGCGCGGTCGGCGGCACCACCCGGCTGGAGCACGACTACGTGCTGGTCAGCGCGCACGGCGAGCGCTGGGACGTCGACCACCGGGCCGCCGGACCGGAGCTGCACCGGGCGTTCTCGCCCAGCACGCTCGCCGCCGACGTCGCCGAACGCTTCGGCGCCCAGGGGCCCGTGCAGACCGTGTCCACCGGCTGCACCTCCGGCCTCGACGCCGTCGGCTACGCCTTCCACACCATCGAGGAGGGCCGCGCCGACATCTGCCTCGCCGGGGCCTCGGACTCCCCGATCTCCCCGATCACCATGGCCTGCTTCGACGCCATCAAGGCCACCTCGCCGAACAACGACGACCCGGCCCACGCCTCACGGCCCTTCGACGCCCACCGCGACGGCTTCGTCATGGGCGAGGGCGCCGCCGTCCTCGTCCTGGAGGAACTGGAGCACGCCCGGGCCCGCGGAGCGCACGTCTACTGCGAGATAGGCGGCTACGCCACCTTCGGCAACGCCTACCACATGACCGGTCTGACCAGTGAGGGCCTGGAGATGGCCCGGGCCATCGACGAGGCGCTCGATCACGCGCGGGTGAACCCCACGGAGATCGACTACGTCAACGCGCACGGCTCCGGCACCCGCCAGAACGACCGGCACGAGACCGCCGCCGTCAAGAAGTCGCTGGGCTCGCACGCCTACGACACCCCCATGAGCTCCATCAAGTCCATGGTGGGCCACTCGCTCGGCGCGATCGGCGCGATCGAGGTCGTCGCCTGCGTCCTCGCGCTGGCCCGCCAGGTGGTGCCGCCGACGGCCAACTACGAGACCCCGGACCCCGAGTGCGACCTGGACTACGTCCCGCGCACCGCACGCCCCCGCCGGCTGGACAACGTCCTGTCCGTGGGCAGCGGCTTCGGCGGGTTCCAGTCCGCGGTGCTCCTGACGGGCCCCCAAGGGAGGAGACGACGATGAGTGGTCGAACCGCCCGGCAGACGGCCGTCACGGGCATCGGAGTGGTGGCGCCCAACGGGCTGCACGCGGAGACGTACTGGAAGAACGTCAAGGACGGCGCCAGCGTCCTCGACCGGGTCACCCGGGAGGGCTGCGAGCACCTGCCGCTGCGCGTCGCCGGCGAGGTCCGCGGCTTCGACGCCTCCGCGCTGATCGAGGAGACCTTCCTCGTCCAGACCGACAAGTTCACCCACTTCGCGCTCGCGGCCGCCGACGCCGCCCTCCAGGACGCCGGCCTGAGCCAGGCCGCCTGGGCCGAGACGCCGTACTCCGTCGGAGTCGTCACCGCCGCCGGATCCGGCGGCGGCGAGTTCGGCCAGCGCGAACTGCAGAAACTGTGGGGCAAGGGCTCCCGGTTCGTCGGGCCCTACCAGTCCATCGCCTGGTTCTACGCGGCCAGCACCGGCCAGATATCCATCCGCAAGGGCTTCAAGGGCCCCTGCTCGGTGGTGGCCGGCGACGAGGCGGGCGGCCTCGACGCCGTCGCGCACGCCGCCCGGGCCGTGCACCGCGGCACGGACGTCGTCGTGGTCGGGGCGGCCGAGGCACCCCTCGCGCCCTACTCGGGCGTCTGCCAGCTCGGCTACCCCGAGCTCAGCACCGAGGCCGACCCCACCCGCGCCTACCGCCCGTTCACCTCGGCGGCCTGCGGATTCGTGCCCGCCGAGGGCGGTGCCGTGCTGGTCGTGGAGAACCAGGACCGGGCGCGGCGCCGGGACGCGGACGTCCGGGCCACCGTCGCCGGGCACGCCGCGACCTTCACCGGCTCCTCGCGCTGGGAACGCTCCCGGGAAGGGCTCGCGCAGGCCATCCGCGGCGCCCTCGACGAGGCCGGCTGCGCACCGGAGGAGATCGACGTGGTCTTCGCCGACGCGCTGGGCGTCCCGGAGGCCGACCGGGCCGAGGCGCTCGCCCTCGCCGACGCCCTCGGCACGCACGGCACCCGCGTGCCGGTCACCGCCCCCAAGACCGGCATCGGGCGCTCCTACTGCGGCGCCCCCCTGCTCGACGTCGTGGCCGCGGTGCAGGCCATGGAGCACGGGCTGATCCCGCCGACGCCGGGCGTCTTCGACGTCTGCCACGACATCGACCTCGTGACGTCCTCGGCCCGCCCGGCCGACCTGCGCACCGCCCTCGTCCTCAGCCGGGGACTCATGGGCTCCAACGCGGCGCTCGTCCTGCGCCGGGGCGACGCGTCCGCCGTATAGACCGACAAGGAGAACGTCTATGACCACGCAAGTGACCCAGGTGACCTTCAAGGAACTGGCGACGCTGATGAAGCAGGCCGCCGGTGTGACCGTCGACGCGCACGAGCTGGAGGGCCGGGCGGACACCCCGTTCGCCGAGTTCGGGCTGGACTCGCTCGGCCTGCTCGGCATCGTGGGCGAGCTGGAGAACCGCCACGGCCGGGCGCTGCCCACCGACGCCGAGCGCTGCAAGAGCCCGCGCGCCTTCCTCGACCTGGTCAACGGCTCGCTGGCGACGGGAGCCTGACATGGCCGGACACACCGAGAACGAGATCATGATCGCCGCTCCCGTCGACCTCGTCTGGAACATGACGAACGACCTGGAGCGCTGGCCCGAGCTGTTCAGCGAGTACGCCTCCTGCGAGGTGCTGTCCCGCGAGGGCGACACGGTGAGGTTCCGCCTCACCATGCACCCCGACGAGAACGGCAAGGTCTGGAGCTGGGTCTCCGAGCGCGTCGCCGACCGCGAGAAGCTCGTCGTGCGCGCCCGCCGGATCGAGACCGGTCCCTTCGCCTACATGAACATCGTGTGGGAGTACGAGGAGACCCCGGACGGCACCCGGATGCACTGGACGCAGGACTTCGAGATGAAGCCCGACGCCCCCGTGGACGACGCCGGGATGACGGAGATCATCAACCGCAACTCGCCCATCCAGATGGCCCTCATCCGCGACCGTGTGGAGGCGGCATGCACCACGCGCTGATCGTCGCCCGCATGGAGCCGGGCGCGGCCAAGGACATCGCCGGCGTCTTCGCCGACTCCGACCGCGGTGAACTGCCCCATCTGGTGGGCGTCACCCAGCGCTCGCTGTTCCAGTTCGGCGACGTCTACATGCACTTCATCGAGGCCGAGCAGGACCCGGGCCCCGCCATCGCGAAGGTGACCGGGCACCCCGAGTTCGTCGACATCAGCCGTCGGCTCGAGGCGTTCGTCAGCCCCTACGACCCGCAGACCTGGCGGAGCCCGAAGGACGCCATGGCCCGCTGCTTCTACCAGTGGCGCAAGGACTGACGGCCCCCACGACGAAGGCCGCCGCCCGCACCCCCTCGAGTGCGGGCGGCGGCCTTTCACATCCGCCGTGGGTCCGGCTGCGTCCGGCTACCGGCTACGACCGGTCGAGCGCCGGCATCAGGCGCAGCGCGTTGTCCCGGTTGATGCGCTGGAGCTGCTCCCCGGACAGGAACGGGTCGCTGTCCAGGGCCGGGGTCACCCGGTCGGCGATGACGTGCGCGGGCGTGGGCGGCCAGTCGGTGCCGAAGAGGATGCGGTCCGGGTCGACGGTGGCCATCAGCGTCGGCGTCGCCGACGGCGACATCGGGCCGGCCGTGTCGAAGTAGAAGCGGTGCAGGTAGTCGCGGACCCGCTCGGGCTCGATGCCCGGTTCCACGGAACCGCCGAACAGCTCCAGCCGGGTGGCCATGTACGGGAGGAAGCCACCGCCGTGCGGCAGGATGAAGCTCAGGTTCGGGTAGCGGTCCAGCGTGCCGTTGCGGATGAGGTTCACGGCCGCGCGGGTCGTGTCCATCAGGAAGTCGCACACGAAGGGCGGCATCCCGGGCAGCCCACCGTTGCCGTCCTTGCCGGCCGGCACCTCCATGGGGTGCGTGCTGACGACCGCGGACCGCTCGTCCAGCTCCCGCAGCAGCCGGTCGTGCGCCGGGTCGCCGAGGAAGACCCCGCCCATGCTGGTCCGGGTGCTCACCCCGACCGCCCCGAGCTCGTCGAGGCCGTGCCGCACGCTCCAGGAGGACAGCTCCAGGTCGTCCAGGAAGACCGGGGTGAAGAAGGCGAAGCGCTTCGGGTCGGCCTCGACGACGTCGGCCGCCGCGCGCAGCGCGACCCGGGCGCTCTCCTGCCGTTCGGCACGCTCCTGGAACCGGCCGAGCATGGCCACGGTCATCACCGCGGTGCCGATGCCCGTCTTGTCCATGATCTCCAGAGCCGCGTCGCGGTCCCAGCGGGTCCACCAGGGCAGTCTCTCCCGGTCGACGACGCCGCGTTGCTCCGCCCAGTCCAGCCAGGCCGGGGCGGTGAAGTGGTGGTGGACGTCGATGCGTCCGGCGAGAGGGGGCATGGCTCGTCCTCGGTCCTCGTTGGGTCGGTACAGCGCGGGAAAGCGCGGATCAGTCGCGGCAGAGGATGCTCTGCAGCACGTTCGTCAGCACCCGGTCGGCGTCCGGCGTCGGCGCGTCGGCCCGCCAGGCGACGAAGCCGTCGGGCCGCACCAGCACCGCGCCGTCCTCGGCCGTGCCGTGCAGTTCGGCCCAGTCGACGCCCACCTCCGGGGCCAGGTCGTGGTCGGGTCCGGTGCCCACGAGGTACGCCTCGACGGGCACGCCCAGGTTCGCCGACGCCTTCCCCACGGCGGTCCGCCACTTCTGCCCGCCCGACCCGGCGAGCAGCACGAAGGAGCGCTCGTACAGGTCCAGGCTGGAGATCCGGGCGCCGTCGCGGGTGACCCACAGGTGGGGCGCGCGGCTTCCCGGTTCACCGCCGAGCTCGAAGGTGTCGGGCACGACCGGGCGCTGCGCGGGGGCGTCCACGACGGCCCGGGAGGCGTAGCGGTAGCACAGGGCGACGGTCATCAGGTCCGACGGGTCGTCGTTGCGTCCCGTGGCGGGGCTGAAGCCGGGGTGCTGCTCGTCGGCGGCCTGGACGCAGGCGCGGGTGCCGGTGGCCAGGGCGACCGGGCGCCGTTCGAGCTCGTAGGTGTCCAGCAGCGCCGGTCCCGCCCAGCCGCGCAGCACGGCCGCCAGCTTCCAGGCGAGGTTGTGGGCGTCCTGGATCCCGGTGTTGGAGCCGAACGCCCCGGTGGGCGGCATCTCGTGGGCGGAGTCGCCGGCGAGGAAGACACGTCCCTGGCCGTAGGCGTCCGCGACCCGCTTCGAGGCGTGCCAGGGCGCCCGGCCGGTGATCTCGACGTCGATGTCCGTGACGCCGACCGCGGCGCGGATGTGCGCGGCGAGCCGCTCGTCGGTGAAGTCCTCGAGGGTCTCGCCCTGTGCCGGATACCAGGGGACGTGGATGACCCAGCGTTCCTCGTTGTCGACCGGGAGCAGCGCGCCCTCGCCGTCGGGGGTGGTGACGTAGCAGACGACGAATCGTTTCTCGCCGACGTGGTCCTTCAGCTTCCGGCTGCGGAAGGTGACGCTGACGTTGTGGAACAGCTCGCCCGGCCCGGACTGGCCGATCCGCAGGCGGGTGCGCACCGGGCTGCGCGGGCCGTCGGCCGCCACCAGGTAGTCGGCGTGCACCACCCGGGTCGTGCCGGACGCCCGGTCCAGGATCTCGGCCCGTACCCCGTCCCCGTCCTGGGTGAAGGAGAGCACCTCGGAGCCGAAGCGGATGTCGGCGCCCAACTCCCGCGCGTACTCCAGGAGAACGGGCTCCAGGTCGTTCTGGCTGCACAGGCACCAGTCCGACGAGCTCACCCGGGAGATGTCCATGCCGCCGGAGATGTCCCCGATGATCCAGCGGCGGCGGGACCCGGTGAGGGTGTCCACCTGGAGGATCCCGTCGTTGCCGGACAGCACGCGCGCCGCCTCGCGGATCCGCTGTTCCACGCCGGCGGTCCGGTAGATCTCCATCGTGCGCACGTTGTTGCCGCGGCCCCGCGGGTGCGTGGACGTCCCGGCATGCCGTTCCACGACGAGGTGCTGAATTCCGAGGCGTCCCAGGAAGACCGAAGTGGAAAGGCCCACCAGGGAACCGCCGACGACGAGAACTGGTACAGATTCCGCTTCGTGTCCGCTCACGTCGTCGATGTTTACCAGGACGGCCCGCGAGCCACACGTGCTCCATCGAGCGAACCCATATGGCGCAGCGCCGTTTGCGGCGTCCCGCGCCCCGGGGAACTGTGGCTTCGACCACGGACATTCACGCCAACCCCGGGGAATCAGTCATGACGCAAGCGTTCGCATCCGAGGAATCCGAGGCACTGTCGGCACAGGAGGCGGCGGCCGCGGCGTCGTCGTGCAGCCGGGAGTTCCGCGCCGACCCGCACCCCGTGTACGCCGCCCTCAGGGAGTCGGCGCCGGTCTGCCCCCTGACCCCGCCGCACGGCGTGCAGACGTACCTCATCACGCGTTATGACGACGCCCGCGCCGCCCTCGCCGACCCCCGGCTGAGCAAGGACATGTACGGCGCCATCGACGCCTACCACCGCATCTTCGGCGACTCGTCGATCGCCCTCGACGACAACATGCTCTTCTCCGACCCGCCGAAGCACACCCGGCTGCGGCGCATCGTCGGCAGCACCTTCACCCCGAAGCGCGTGGAATCCCTGCGGGCGCGGGTCCAGCAGATCACCGACGACCTGCTCGACGCGTGCCCGACGACCGAGACGGTGAATCTGCTCCCGGAATTCTGCTTCCCCCTTCCGCTGCACGTCATCTGTGAACTCCTCGGCGTTCCGGAGAACGAGCGGAAACAGGCTCAGGAATGGTCCGCCACCGTCGCGCAGACCGGATTCGGCCCGGAGGCGCGGGCGAAACTGGAGATCGCCGAGGGAAATCTGCGCGACTATCTCGTGGACCTGTGCGCGCGCAAGCGCCGGGAGCCGGACAGCGGTCTGCTCAGCGCCCTCGTCACCGCCCAGGACCAGGAGGGCGCCCTCACCGACGGCGAACTCGTCTCCACGGCCTGGGTGCTGCTCTTCGCCGGGCACAAGTCGACGGCGTACCAGATCGGGAACGCGGTCTACCACCTGCTCAGCCGCCCGGAGCAGAAGGAGCTGGCGCTGCGGGACGCGAGCTCGCTGGCCGCGGCTATCGAGGAGGTCTTCCGGTTCGAGACCTCCGTGGAGAACTCCACGTTCCGCTACGCCAAGGAGGACGTGGTCATCCGGGACACCCTCATCCCCAAGGGCGCCCTGGTCCAGATCTCGATCACCGGTGCCAACCGCGACCCGGAGATGTTCACCGCCCCCGACGAGATGGACGTCCGGCGCCCGAACGTCCAGGCCACGCACCTCGCCTTCGGCTACGGCCCGCACTACTGCGTCGGCGCCCCGCTGGCCCGGCTGGAGATGCAGATCGCGCTGGGCACGCTCTTCGCCCGGCACCCCGGGATGGCCCTCGCCCAGAAGCCCGAGGACGCGCGCTGGATGACCGTGCCGTTCCCCGCCTTCCGCGGTCTGGCCGAACTCCCCGTCGTCCTCGACCCGTCATGACGGGCGGTGCCCCGGGGCGCGTGCGCGTGGTGCGGCTGCTGCGCGTGCGCGAGGGGATGGAGGCGGACTTCGTCACGTCGTACGACGAGGTCCGCCGGGGCTCGACGGCCGTCCCCGGCCATCTCGGGGAAGAGCTGTGCCGCTCCCTGGACGACCCCGCCCAGTGGCTTCTCACCAGCGAGTGGGAGAGCTTCGAGGCGGTCCGGCGCTGGCGGACCGGCTCCGCGCACCGGGCCCTGGTCGAGCCGATGAACGCCTGTCTGCACGACGACCGCTGGACGGCGGTCTTCGAGGTCAGGGAGACCACGTCGGCGTGAGCGGCCGGCGCGGGCGCCGGGGAGTGCGACCGAAGAGCGAGACGGGGCTGACCAGCATGTGACCGGCCGGTAAGGTCGTGCGCGTGCCGAAGCCGCTCAGTCTTCCCTTCGACCCCATCGCCCGCGCCGACGAACTCTGGAAGCAGCGCTGGGGAAGCGTGCCGTCCATGGCCGCGATCACCTCGATCATGCGGGCCCAGCAGATCCTGCTCGCCGAGGTCGACGCGGTGGTCAAGCCCTACGGGCTGACGTTCGCCCGCTACGAGGCCCTGGTCCTGCTGAACTTCTCCAAGGCCGGCGAACTGCCGATGTCCAAGATCGGCGAGCGGCTGATGGTGCACCCCACCTCGGTGACGAACACCGTCGACCGGCTGGTCAGGTCCGGTCTGGTGGCCAAGCGCCCCAACCCCAACGACGGGCGCGGCACCCTCGCCTCCATCACCGACAAGGGCCGCGAGGTCGTCGAGGCGGCGACCCGCGACCTGATGGCGATGGACTTCGGTCTCGGCGCGTACGACGCCGAGGAGTGCGCGGAGATCTTCGCGATGCTGCGCCCGCTGCGGGTCGCGGCACACGACTTCGAGGAGAGCTGACCCCGGCCGAGATCTCCCGGAACGGATGGTTACGCTCTTTCCCATGAAGAAGAGCGTCCTGACCCGCTACCGGGTGATGGCCTACGTCACCGCCGTCATGCTGCTCGTGCTGTGCACCTGCATGGTGTTCAAGTACGGCTTCGACATGGGCGAGGACGTCACCTTCGCCGTCTCCCAGGTCCACGGCTTCCTCTACATCGTCTACCTGATCTTCGCGTTCGATCTCGGGTCCAAGGCGAAGTGGCCGTTCGGCAAGCTGCTCTGGGTGCTCCTCTCGGGCACGATCCCCTTCGCCGCCTTCTTCGTCGAGCGCAAGGTCACGCGCGCGGTGGAACCGCAGGTCAGCGGGGTGGAGCCGGCCGTCGCCAAGGCCTGATACGACCGCCGCGCCCCGGGTGCGGCGGTTCTCCCATCGACATTTACTTGGACGTCCTAGTAAATTCGTGGGTATGGACGCTGACGCCATCGAGGAGGGCCGCCGACGCTGGCAGGCCCGGTACGACGCCGCGCGCAAGCGCGACGCAGACTTCACCACGCTCTCCGGGGACCCCGTGGAGCCGGTGTACGGGCCCCGGCCGGGAGACAGGTACGAGGGCTTCGAGCGGATCGGCTGGCCCGGGGAGTACCCCTTCACCCGCGGGCTGTACCCGACGGGCTACCGAGGGCGGACGTGGACCATCCGGCAGTTCGCCGGGTTCGGCAACGCCGAGCAGACCAACGAGCGCTACAAGATGATCCTCGGCAACGGCGGAGGCGGGCTCTCCGTCGCCTTCGACATGCCGACCCTCATGGGCCGCGACTCCGACGACCCGCGCTCGCTCGGCGAGGTCGGGCACTGCGGCGTCGCCATCGACTCGGCCGCCGACATGGAGGTCCTGTTCAAGGACATCCCCCTCGGCGACGTCACCACGTCGATGACCATCAGCGGGCCCGCCGTGCCCGTCTTCTGCATGTACCTGGTGGCCGCCGAGCGCCAGGGCGTCGACCCGGCCGTGCTCAACGGCACCCTCCAGACCGACATCTTCAAGGAGTACATCGCCCAGAAGGAGTGGCTCTTCCAGCCCGAGCCGCACCTGCGTCTCATCGGCGACCTGATGGAGCACTGCGCGGCCGGCATCCCCGCCTACAAGCCGCTGTCCGTCTCCGGCTACCACATCCGCGAGGCCGGGGCGACGGCCGCGCAGGAGCTGGCGTACACCCTCGCCGACGGCTTCGGGTACGTCGAGCTGGGCCTCAGCCGCGGCCTGGACGTGGACGTCTTCGCCCCGGGCCTGTCCTTCTTCTTCGACGCGCACGTCGACTTCTTCGAGGAGATCGCCAAGTTCCGGGCCGCCCGCCGCATCTGGGCGCGCTGGATGCGGGACGTGTACGGCGCCCGGACCGACAAGGCCCAGTGGCTGCGCTTCCACACCCAGACCGCCGGTGTCTCGCTGACCGCGCAGCAGCCGTACAACAACGTGGTGCGCACCGCCGTGGAGGCGCTCGCCGCCGTGCTCGGCGGGACCAACTCGCTGCACACCAACGCCCTCGACGAGACCCTCGCCCTGCCCTCCGAGCAGGCCGCGGAGATCGCGCTGCGCACCCAGCAGGTCCTCATGGAGGAGACCGGCGTCGGCAATGTCGCCGACCCGCTGGGCGGCTCCTGGTACGTCGAACAGCTCACCGACCGGATCGAGGCCGACGCCGAGAAGATCTTCGAGCAGATCAAGGAGCGGGGCCTGCGGGCCCACCCGGACGGCAAGCACCCCATCGGGCCGATCACCTCCGGCATCCTGCGCGGCATCGAGGACGGCTGGTTCACCGGCGAGATCGCCGAGTCCGCCTTCCAGTACCAGCGCTCCCTGGAGAAGGGCGACAAGAAGGTCGTCGGCGTCAACGTCCACACCGGCTCGGTCACCGGCGACCTGGAGATCCTGCGGGTCAGCCACGAGGTGGAGCGCGAGCAGGTGCGGGTGCTGGCCGGCCGCAAGGCCGCCCGCGACGACGCCGCCGTGCGCACCGCGCTGGACGCGATGCTGGACGCCGCCCGCAGTGGCGCCAACATGATCGAGCCGATGCTGGACGCCGTACGCGCCGAGGCGACCCTGGGCGAGATCTGCGACGCCCTGCGCGACGAGTGGGGCGTCTACACCGAGCCGGCGGGCTTCTGAGCCCCGCGGGGAGGGCGGCCGGCCCGTCCTCCCCGCCCCTCAGTCACCGGTCGCGGCCGCTCCCGCCAGTCCCAGCAGCAGCACCTGGGTGAAGCCGCGCACCCACTCCTCGTCCGCCGGATGCCCGCTGACCAGCGTCCGGTGCACCACGGCTCCCGCCACCATGTCGAAGATCAGGTCGGCCGTACGGTCCGACTCCGCCGGGTCGGTTTGCGGCGGCAGCTCCCCGCGGCCCTGGGCGCGCGCCCGGCCCTCCAGCACCAGCCGCTTCTGCCGGTCGACGATCGAGGTGCGGATACGGTCGCGCAGCGCCTCGTCCCGGGTGGACTCCGCCACGACCGCCATCAGGCCGCTCTTCGCCTCCGGCCGGGCCAGGATCGCCGCGAACTGGAGCACGACGCCCTCGATGTCGGCGGCCAGGCTGCCCCGGTCGGGCAGACGCAGCGCGTCGAAGAGCTCGGCGACCGCGTCCACCACGAGTTCGTGCTTGCCGGCCCAGCGGCGGTAGAGAGTCGTCTTGGCGACCCCGGCCCGGGTGGCCACGTCCCCCAGGGTGAGCTTCGACCAGCCCAGCTCGACCAGCGCCTCCCGGGTGGCCGCCAGGATCGCGGTGTCCGCGGCGGCGCTGCGCGGGCGTCCCGGGCGGGCGGGAACGGGGTGGCTCTGCATGGTTCGACCCTATCCGCGCGGATGTCGTGCGACGGGTGAGGGAGATCACGGGCGGGGGGTGTTCCGGAGGCACCCGTTGCCATTACGCTACGACTCGTAGCGAAAGCGATGACCACGCTTGACCACGCTGACGCGGGTGGGGACCCGGCGTCGAACCACACCGGTCCAGGCCGGTTTTCCTGCCGCTTTTCACAGCGCGCGCAGAACGGGGGAGGATAGACGCATGCAGCCACGGAACATGTCCATGAGCGGGGTCGTCGACCTCGCCGCGGTGAAGGCGGCCCAGGAGGCCAAGGCGAAGGCGGAGCAGGCGCGAGCCGAGGCCGCCCGGCAGGGCGGGCCGGGAGCCGTGTCACCCGCCGACCTCGTCATCGACGTGGACGAGGCGGGCTTCGAGCGCGACGTCCTCCAGCGCTCCGCCGAGGTGCCGGTCGTCATCGACTTCTGGGCCGAGTGGTGCGAGCCGTGCAAGCAGCTCAGCCCGCTGCTGGAGCGGCTCGCCGTCGAGTACAACGGCCGTTTCCTCCTCGCCAAGATCGATGTCGACGCCAACCAGATGCTGATGCAGCAGTTCGGCGTGCAGGGCATCCCTGCCGTCTTCGCGGTCGTCGCCGGCCAGGCGCTGCCCCTCTTCCAGGGCGCGGCCGGCGAGGCGCAGATCCGTCAGACGCTGGACCAGCTCGTCGCGGTGGCCGAGGAGCGCTTCGGGCTCACCGGCCTCACCGTCGACCCGGACGCCGAGCCCGGCGGCGCCCAGGCCGCCTCCGGGCCGGCCGCCGGCCCGTACGACGCCCTGCTGGAGGCCGCCGTGCAGGCCCTTGACGCGGGCGATCTGACCGGTGCCGTCCAGGCCTACAAGAGCGTGCTGGCCGAGGACCCGGCGAACAGCGAGGCCAAGCTCGGGCTCGCCCAGGCCGAGTTGCTCCAGCGGGTGCAGGGCCTCGACCCGCAGCAGGTGCGCAAGGACGCCGCGGACAAGCCGGCCGATGTGCAGGCGCAGATCGCCGCCGCCGACCTGGACCTGGTGGGCGGGCACGTCGAGGACGCCTTCGGCCGGCTCATCGAGACGGTGGGGCGCACGGCGGGCGACGACCGGGACGCCGTCCGGCTGCGGCTGCTGGAGCTGTTCGAGGTCGTGGGCGCCGACGACCCCCGGGTGGCGGCGGCCCGCAGGGCGCTGGCGCGCGCGTTGTTCTAGGGGATCCGCGAGCGGGGCGAGGAACCGGTTCCGGGCGCCCGCCCCGTGGTGCGGCTGTGAAGGGAATGGCCGACAGAGCATCCAGGCGGCCGCGTTTTGCCAAATCTTGGTAATCGCGGCCGCCGTTACTGCGGGTAAGCCGCAGGCGTCGTTCTGTCGGCTTTCGTCTGCCCATTCGTGGATTTTTCCGGTCGTCCGGGACCACCCTGTGTCGCTGACCGAGACCGGCGGGTCGTTGTTCGGTTATCCCGCCGTTACTACCGAGTAACGAAGCCCCTTGTGCGGGCGGCGAGAATGCACCACGATCGGCCACGCTCGGTCCTGTTCCCGTCGCCCGCCAGCCAGTCGGGTCGTGGGAGTTCCTGGGTCCCCACCGAGCAGAGCCGGCGGCAGTGGCGCCGGCTCTTGGGCAGGGGGGTCTTCGTCCGTCAGGCGAAGCCTGTCCAGCAAGGTTGTGCGTGATGCGTGTCAGGCGCGACCAGTGGTTGTCGCTCGGGGGTGATCGCCGGTGATTCGGGCGCGGTTCTCGCGCCACCGAGCGCGGGCGCTCTCCTTCCCGAGGACGTAGCACTTCTCCCATCCCTGCCCGGCTGAGCCGTCGAGCTGACAGTGGCAGCCAGGGCCGGAGATGTACGTCCGAGAAGGAGGAAATATGGAGTCCCAGGTGCGTGGCGGGACCAGATGGAAGCGGTTCGCTGTGGTCATGGTGCCCAGCGTCGCCGCCACGGCAGCGATAGGTGTCGCCCTCGCGCAGGGCGCTCTGGCCGCGTCGTTCAGCGTTTCGGGTCAGTCGTTCAAGGTGACGACCGACAAGCTCGTCGGTTCGGGCTTCTCGCAGTACGGCGCTCTTGACGAGGGCTACACGCTCTCCGGCAAGAAGACGGTTCACCCCGTCGCCGTCTCGGGTTTCAAGTCCGCGACGATCAGCAACATGTGTCAGTCCGTGGTCACGCCCGACATCCCGATCCTCGGGAACGTCAGCCTGATCCTGCGGGCGGGCGAGAACCCGAGCAAGCCGGTCGAGGCCAAGAACCTCTACATCGACGTCGCCGACCTCGAGGCCGACGCGACGTTCGAGAACATCGACATCGGTGTTGCCGCCAAGGACGCCAGCAAGGGTCCGGGCATGAAGGGTGGCGGCGAGCAGGCCAACCCCTTCGGTTTCGCCCAGCAGGCCGACAAGGCCACGCTGAGCAACGTGAAGCAGACGGCGTGGGCGACCACCGCCGGAACCTTCAAGCTCAGCGGTCTGAAGATGTCGCTGTCGACGGGTGTCAAGGAGTGCTACTAAGCACTCTCTGACGGGCGGGGGAGCCGATGGCGCCCCCGCCCGTCCACTCTCCGCCCGCCTTCTTCACAAGGGGTCACAGGGCCGCGACACATGACCGCATCACCATCGCACCACCACCACAGCAATGCCGTACCAGGGAGCTGTTTTCGATGAGCGCCGAGACTCCTGCCGCGCCCGGCCATGACGAGCACTACCTCCGGGTATTTCGGCGCAACTTCCGCGCCTGGCGCGGTGCGCGGCCCTTCTGGGCCGGTCTGTTCGTCATGCTCGGCGGACTGCCCATCGCCTACTTCCCTTACGCGAACCTCCAGATCGGCCACCTGACGCTGGCGATGCAGACCGCGGGGGGCTCCAGCTCCCTGATCATCGGTGTGCTGCTCGTGGTCCTCGGCTTCACGCTCTGGTTCCAGAAGCACGTCCGCACCTTCGCGGGCATCGCGGCGATCCTGCTGGCACTGGTGTCCATCCCGCTGTCCAACCTCGGCGGTTTCCTCATCGGCTTCCTCTTCGCCCTCGTGGGCGGGGCGATGGCCGTTGCGTGGGTGCCCGGCGGGGACGCCGACGCAACTCCGGCGAAGACGGACACGACGGGCGAGGGCGACGCACCCGAGGGTGCCGCCGACCCCGACACCGCCATCCTCAAGCCCGTGGTGGGCGAGCCGAACGATCTGTCAGGAACGAGCCCGGCGAACGGGGCGAACGGGAGGCACAGTGCCGGCTGACGAGGTGACCCACGGGACTGAGGTGGACACGTCCCGTGTGAGAACCGGGCCGCGTCACGCGGCGCCCAAGAAGCCGCTGTTCACCAGATTCCACGTGCCGGCGGGCAAGGCGATAGCCCTGGCGGCGATGCCGACGGCGGTCCTGATGGGCATGGGCTTCACGCCCACCCTCGCGCAGGCCGACAGCGACAACGCCACCAAGCCCACGGCCAACAGCCTGACGGCCGACGAGTACAAGGACTGCGTGGCCGCACTGGAGGACGACGCCTCGGCGTCCCCGTCCCCGAGCGCCAGCGCGTCGGCCGACGAGGAGGAGACGGCGAAGCCGGACCCCTCGGCGTCGGACTCCGGCGACTCCTCGGACTCCTCCGGCTCCTCGGATTCCTCCGGCTCCTCGGACTCCTCGCAGTCCGCGGGCGGTTCGTCCTCGTCGGATTCAGGTTCCGACGATGCCGAGCCCGCGCCGGAGCCGTCCCCGAGCAGGACGAGCGAGTCCCCGTCCGGCCAGGCGGCCACGCCGTCCCCCTCGCCGTCCGAGGGCGGTGGCAACCTGCTGGAGGACATCGGCGACGCCGTCGAGGGCATCTTCACGGGCGGTGCGAAGGACGACGAGAGCGCGAGCCCCACCCCGTCGCCCTCGGCGAGCGCCACCGAGGAGGCGTCCTCCGGCGGCGAGGAGCCCGCCGCGAAGGAGACCCCCGCGGCGTCCGACCCCGTGAAGGAGACCACCGACAAGGTCACCGACACGGTCGAGGAGACCGGCGAGGACGCCGGCGACAAGGCGTCCGACGCGGCGAAGGACCCCTCCGACGCGGTGCGGGACGCGGCCGACGAGGCCACCGCCACGCCGAGCCCGTCCGAGAGCGCCGACGCCGACCCGGAGGGCTGCCCGGTCGCCACCGACGACGAGGGCGGTGTCGACAACACCGTGCCGCTGCCGGACGACCCGTGGTACCTGAACGCCAGCTCGCTGCTGCTGAAGGGCGCCGACTACCAGGGCATCGTCGAGGTGAGGACGGCCAGCGGCAAGAAGAAGAAGGTGCTCAAGTACGTCATATCCGACGGCACCGACATCGGCGACCTGCACCAGACGGTGAACGACAAGCAGTCCGGCAAGACCTACCACGTGCAGGCGGCCAAGGGCTCGACGTCGACCATCCGCGGTGGCAAGACGGTGATGTACACGGAGAGCATCTCCGGCAACCTGCTCGGCCTGATCCCGGTCACCTTCGACCCGGACAACCCGCCGCCGCTGAACATCCCGCTGATCTACTTCACCAAGGTCAAGGTCACGCAGGCCGCCCAGTTCGGCGGCACCCTGCACGTGCCGGGACTGCACAACTTCACGACCGACTGAGCCGGGCGTCGTCCTGACGCCGACACGAGCCCGTTCGGGAGCCGCACACCGGCTGTGGCCCGGTCCTCACCCGAGGACCGGGCCACAGCCGTGTCCGGGGCGCCGTCGGCCCCCGGACCTCGCTTCACCTTTCCTTCGGGCCAACGCCGACGCCAAGGCCGCGTACGCCGAGTCCCTGGACGCGGGCGACGCGGCGGACACCGCGCGTGCCGCGGCCAACGAGGCGGACAAGCACGCCGACGACGCGGAAGCGGCCGCGGGCCGGGCCCGGACGGCGGCCAACGCCGCCACCAGGGCGGCCGAAGAGGCGGATGCCGCGGCCACGCGGGCCGAGGCGGCCGCCAAGCGTTCCCGCGCCAATGCCGACGCCGCAGGCCGCGAAGCTGCACAACTGCATGAACCTCTCCGACGAACTGCTGTTCCCGCAGACGGGTGCCCATACGCTGAGCAGGCACGTCCGAGTGACCCCGCAGCAGGCCCGCGCGTTCGCCGAGGAGAACCTGAGAAAGGGCCGACCGGGGATCAGCAGTGTGTGGATGAGCGAGGAGATCGCCCAGCAGGGGGTTGACCGGGCATTCGCCCAGTACTTCTTCCCGAACGGTGAGAAGCGGACGGCCAGCTTCGATGCCCTCGACAACTGGCTGAACAAGAGAGGCAGTTGGAGAAGCAAGCCGGAGTTCGAGTTCACCGCGCGCTGGGACAAGCACTCGTCCTTGGGGACGGTGTACCGCGCGGATGGCGGCTCATATGCTGCGGGAAACACGATCAAGGTCGTCCTCCACAGAATGCCCGGGAAATCCGGTCATGAGGGCTTCATCGTGTACACCTCGTACCCGGTCTGACCTTGCACCACGGGCCCGTCCGGTCTCCGGGCGGGCACAGTCGGGGCGGATTCGAAGAGACAAGGAGCAGTCTGTGGGCAGACGGCGGCCGGCGTTCGGCGTGTTGTACGAGGGCGACTTCGGGCTGAGTGAGCTGGCCGCGCGGATCTTCGACGCCCAGGCGCCGGACGCCGGCCGGGCACTGGCCCTTGCGGCCGAGGTGGCCGGTCTCGCCGAGGGGGAGGGGGCCGTGGAACTCGGCGACGACGTGCGCCGACTCCTGGACTCGGCGCTGCCTGACGACGTGCTTCGTACGGCGTGGCTGGCGGCCACCCTCCATCGGTTCGACCCGTCGGAACACGGAATGACCTTGCGTGAGTGGCTCTCCTCGCTCGCGGACCGGTGGCCGGGCCCAAAGGCCGTCGCGGAGGAGGGCCCGTGTGAGGCGGTGCCGGCACTCATCCGCACCTCCTCCTTGCCCGAGCCTTCGGCCCTCGCGCGCGTCACGGAGGAGGCCGACGCCGGCCTGGGTTTCCGTCTCTTCCTCCGCGCGATCAAGGTCCATTCCGGCCCTGTCGGGAAAGAGCAGTACGACCGGCTCACGGCCCTCGGTAAGCAGTTCGGCTACCCCGGGCCCCTCGTCCACGACGGCCTGGACGTCCGGTGGCCGGCCCTCGACACCGGCCGGCGTGATGCCCTGGGTGACGTCGGCTTCTCCCACCTCACCGCCTGGTTCGCCGGCTCCTGGCATCACGACACCAAGCCCGAACGGGCCTTGCGCCAGGCCGCCGCGGCCGATCACGAAGGTCAGACCCCCGGCTCCCAAGCCGCCTTCCTCCTCCAGGACACTATTCGCCTGCTGGACTCAGCACTCCCCACGTCCACCCTCACCATGCTCTGGCTGTCCGCGACGGCTCGCGGTTACAACATCGATCAGCTCGGCATGGACGGACGGGACTGGCTCCAGCGGATCGCGTGGATGTGCCGGGAGGTCCTGCGTGACCTCGCCCCCGCCTACACACCGCCCCGACCACGCGCCGTCACCGAGTCGGCCGACCCGGTGCTGCGGGAACTCCGCGCTGTGGCGTCGCGGATGGCGGACAGAACCGTGAGCCCTCACTGGGAGCCGATTCCCGGTGACGAGGCGGCCGCAGTCCTGGAACAGGTCGTGACCCGAGTCGATCCCGACCTCGGCTTCCGTCTGCTCTTGCGGATGCTGGACGTCCTGTCCGTGCCGATCACGGAAGACGAATACGCCCGCTACCAGCGCCTCGCCGCCCACTTCGGGCACCATGAGCACCTGGTCACCGAGGCACTGTGGCAACGCGTCGAAGACAGCGACGCTGGAGAGAGAAACAGTTGAGAACCCAGCTGAAAGTGACCCGCGACGGCGACGCCTTCGTCGTCCGGCTCACGCCCCGTCAGGTTTCGGCGATGTACGAGGCGCTGAGCTATCTCGCCGACCGGGACTACGGTGACACGGAGCTGACCCTGCTGGTCGGCGCGGGCCGGGAGGCCGTCGACGGGCTCGTGGAGCGCCTGATCGGACGGCGCACGGAGTCCTGCGACTTCCGTCTCACCATCGAGGAACTGCACATGCTGCACAGCGCGCTGACCGCCGTGCCCACCATGTTTCTCGAGCGCGGCGGCCTCTTCGCGGAGGAGCCGTTCCACATCCGACTGGGCTTCTACCGGGAGAACTTCGACGCCCTGGCGTCCGCCCTCGTCTGCGCGGTCGCCGAGGCGTGACACCCGGCGGAAGCAACTGACGGCACAGAAGGACGAGGGCGCCCCCTCCCGACAGGGGGCGCCCTCCGAGACGTCCAGGCGTCAGCCCCGGACGGGGCCGCCCAGGTGGTGCACCCGCACCATGTTCGTCGTCCCCGGCACCCCGGGCGGGGAGCCGGCCGTGATGACCACGATGTCGCCCTCGTGGAACAGGCCCAGCTTGACGATCTCCTGGTCGACCAGGTCGACCATCTCGTCGGTGCTGTTCACGAACGGCACGACGTGCGGCTCGACACCCCAGCTGAGGGTCATCTGGTTGCGCGTGGACTCGTCCGTCGTGAACGCGATGATCTGCTGCGCCGCCCGGTAGCGGCTCAGGCGGCGGGCGGTGTCGCCGGACTGGGTGAAGGCGACCAGGCCCCTGCCGCCGAGGAAGTCGGCGATCTCGCAGGCCGCGCGGGCGACCGAACCACCCTGGGTGCGGGGCTTCTTGCCCGGCACCAGCGGCTGGAGGCCCTTCGAGAGGAGTTCCTGCTCGGCCGCGGTGACGATCTTCGACATCGTCCGGACCGTCTCGATCGGGTAGGCGCCGACCGAGGACTCCGCCGACAGCATGACCGCGTCGGCGCCGTCCAGGATCGCGTTGGCCACGTCGGAGGCCTCCGCGCGGGTCGGACGGGAGTTGGTGATCATCGACTCCATCATCTGGGTCGCCACGATCACCGGCTTGGCGTTGCGCCGGCACAGCTCGATGAGGCGCTTCTGCACGATCGGGACCTTCTCGAGCGGGTACTCGACGGCCAGGTCGCCGCGCGCGACCATCACGCCGTCGAACGCCATCACGACGTCCTCCATGTTGGCGACCGCCTGCGGCTTCTCCACCTTGGCGATGACCGGGACGCGGCGGCCGACCTCGTCCATGACCTTGTGCACGTCCTGCACGTCGTCGGCGTCCCGCACGAAGGACAGGGCGACCATGTCGCAACCCATGCGCAGCGCGAAGCGCAGGTCCTCGACGTCCTTCTCGGACAGCGCCGGCACGTTCACCGCCGCGCCCGGCAGGTTGATTCCCTTGTGGTCGGAGACGACGCCGCCCTCGATGACGATGGTCCGCACCCGCGGGCCCTCGACCTCGACGACCCTCAGCTCGACGTTGCCGTCGTTGATGAGGATCTGGTCGCCCTTGCCGACGTCACCGGGCAGGCCCTTGTAGGTCGTCCCGCAGATGGACTTGTTGCCCGGGACGTCCTCGGTGGTGATGATGAACTCGTCGCCGCGCTCCAGCTCGACCGGGCCCTCGGCGAAGGTCCCCAGACGGATCTTCGGCCCCTGGAGGTCGGCCAGCACGCCGATGGCGCGGCCGGTCTCCTCGGCGGCGGCCCGCAGGCGCTCGTACCGCCCCTGGTGGTCCTCGTGGGTGCCGTGGCTGAAGTTGAAGCGGGCCACGTTCATGCCGACTTGGATCAGCGACACGAGCTGTTCATGGGAGTCGACCGCGGGGCCGAGAGTGCAAACGATTTTCGAACGGCGCATGGGACGATCCTATCGGTTTGTTTCGCCGCGGAATATTCCGTCTGGTGGAAAGTACAAATGAGCTGTGCTTTGCTCAGCCGTGTTACCGGGCCGTTTACCTCCGTTGCCGTCACTCAGTCGCCGCCCCCGCCGACCAGAGCATAGGTCTGCGTCGCGATCTCCAGTTCCTCGTCGGTCGGCACCACCGCGACCGCGACCCGCGCGCCCACCGGTGAGATCAGGCGCGCCCCGCCGCCGCGCGCGGCGTTCAGCTCCGGGTCCACGGCGAGGCCGAACTGCTCCAGGCCCGCCATGGCGGCCTCGCGGACCGGTGCCGCGTTCTCCCCGACCCCGGCGGTGAACACGACGGCGTCGACCCGGCCGAGCACCGCGCAATAGGCGCCTATGTACTTCTTCAACCGGTGAATGTAGACGTCGAAGGCCAATTGCGCGCGCTCGTCGCCCTCGTCGATCCGGCGCCGGATCTCCCGCATGTCGTTGTCGCCGCAGAGCCCGACCAATCCGCTCTTCTTGTTGAGCAGGTCGTCGATTTCCGCAATGGACATTTCGGCGACCCGCGCCAAATGGAAGATGACGGCGGGATCGATGTCACCCGATCGCGTACCCATCACGAGTCCCTCCAAGGGCGTCAGCCCCATGGAGGTGTCCACGCACCTGCCGCCCCGCACCGCGGACGCCGAGGCGCCGTTGCCGAGGTGCAGCACGATGACGTTCACCTCTTCGGGGGCCTTGCCCAGCAGCTCGGCGGCGGCCCGCGAGACGTACGCGTGCGAGGTGCCGTGGAAGCCGTAGCGGCGGACGCGGTGCCGGTCCGCGGTCTCGACGTCGATGGCGTAGCGGGCGGCGGACTCCGGCATCGTGGTGTGGAAGGCCGTGTCGAAGACGGCGACCTGCGGCAGGTCGGGGCGCAGCGAGCGCGCCGTGCGGATACCGGTGAGGTTGGCCGGGTTGTGCAGGGGCGCCACCGGGATGAGCCGCTCGATCTCGGCGAGCACGGCCTCGTCCACGACCGTCGGATCGGTGAACCGCTTGCCGCCGTGCACCACCCGGTGGCCGATCGCGGCCAGCTCCGGCGAGTCGAGCCCGAGGCCGTCCTGGGCGAGCTCCGCCGCCACCGCCTTCAGGGCCGCGTCGTGGTCGGCGATCGGGCCGCCGCGCTCACGGCTCTCGCCGCCCCCCGTGAGCGGCGTGTGCTTCAGCCGGGAGGTCCGCTCGCCGATGCGCTCGACGAGCCCCGTGGCGAGCCGGGCGCGCTCGCGCATGTCGAGGAGCTGGTACTTCAGCGACGACGAGCCGGAGTTGAGGACGAGGACGCGGGTGGCGGTCACGGGGCGGCGGCCTTCCGCTCGGAGGACGGGGCGGGGGACTGGGACTGGATCGCCGTGATGGCGACGGTGTTGACGATGTCCGAGACGAGGGCGCCCCGGGACAGGTCGTTGACCGGCTTGCGCAGGCCCTGCAGGACCGGGCCGACGGCGATGGCTCCGGCCGAGCGCTGCACGGCCTTGTAGGTGTTGTTGCCCGTGTTGAGGTCCGGGAAGATCAGCACCGTCGCCTGCCCGGCCACGTCGGACTCCGGGAGCTTGGTCGCGGCGACCGACGGCTCCACCGCGGCGTCGTACTGGATGGGGCCCTCGATCCGCAGGTCGGGGCGGCGCGAGCGCACCAGCTCGGTCGCCGCGCGCACCTTGTCGACGTCGGCGCCCGAGCCCGAGGTGCCCGTGGAGTACGACAGCATCGCGATCCGCGGCTCGACCCCGAACCGCGCGGCCGTGGCCGCCGACTGGACGGCGATGTCGGCCAGTTGCTCGGCGTCCGGGTCGGGGTTCACCGCGCAGTCGCCGTAGACGAGCACCCTGTCGGCGAGGCACATGAAGAACACCGAGGAGACGATGGCGGCGTCCGGCTGCGTCTTGATGATCTCGAAGGCGGGCCGGATGGTCGCGGCCGTGGAGTGCACCGACCCCGACACCATGCCGTCGGCGAGCCCCTCCTGCACCATCAGCGTCCCGAAGTAGTTGACGTCGCTCACCACGTCGTACGCCAGCTCGACGGTGACCCCCTTGTGGGCGCGGAGCCGGGCGTACTTCTCGGCGAAGGAGTCGCGCAGCTCGCTGGTCGCCGGGTCGATCAGCTGGGTGTCGCCGAGGTCGATGCCGAGGTCGGCGGCCGTCTTGCGGATGCGGTCGGCCGGCCCGAGGAGGGTCAGGTCGCAGACGTGGCGCCGCAGCAGCACCTCGGCGGCCTGCAGGACGCGCGGCTCGGTGCCCTCCGGCAGCACGATGCGCCGGATGTCCGAGCGGGCCTGCTCCAGCAGCTTGTGCTCGAACATCATCGGCGTCACTCGGTCGGAGTTCGGCGCCGAGACCCGCCCGAGCAGCTCCCCGGTGTCGACGTACCGCTCGAACAGGCCGAGCGCGGTCTCCGCCTTGCGCGGGGTGGCCGCGCTCAACTTGCCCTCCAGCGACGACAGCCGCTCGGCGGTCGAGAAGCTGTAGCCGGGCACGGACAGCACCGGGGTGCCGGGGGCGAGGCGCGCGGCCAGGGTGAGGATCTCGTCGCCCGGCCGCTCGTCGAGGGTGAGCAGCACCCCGGCGATCGGCGGGGTGCCCGCGCTGTGCGCGGCCAGCGAGCCGACGACCAGGTCGGCGCGGTCTCCCGGCGTGACGACCAGGCAGCCCGGCGTCAGGGCGGTCAGGAAGTTCGGCAGCATCGCGCCGCCGAACACGAAGTCCAGGGCGTCGCGCGCGAGCCCCGAGTCGTCGCCGAGCAGGACCTTCGCGTCCAGTGCCTGGACGATCTGCGCGACCGTCGGCGCGGACAGGGTGGGTTCGTCGGGGACGACGTAGCAGGGCACGGGCAGCCGGGAGCCCAGCCGCTCGGCGATCTCGTCCCGGTCCTCGCGGGCCACCCGGTTGGCCACCATGGCCAGCACGTCGCAGCCCAGATTCTCGTAGGCCCGGTAGGCGTTGCGCGTCTCGGCGAGCACCGACTCGGCGGTCTGCCCGCGCCCGCCGACGACCGGGAGGACGGAGGCGCCGAACTCGTTGGCGAGCCGGGCGTTGAGGGACAGCTCGTCCGGGAGCTGGGTGTCGGCGAAGTCGGTGCCGAGCACCAGGACGACGTCGTAGTCGCGGGTGACCGCGTGGAAGCGGTCGACGAGCGTGGACACCAGTTCGTCGGTGCCCCGCTCGGCCTGCAGGGCGGACGCCTCGTGGTAGTCCATGCCGTAGACCGTCGCCGGGTCCTGGGAGAGGCGATACCGGGCGCGCAGCAGTTCGAACATGCGGTCGGGGGAGTGGTGGACCAGCGGCCGGAACACCCCGACCCGGTCGACCTTGCGGGTCAGGAGCTCCATCACCCCCAGCTCGACGACCTGCCGGCCGTCGCCGCGGTCGATGCCGGTCACGTACACGCTACGCGTCACGCGTGATCTCCGTTTCCTCTGTCGCCGTCTCGTCCGTCGCCCGTCCCCGGGTCCCACAGCGGGCCGCGACATCACCCGGTGAGGGCAGTGAAACCCTCTTGACACTACCCTTGGCCGTCGTTAAGGCGCCCGCCAGGATGAGGGGCCCGGCAGGGGGTACGCGCGGGGCGGGGGAGGCCTCGGCAGGGTCCGGAACGGGGAGGAAACGGGACGGGCCGGACGCAAGCGACAGGCCTCTCGGCGGCATGAAACAATCGGATCGGCTCACCGGCATCACGACAGCGAGCAGGAGACACAGCACGATGCGCATCGGAGTTCTCACCGCAGGCGGCGACTGCCCCGGCCTGAACGCCGTGATCCGGTCGGTCGTGCACCGGGCCGTGGCCCACTACGGCGACGAGGTGATCGGCTTCGAGGACGGCTTCGCGGGTCTGCTCGACGGCCACTACCGCCCCCTCGACCTGGAGGCCGTCAGCGGCATCCTGGCCCGCGGCGGCACCATCCTCGGCTCGTCCCGGTTGGAGCGCGCCCGGCTGCGCGAGGCCTGTGAGAACGCCCCGGACATCGCCCGTGACTTCGGCATCGACGCGCTCATCCCGATCGGCGGCGAGGGCACCCTGACGGCCGCCCGCATGCTGTCGGACGCGGGCCTGCCGGTGGTCGGTGTGCCCAAGACGATCGACAACGACATCTCCTCGACGGACCGCACCTTCGGCTTCGACACCGCCGTCGGCGTCGCCACCGAGGCCATGGACCGCCTGAAGACCACCGCCGAGTCGCACCAGCGCGTCATGGTCGTCGAGGTCATGGGGCGGCACGCGGGCTGGATCGCCCTGGAGTCCGGCATGGCGGCCGGTGCGCACGGCATCTGCCTCCCGGAGCGCCCGTTCGACCCCGCCGACCTCGTCAAGATGGTCGAGGAGCGCTTCGCCCGCGGCAAGAAGTTCGCGGTGATCTGCGTCGCCGAGGGCGCCCACCCCGCCGACGGCAGCATGGACTACGGCAAGGGTGAGATCGACCAGTTCGGCCACGAGCGCTTCCAGGGCATCGGCACCGCCCTCGCCTTCGAGCTGGAGCGCCGCCTCGGCAAGGAGGCCAAGCCGGTCATCCTCGGCCACGTCCAGCGCGGCGGCGTGCCCACCGCGTACGACCGCGTCCTCGCCACCCGCTTCGGCTGGCACGCCGTCGAGGCCGCGCACCGCGGCGAGTTCGGCAGGATGACGGCCCTGCGCGGCACGGACATCGTGATGGTCCCGCTCGCGGAGGCCGTCACCGAGCTGAAGACGGTCCCCAAGGACCGCATGGACGAGGCGGAGTCGGTCTTCTAGAGCGCGGCGCGGCCCGGCGTCAGGGCGTACCGCCCCGCACCGCCGTCCAGAAGCGCTCCACGATCCCGTCCAGGAACGCACGGCCCGCCGCGCTGTGGTCACCCCTGCCCGCGCCCCAGCTGAGGGTGGCGGTCATCTGCCCCTGGTACTCCTGGTGCAGCTCCCGCAGGGCGTGCTGGATCAGCCGCCGCTCCAGCGGAGCCATCGCGGCCACCGGGCGGACGTACGCCTGCCAGCGCGTCGTCACCGCGCTGCGCAGCAGGTCGGCCAGGCGCCCGTCGCGGCCCGTGACGGTGATGAAGTCCGGAAGCGACAGCCCGAGCACCTCGGCGAGCGCGGCGGACTGGCGG
Organism: Streptomyces sp. NPDC046859; assembly: GCF_040645135.1. Classification (NCBI taxonomy): domain Bacteria; kingdom Bacillati; phylum Actinomycetota; class Actinomycetes; order Kitasatosporales; family Streptomycetaceae; genus Streptomyces; species Streptomyces sp. NPDC046859. The sequence goes on from NZ_JBEYXR010000023.1 coordinate 93,140, forward strand.
TCGGTGCCGCGCCAGTCGTCGTGGTCCTCCATCCGCAGATAGGCGTGCAGGTCGTGCCCGACGGCCCGGGCCACGTCCTCGGGTGCGAGACCCCGGGCGACGCGGTGCTCGCGCAACGTCCGGGGTCTGCCGAGCAGTTCGCCCGGCGAGCACCAGAGCACGCCCGCGAGGGCAATGAGTTCGCCGTCGTCCGGCGCGACGAGTTCGCGTTCCCAGGCGAGGACGAGGTCCCCGGTGACATGGGGGAGGCCGTAGGAGACCCGGATGCCGTAGGCGACGTGCTCGGGCCCCATGTCGAGGCCGGCTCTCAGACGGCGGGCGGCCGGGGCGTCGAACGGCGGGGTGGGCGGATTGCGGAGGCTGGAACGGCGGGGCGGCTGGTTCGGCTGAGCTGGCGGTCGGCGCACGGCCCACACCGTAGGACGGCTGGCATACCGTGACTACGATCTGTTCGGCCAGGATCACGGATCGTATGAAGATACGGCTACCGGCGGGTTCGGTCTCCGGAGGGTGGCGGTGCCGCCCGCGGGGGAACGCCGCGCGGCCGAGCACTCGCCCGGCCCTGCGGGTGCTGGGCCCGAGGGAACGGCAAGCTCAGGCGACATATTCGCTCCCGTGTGCGGGGCCGGGCCCGGCGATGGCGCGCCCCCGTCGCGGTCGCGCGCACACCCGGAACTCGAAGAGGAGTGCGGCCCGCCGCCGTACGGCGGCCGCCCGCGGCACCCGGGGAGGCGGCTCGAATCCGACGCCCGCCCCGCCCGCTACCCCTTGACCGCCCCGCCCAGCGCGAACCCGCCGCCCAGCCGGCGCGCCACCAGCACGTACAGCAGGATCACCGGGGTCGAGTAGAGGATCGAGAACGCGGCCAGCTGCCCGTAGACCACCGTGCCCCGGTTGCCGAAGAACTCGTTGATGCTCACGGCCGCCGGCATCTGGTCGGGGGTGAGCAGCAGCATGAACGGGACGAAGAAGTTCCCCCACATCATCACGAACGAGAACACGGTCACCACCGCCACGCCCGGCCCCATCAGCGGCAGCACGATCCGCACCAGCGACTGCAGCGACGACGCCCCGTCCGTCCAGGCCGCCTCCTCCAGCTCCTTCGGCACCCCGTCCATGAAGTTCTTCATCAGCCAGATGGCGAACGGCAGTTGGGACGCGGCGAAGAAGAAGATCGTGCCTTCCACGGTGTCGATCAGGTTCACCTGCACGAACAGCGCGTACACCGGCACCATGATCGCGGTGATCGGCAGGCTCGTCGCGAACAGGACCGTCAGCAGGAACGGCCGGTTGAGGCGGGACCGGAACCGCGACAGCGGATAGGCGGCCAGCGCCGCGCACGCCACCGTCAGCAGCGTCCCGCCGCCGCACAGCAGCAGGCTGTTCAGCAGCGGGGTGAAGGTGATGTCCGGGGTCATGACGGCGTCGAAGTTGTCCAGGGTCAGCCCGTCCGGGAGCTTCACCCGCAGATCGGCGTGCGGGTCCAGGGCGGACAGCACCACCCAGGCCAGCGGGAGCACGAACGCGGCGGCCACCACCAGCAGTCCGGCGTCGGCGGCCAGCCGGTGCGAGGCCCTGCGGGACGAGAGCGTGCGCGGCATGGCTCAGACCTCCGTCCGCAGCAGACGCAGATAGACCACCGAGAACAGCGAGCCCACCACGAGCAGCAGCAGGGCGACCGCGGTGCCGTAGCCGATCATGCTCTTCTGGAACGCCTCCTCGTACATGAACAGCGGCAGCGTCTGGCTGCGGCCGCCCGGACCGCCCCGGGTCATCACCCAGATCAGCCCGAACACGGACAGCGTCTGCAGGGTGATCAGCATCAGGTTGGTGCCGATGGAGCGCCGGATCATCGGCAGCGTGATGTGCCACAGCCGGCGCCGGCCGCCGGCCCCGTCGACCTCGGCGGCCTCGGTGATCTCCTTCGGGATCTCGTTGAGGGCCGCCGAGTACACCAGCATTGAGAAGGCCGTGCCCCGCCAGACGTTCGCGAAGGACACCGCGAGGATCGGGAGGGTGAACAGCCAGTTCTGGGTGGGCAGATGCAGCCAGTCCAGTACGGCGTTCAGGGTGCCCTCGCGGCGGAAGAAGGCGTACAGCAGGAATCCGGCGACGACCTCCGGCAGCACCCACGCCGTGATGACGATCCCGCCGACCAGCGTGCGCACCGATTTCGAGGCGCGCTGCATCAGCGCCGCCAGCGCCAGCCCCAGGGTGTTCTGGCCGATCAGCGCCGAGATCACCGTGAAGACCAGGGTGTGCCGGACGGCGTTCAGGAACGCGTCGTCGCCGAAGGCGGTGGTGAAGTTCTCGAAGCCGACGAACGAGTCCTCGGCCTGCCCGGTGAGCTGGAGGTCGGTGAACGCGATGTAGGCGCAGTACGCGATCGGACCGGCCAGGAACAGCAGCAGCAGGACGACCGCCGGGGCCAGCGGCAGGACCCGCAGCAGCGGGACGCGGCGCGGCCGGGTACCCGGGCGAGGCGACACGGCGGCCGGACCCGGCCCCTTCGCGAGGCCGGGGTCGGTGGCGGTCTTCATGAGCGGTGGCTCACTTCTCGATCACCTGGCCGTCCGTCGCCGACTTCAGCTCCTCGTCGTACGCCTTCGCCGCGTCCTCCACCGACACGTCACCCGTCGTCACGCCCTCCATGGCCTCCTGGATCGCGGTCGAGACCTTCGGGTACGCCGGGTAGGCGGGCCGGTAGTGGGTCGAGGCCACCAGGTCCGTGAAGAACTCGATGCCGGGCTGGGCGTCGACGTACGCGGGGTCGGCGGCGACGTCCTTGCGGACCGCGATGCCGGAGTTGGCGATGTACCACTTCTGCGCGTTCGCCTTGGTCTGCATCGTCTTCACGAACTCGAAGGCGAGGTCGGGGTTGCCCGCCTTGGCGGGGATCGCCCACGTCCAGCCGCCGGACATGCTCACCTTGCCGGGCGCCTGCCCGTTCTGGGTGGGCATGGGGGCGAGGCCCAGCTTCTCGGACCACTCGGGCCACTCGTGCCCGCTGCCCTCCAGCCAGTCCTGCGGCAGCCAGGAGCCGTCGAGGTCGATGCCGAGCCTGCCCTCGGGAAGCAGCTCACCGCGCACCCGGGTGCCGAAGTTGGGGTCGAGGGCGTCCGAGACGTCCGGTCCCAGCCTCTCCTTGTAGACCGTCTCCACGAACGCCAGGGCGTCACGGAAACCCTTGCCGCCGGTGATCCACTTCTTGGACGCCTTGTCGTAGAGCGGGTCCGAGGCGCCGTCGTTCGTGCCGTACAGCAGCATCTCGAAGCCCTGCATGGTGGCGGCCTCGCCGGCGGGCTTGCCGGTGTAGACGTTGAGGGGGGTGACGCCGGGGACCTTCTTCTTGATCGTGCGGGCCGCGTCGAGGACGTCGTCCCAGGTCCTCGGCCGCCAGTCGGACGGGAGGCCCGCCTTGGCGAAGACACCCTTGTCGAACCACAGGCCCCGGGTGTCGGTGCCGTCCGGGACGCCGTACGTCTTGCCGTCCTCGCCCTTGGCGGCGGCCTTCGCGGTGTCGATGAACTGGTCCCAGTCCCGCCACTTGGCGAGATACGGGTCGAGCGGCTTCAAGTACCCGCTGGTGATGTCCGAGTTGATGAGGAAGGTGTCCTCGTAGACCAGGTCGGGAGCGGTCTTGGGGGAGCGGAGCATCTGCTGGAGCTTGGTGTAGTACTCCGAGTCCGGGGCCTTGATGGGGACGAACTCCACCTTCTTGCCGGGGTTCGCCTTCTCGAACTGCTTCTTGATGTCCGCGAGATAGGTGTCCATCACCTTCACGGAGTTGTCCGTGGACTGCTTGAAGGAGACCTTCACGGTGTCCGGGTCGCTGCCGGCACCGCCGCCGCACGCGGTGAGCGTGGCGGCGGCGAGGGCGGCGGCGAGGAGCGGGGGGAGGGCGGCGGTGGGGCGCACGGGCATGACCTCCTGCGGGCGCACGACGTTGTGGCGCTGGACGGCTGCCCGGTGAACCTAAGAGGAGTGGTCTAGTCAGGTCAATGCATGTGCGGGGGAAAGCGGTCGAGGAGGTCGTGCCGGGCGGCGCAAGGCCCGCCCCACGGCGGACGACGCGACCTCACGGACCCGGCCTACACGAAAGGTCCTAGCGGCCCGTCCCGGGCCCCGGAACCCACCGGTACACCAGCTCCGGTCGCCCCACCTGCCCGTACACGGGCCTGCGTTCGGCCCGCCCCGCGTCCACCAGGTGCTCCAGATAGCGGCGGGCCGTGATCCGGGAGATCCCGACGGCCTCGGCGACCCCGGCCGCCGTCAGCCCCCCGTCCGCGTCCCGCACCGCACCGGTCACCCGCTCCAGCGTCGGACCGCTCAGGCCCTTCGGCAGCGCGGCGGGGCCCGGTGCCCGCAGCGCGGCGAGCGCCCGGTCCACCTCGTCCTGGCCGCTCGCCTCGCCCACGGCCGCGTGGAACTCCGCGTACCGCACCAGCCGGTCCCGCAGCGTGGCGAAGGTGAACGGCTTCAGCACGTACTGCACGACGCCCAGCGACACGCCTTCGCGCACCACCGCAAGATCCCGCGCGGACGTGACCGCGATCACGTCCGCGTGATGCCCGGCGGTCCGCAGCGACCGGGCCAGCTGCAGCCCGTGCACATCCGGCAGATGCAGATCGAGCAGCAGCAGATCCACCGGTGTGCGCTCCAGCGCCCGGCGCGCCTCCGCACCCGTGTGCGCCTTGCCGACCGCCACGAATCCCGGCACCCGGCCGACGTACATCACGTGCGCGTCCGCCGCGACCGGGTCGTCCTCCACCACCAGCACCCGGATCGCCTGCGCGGCGCCCGCGGTCATACGTCACCTCTCACGGCCACGGCGTCCCCGGCGGGGGAGCCCTGCGCGGGCACGGCTCCAGCCCCGGCGCCGCCGCCCGCCAGGCGCAGCCGCGCCTCGAAGGCCGCCCCGCCGCCCTCGGCCCGGGTCACCGCCAGCTCTCCCTGGTGCCGGATCACGACCTGCCGGACCAGCGCGAGGCCCAGGCCCCGGCCGCCCGGGCCGGCCGGCTTCGTGGAGAACCCGCGCCGGAACACCGCCTCGGCGTGGGCGGGGTCCACCCCGGTGCCGGTGTCCGTCACCCGCAGTACCAGCTCGCCGTCCTCGGCGTACGCCGTCACCGTCACCCGCGCCCCCACACTTCCCTGCGCCGCGTCCACGGCGTTGTCGATCAGATTGCCCAGCACCGTCACCAGGTCCCGGGCGGGCAGCGCGTCGCTCAGCAGCCCGTCGTCGAGCCGGCTGTCCTCCGACACGACGAGTTCCACGCCCCGCTCGTTGGCCTGCGCGGTCTTGCCCAGCAGCAGCGCTGCCAGCACCGGCTCGCTCACCGCCGCGACCACCTGGTCCGTCAGCGCCTGCGCCAGCTCCAGCTCGGCGGTGGCGAACTCCACCGCCTCCTCGGCCCGCCCGAGCTCGATCAGCGACACCACCGTGTGCAGCCGGTTCGCCGCCTCGTGCGCCTGCGAGCGCAGCGCCTGCGTGAAGCCCCGCTCCGAGTCCAGCTCGCCCATCAGCGACTGCAGCTCGGTCACGTCGCGCAGCGTCACCACCGTGCCGCGCCGCTCGCCGCCGGACACCGGGGAGGTGTTCACCACCAGCACCCGCTCCGCGGTCAGGTGCACCTCGTCCACCCGGGGCTCGGACGCGAGCAGCGTCCCCGTCAGCGGCGCCGGCAGCCCCAGCTCCGCCACGGAACGGCCCACCACGTCGCCCACCCCGAGCAGCTCCCGGCCCCCGTCGTTGATCAGCGCCACCCGGAACTGCCCGTCCAGCATCAGCAGCCCCTCCCGCACGGCGTGCAGGGCGGCCTGGTGGTAGTCGTGCATCCGGCTGAGCTCGGCCGCGTTCATCCCGTGGGTGTGTCGGCGCAGCCGGGCGTTGATCACGTACGTGCCGACCGCGCCCAGTGTCAGCGCCCCCGCCGCCCCGCCGATCAGGGCGGTCAGCTGCTCCTGCACCCGCTTGCTGATCTCCTCCACCCGGATGCCCGCGCTGACCAGGCCCACGATGTGCTCCCGGCCGGTGCCGCCGTCGTAGATCGGCACCACCGCCCGCACCGACGGGCCGAGGGTGCCGGTGTAGGTCTCCGTGAACGGCTCGCCGCGCAGCGCGCGCTCGGTGTGCCCGCGGAAGTGCTGCCCTATCTGCCGCTCGTCGGGGTGGGTCCAGCGGATCCCGCCCGGATCCATGATCGTGACGAAGTCGACCTCGGCGTCCCGCTGCACGCGCAGCGCGTACGGCTGGAGCGCGGCCGTCGGGTCGTCGGTGCGGATGGCGTCCGGCGTGGACGGGGCGTCGGCGATGGACTGCGCCACGGCCGCGGCCTGCCGGCCCGCGGCGTCCTCGGCCTGGTCGCGGTCGCTGAGGTAGGTGAAGACCGCGTATCCGGAGAACAGCACCGCGATCAGCACGGCCTGCATGGCGAAGAGCTGGCCTGCCAGGCTGCGCGGGCTCGGGACGGGGATACGCATGCCGCCAGTCTGCCCGCACGTTTCCCGGTGAACTAAATGAACGGAAGGGTGACCGCCCTCACACGCCGGGAGATAGTCACCGCATCGCTGCACACGACCCCCGTCCCCAGGGGCGCGCCTGTCCACCAGCGAACCCCCACCCCGGACGTGAGCCGCACGCCGGTGACAACCGACGAAGACGTCAAGGAGGGCAGCCGTGGCCGCCGCCAGTTCCCCCGATACGGCACCTGCCGCACCCGTCACCAAGCGGGACCGCACGCACTACCTCTACATCGCGGTGATCATCGCGGTCGCCCTCGGCATCGCCGTGGGCCTGGCCGCGCCCGACTTCGCCGTGGAGCTGAAGCCCATCGGGACCGGCTTCGTCGCGCTGATCAAGATGATGATCTCGCCGATCATCTTCTGCACGATCGTGCTGGGCATCGGCTCCGTGCGGAAGGCCGCCAAGGTCGGCGCGGTCGGCGGTATCGCGCTGGGCTACTTCCTGGTGATGTCGCTGATCGCCCTCGCCATCGGGCTCGTCGTCGGCAACATCCTCGAGCCCGGCTCCGGTCTCGCGGTCACCGACGCGGTCAAGGACGTCGGCCATGCGCAGGTGGACGCCGAGGCCAAGGACACCACCGAGTTCCTGCTCGGCATCATCCCCACCACGATGGTCTCCGCCTTCACCTCCGAGTCGGTTCTGCAGACCCTCCTGATCGCGCTGCTCGCCGGTTTCGCCCTGCAGGCCATGGGCTCGGCCGGGGAGCCGGTCCTGCGGGGCGTGCAGCACATCCAGCGGCTCGTCTTCCGCATCCTCGCCATGGTGATGTGGGCCGCGCCGATCGGTGCCTTCGGTGCCATCGCCGCCGTCACCGGCTCCGCCGGAGTGGACGCGCTCAAGAGCCTCGCCGTGCTGATGCTCGGCTTCTACGTCACCTGCTTCCTCTTCGTCTTCCTCGTGCTCGGCGCGCTGCTGCGGATCGTCGCCGGCCTCAACATCTTCACGCTCTGCAAGTACCTGGGCCGCGAGTTCCTGCTGATCCTGTCGACGTCGTCCTCGGAGTCGGCCCTGCCGCGCCTCATCGCGAAGATGGAGCACCTCGGCATCAGCAAGCCCGTCGTCGGCATCACCGTCCCGACCGGCTACTCCTTCAACCTCGACGGCACCATGATCTACATGACCATGGCGTCCCTGTTCATCGCCGACGCCATGGGCACCCCGATGTCGATCGGTGAGCAGATCCCGCTGCTGCTCTTCCTGCTGGTCGCCTCCAAGGGCGCCGCCGGTGTCACCGGCGCCGGCCTCGCCACCCTGGCGGGCGGTCTGCAGTCGCACAAGCCGGCCCTGGTGGACGGCATCGGCCTGATCGTCGGCATCGACCGCTTCATGAGCGAGGCCCGCGCCCTGACGAACTTCGCGGGCAACGCCGTCGCCACGGTGCTCATCGGCACCTGGACGAAGGAGATCGACCGCGAGCGGGTCGACCAGGTCCTCGCCGGCCAGATCCCCTTCGACGAGAAGACCCTGCTCGACGACCACGGCCACGAGGGCGAGCCCGCGCCGGCCGCGGCGCCGCGGCAGGACGGCGAGAAGGAGCTCGCGAAGGCCTGACCGCCCTGACCGGTCCCTTCGCACCGGACGCCCGGCCCCGCCTGAACCGGGGCCGGGCGTCCGGCCGTGTGCGGCCCTTGCCCTGACGTCGGCGTCAAGGACTACGTTCGACCGCATGCGAATCGGCGAGCTGGCCGCACGGGCCGGGACCACGACGCGCACCCTGCGCTACTACGAGTCGCGCGGGCTGCTGCCCGCCCGGCGCGGCGCCAACGGGCACCGGGTGTACGACGAGGGCGATCTCCGGTTGCTCCGGCAGATCAGGACGTTGCAGGACTTCGGGTTCGACCTGGAGGAGACCCGGCCGTTCGTGGAGTGCCTGCGGGCCGGGCATCCGGAGGGCGACACCTGTCCGGCCTCGCTCGCGGTGTACCGGCGCAAGCTGGACGAGCTGGACGCGCTGATCGGTGAGTTGCGGGCCGTACGCGCCAAGATCGGGCTGCGGCTGGCGCTGGCCGAGAGCGAACCACCGTTGTGCGAACTGGGAGGGCGGGACCTGTGACCGGGACAGCGGGCGTGACCGAGGTGACGGACGCGGACTTCGAGGCGGAGGTGATCGGGGCGCGGCTGCCGGTGCTGGTGGAGTTCACCGCCGACTGGTGCCCGCCGTGCCGGCAGATGGGACCGGTGCTCGGCGCGCTGGCCGCGGAGGAGGGGGAGCGGCTGAAGGTGGTCCAGCTCGACGTGGACACCAATCCGCTGACGACCAACGCCTACAAGGTGCTGTCCATGCCGACCTTCATCGTGTTCCGCGACGGCGAGCCGGTGAAGGCGATGGTCGGGGCACGGGCCAAGCGGCGGCTCCTTCAGGAGCTGGCCGACGTGCTCTGAGCACCGCGCCCACCGCGCCGCGCACAGCAGAAATCCCCCGGGGCAATTGCGCCCGGGGGATTTCTTTGCGTATATTCAATGGTTCGCGACTTCGAATAGCGAAGACGCGGAGAAGTCCAGTGAGCACAGTATATCCGGGCGGGAGCGGAATTGTCAAACACCGAATTCCAAGACGGTGAATTGCGACGCGAGCAGGAATTCATCGACGGCCTGTACGCACGCGTCGACGCCCTGCGCGGCGACACCGAGGCCGGAGTCTCGGACGCGCTCGCCCAAGGCGACAAGCCCATGCAGGCCCGCCTGGAGCGGGACATCCTCGTCGCCGAACGCTCGGGGCTGCTCGCCGCGCTGAACGCGGTGGACGGCTCCCTGTGCTTCGGCCGGATCGACCTCTCCTCGGGCGCGGCCCACCACATCGGCCGGATCGGGCTGCGCGCCGACGACGCCGAGCGCACCCCGATCCTCGTCGACTGGCGGGCCGACGTCGCCCGCCCCTTCTACCTGGCCACCGGCCACACCCCGATGGGGCTGCGGCGCCGGCGGCACATCACCACCGAGGGGCGTACCGTCACCGCCCTGCACGACGAGATCCTCGACCTCGGCGACCGCGAGCGCACCGGCCACGAGGACCCCACCGGCGACGCCGTCCTGCTCGCCGCGCTCGACGCCGCCCGCACCGGCCGCATGCACGACATCGTGCAGACCATCCAGGCCGAGCAGGACGAGATCATCCGGGCACCGCACCGCGGCGTCCTCGTCGTCGAGGGCGGCCCCGGCACCGGCAAGACCGCCGTCGCCCTGCACCGCGCCGCCTACCTGCTCTACGAGCACCGCGAGCTGCTCGCCAAGCGCGCCGTCCTGATCGTCGGCCCCAACCCCGCCTTCCTCGGCTACATCGGCGAGGTCCTGCCCTCCCTCGGCGAGACCGGGGTGCTGCTGGCCACCGTCGGCGAACTGTTCCCCGGCGTGAGGGCGACCGCGGCCGACACCCGGGAGGCGGCGGCCGTGAAGGGCCGCGCCGACATGGCGGACGTCCTCGCCGAGGTCGTCCGGGACTGGCAGGCGCTGCCCGATCCGGTCATCGCCATCGAGCACGACCGCGAGGTCCTGATGCTCGACGACGGACTGGTGAAGGTGGCCCGGGAGAAGACCCGCGCCGCCCGGCTGCCGCACAACGCGGCCCGCGAGCACTTCGAGGGGCACATCCTCAACACCCTCACCGAGCTGTACGCCGAGCGGGTCGGCACCGACCCCTTCGACGGCACCAGCCTCCTCGACCCCAGCGACATCACCCAGATCCGCGACGAGATCGCCGAGAACCCCGAGGTGTGGGCGGCCATCGACCAGCTCTGGCCGCGGCTCACCCCGCAGCGCCTGGTCGCCGACTTCCTCGCCGACCCCGTCGGCTACCTCCCCGACGAGGACGCGGCCGCGATCCGGCGGCCCGTGACCCGGGCGTGGACCGTGTCGGACGTACCGCTGCTCGACGAGGCCGCCGAACTGCTCGGCGAGGACGACCGTCTCGCCCGGGCGCGGGCCGAACGTGAGCGCGAGACGCAGATCGCCTACGCGCAGGGCGTGCTGGACGTGTCGTACGCGTCCCGGACCTACGAGTTCGAGGACAAGGGAGAGGAGGACAGCGAGGTCCTCTCCGCGCACGACATCATCGACGCCGAGCGGTTCGCCGAGCGTCAGGAGGAGGACGACCACCGCAGCGCCGCCGAGCGCGCGGCGGCCGACCGCACCTGGGCGTTCGGGCACATCATCGTCGACGAGGCGCAGGAGCTGTCCCCGATGGCCTGGCGGCTGCTCATGCGACGTGTCCCCACGCGGTCGATGACCCTGGTCGGCGACCCGGCGCAGACCGCGGAGCCGGCCGGCGTCGGGTCCTGGGCGAAGATCCTCCAGCCGTACGTCGAGGACCGCTGGGAGCACGCCCGGCTGGGCGTCAACTACCGCACGCCCGCCGAGATCATGGAGCTGGCGGCGGCCGTCGTCAGGGCGGAGGACCCGGACTTCGAACCGCCGAGTTCCGTACGGTCCACAGGTGTGCGTCCCTGGGTCCGGGCCACCGACGATCTGCCCGGCGCGGTGGCCAAGGCCGTCGAGGAGCTCACGCCGGCCGAGGGACGCCTCGCGGTCATCGCGCCCCGCCATCTGCACCGCAGGCTCGCGGCCCGGCTGGACGGCGTGACGGCGGGCGAGCAGCCCGACCTCACCCGCACGGTCGTCCTGCTCGACCCGCGCCAGGCCAAGGGGCTGGAGTTCGACTCGGTGCTGGTGGTCGAGCCGGGGCTGTACGGCACCAGCGACCTGTACGTGGCGCTGACCCGGGCGACGCAGCGGCTCGGCGTCCTGCACACGGGCCGCCTGCCGAAGGCGCTGGCCACGAACTGAGCAACGCCGGAGGGGCTGAGAAGTCAGCCCCTCCGGCGTCCGAGGAGCGGCATCCGGGGCGGAGCCGTTGGAACTAAGCCGGGCGCAGCCACACCGTGGCCAGCGGCGGCAGCGTCAGCCGGATGCTCGCCGGGCATCCGTGCCAGCTCTGCGGCTCCGGCTTGACGGGGTCGGGGTTGGTGACGTCGCTGCCGCCGTAGCGGGCCGCGTCCGTGTTCACCGCCTCGTGCCAGGCCGGAACGTCGTCCGGGACGCCCAGCCGGTAGTCGTCACGGACGACCGGCGACATGTTCGACACCGCCAGCAGCGGCACGCCCTCGGCGTCGTAGCGCAGGAACGCGAAGACGTTGTCGTCGGCCGCGTCCCCCACCACCCACCGGAAGCCGGACGGGTCGGTGTCCCGCTGCCAGAGCGCCGGCGTGTGGCGGTAGACCGTGTTCAGGTCGCGCACCAGGTCGCGCACGCCCCGGTGGTCCGCCTCCGCCCCGTACGCCGGGTCCAGCAGCCACCAGTCCGGGCCGTGCGCCTCCGACCATTCGGCGCCCTGCGCGAACTCCTGTCCCATGAACAGCAGCTGCTTGCCGGGGTGCGCCCACATGAAGCCCAGGTAGGCCCGCAGGTTGGCCCGCTGCTGCCACCAGTCGCCGGGCATCTTCGACACCAGGGACCGCTTGCCGTGGACCACCTCGTCGTGCGAGATGGGCAGGACGTAGTTCTCGCTGTAGGCGTACACCATCGAGAAGGTCATCTCGTCGTGGTGGTGCCTGCGGTGGACCGGCTCCTTCGCCATGTACTCCAGCGAGTCGTGCATCCAGCCCATGTTCCACTTCAGCCCGAAGCCCAGCCCGCCGAAGCCGCCCGGCCCGGTCACGTGCGTCGGACGGGTCACGCCGTCCCAGGCGGTCGACTCCTCCGCGATGGTGACGACCCCCGGGTTGCGCCGGTACACGGTCGCGTTCATCTCCTGCAGGAACGCCACCGCGTCCAGGTTCTCCCGGCCGCCGTGCTCGTTGGGCACCCACTGGCCCGGCTCGCGGGAGTAGTCCAGGTAGAGCATCGAGGCGACGGCGTCCACCCGCAGCCCGTCGATGTGGAACTCCTCGCACCAGTACACCGCGTTGGCGACCAGGAAGTTGCGCACCTCGCGCCGCCCGAAGTCGAACTCCAGCGTCCCCCAGTCGGGGTGCGCGGAGCGCAGCGGGTCCTCGTGCTCGTACAGGGGGCGCCCGTCGAACTCGGCCAGCGCCCAGTCGTCGCGCGGGAAGTGCGCCGGCACCCAGTCCATCAGCACCCCGATGCCGGCCTGGTGCAGCCGGTCCACGAGGTACTTGAAGTCGTCCGGGGTGCCGAGCCGGGCCGTCGGCGCGTAGAACCCGGTGACCTGGTAGCCCCAGGAGCCCCCGAACGGGTGCTCGGCCACGGGCATCAGCTCCACGTGCGTGAACCCGAGGTCCTTGACGTAGGCGGGCAGCTGCTCGGCGAGCCGGCGGTACGTCAGCCCCGGCCGCCAGGACGGCAGGTGGACCTCGTACACGGAGAGCGGCGCCTCGTGCGGGGCCGGGGCGCCGCGCCGCTCCAGCCAGTCCGCGTCACCCCACTCGTACTCCGAGGCGTGCACGATGGAGGAGGTGTTCGGCGGAGCCTCCGTGCGGCGGGCCATCGGGTCCGCGCGCAGCGTCTTCGAACCGTCCGGCCGGGTGATCTCGAACTTGTACAGCTCGCCCTCGCCGATGCCGGGCACGAACAGCTCCCACACGCCGGTGCCGCCGAGCGAGCGCAGCGGGAAGCCGGTGCCGTCCCAGTAGTTGAAGGTGCCGGCGAGCGAGACGCCGCGCGCGTTCGGCGCCCACACGGTGAAGCGGGTGCCGGTCACGCCCTGGTGGGTCATCGGCTGGGCGCCGAGCGCCCGCCACAGCTCCTCGTGCCGGCCCTCGCCGATCAGATGCAGGTCGAGCTCGCCGAGCGCGGGCAGGAAGCGGTAGGCGTCCTCGGTCTCCTGCACCGTCCCCTCGTACGCCACGAGGAGCCGGTAGTCCTGCGGCGCGTCCCGCAGCGGCAGCAGCCCCGTGAAGAACCCGTCGCCGTCGTCGTGGAGCTCGGCCCGCACGGTACCGGCGACGACCGTCACCGACAGGGCGAACGGCCGGAAGGCACGGAAGGCGACGCCACCGGGGACGGGATGCGCCCCGAGCACGGAGTGCGGGTCGTGGTGCGTGCCGGAGAGCAGCCGCTCGCGGTCGGCGGCGTCGAGGGCGGCGGAGCCGGCGGCTGTGACGGGAGCCGGCTGCTCGGCGGGGGTACCGGGTCCGGCGGTGCCCCCGGACGCCTGCTGGGCCGGGATCTTCTTCCGGGGGGCCTGCTGGGCGGGGATCTTCCGGCCCCCGGCCTTCTTCGCGTCCGCGCCCCCGGCCGGCGGGACCGCGGCGGCGGTCCCCTTGCCCGCGGCGGCCTCGGCAGGCGTCCTGGCGGTGGCCTGCCGGGCCACGGTCTTCTTCGCGGTGGTCTTCTTGGCGACGGTCCTGGTGGTCGCGGCCGTCTTCTTGGCGGCGGCCTTCTTGGAGACGGCCTTCTTCGCCGCGGCTTCCTCGACCGCGGCCTTGTCCGGGGCCGGAGCGTCGGCCGCGGCCCTCCTGGCGACCGCCTTCTTCGCCACGGCCTGCTTCGCCACGGCCTGCTTCGCCACGGCCTTCTTCGTCACGGCCTTCTCGGCCGGAGCCTTCTTCGCGGCGGTCCTCCTGGCCGCGGGCTTCTTCGCCGGGGCCTTCTCCGCGGCGGCCTCCCCGGGGGCCGCCTTCTTGGCGGCCGCCGTCACCGGGGCCTTCTTCGCGGCCGTCCTCTGCGCCGCCGCCGCGGGTGCGGCCTTCTTCGCCACGCCCCTCCGCATCGACGCCACGGCCTTCTCGACGGCCTTCGCGGGCGTGGCCTTCCCGGCCGCCGCGGCCTTCTTCGCCGTCGCCTTCTTCGCGGCCGGCGTGGGCTCGGCCGTCGTCCCGGGCGGTGTCTGCGGGTCCGGACCGCTGGAGGGAGTGGTGCGCGGGGTCACGGGCGTGGCCTCCTCGGCGAAGGGGGGGAAACGGGAGTGGAGGGAGGTGCGGGCGGGACGTCGGCGGCGAGGCGGCGTATCGCCGCCATCGGCACCGGCAGCCAGTCGGGCCGGTGCCGTGCCTCGTAGACGACCTCGTAGATCGCCTTGTCGGTCTCGTACGCCCGCAGCAGCACCGGATCGGTCCGCGGGTCGGCGCCACCGGCCTCGGCGTACCCGGAGCAGTAGGCGGCCCGGCAGGCGTCCGCCCAGCCCGGTGCGGGGTGCTCGGCGGAGTGGGCGGCGTAGTCGAAGGAGCGCAGCATGCCGGCCACGTCCCGCACCGGAGGCTGCGGCATCCGCCGCTCGGCGAGCGGCTTCGACGGCTCGCCCTCGAAGTCGATCAGCCACCACCGGCCGGCGGGCGAGCGCAGGCACTGCCCGAGGTGCAGATCGCCGTGGACGCGCTGGGCCGTCCAGGTGCACCCCTCGGCGGCGAGATCGGCCAGCGCGTCGAAGCCCGAGCGCAGGGCGGGGGCGTACGGCCGCAGCGCGGGCACCGCCTGGGCGGCCGCGTCGAGCCGTCCTGCCATGCCCTCGACCTGCTGCCGCACCTGGGTGTGCCCGAGCGTGACGGTCGGCAGGGCACGGGCCAGCGCCATGTGCACCTCGGCCGTCGCACGCCCGAGGGCCCGGGCCGCGGAGGTGAACTCCTCGCCCTTGGCGAGACCGCGCAGCGCCAGGTCCCAGCCGTCCCCCGCGCCCTGCACGAACGGCTGGAGCACACCCAGCACATACGGCTCACCCGACAGCTCCGCCCGTATCCACGCCGTCGGCGCGGGCACCCGGTCGCAGCCCTCGCGGGCCAGCGCCAGCGGCAGCTCCAGATCCGGGTTGACGCCGGGCACCACCCGGCGCAGCAGCTTCAGGATGAACGTATCGCCGTATACGACCGACGAGTTGGACTGCTCCGAGGTGACCAGGCGGGGCACCAGCGCCGACCGGATCTCGGCGCCCGGGTCCCGTTCGAAGCGCAGGGCGCCGACGCGTGCCCCGCTGCGCAGGGCCTCCAGCAGGAGTTCGCAGGGGCGCTGGTCGTACAGCGCGTCGTACACGGTGCGCCCCGCGAGGGGGCCCTCGGTGACATGCCCGATCAGCGCGGGCGCCAGCCGGGGCGGCAGCGCCTCACGGTCCCCGACGAGCAACTGGTAGCAGTCGGCCGGCTGCTCCGGCGCGCCCCGCGCCGGTGTGAGCGGCTGATGGGCGCGCACCAGCAGGTGGTACAGGCCGCGCTTGCCTCCGGGCGGCAGCAGTTCCGTCGCCGCGACCAGCGAGAAGCCCGTGACCGGACGTCCCTTGCCGGCGAACCAGCGCTGCCGTGGCAGCCAGTCTCTGAGCAGGGGGTCCAGTGACGCGAGGAGGCCGGGCGGGGTGACGAGGGTGCTACGGGTGACGGCTTCCGACATGACGTCGCGTCCTTTCCCCGGACGGTCGGGGTGATACTTCTGCGTGCCCCGGGCGGGGCGGTGGAAACCGCCCCGCCCGGGTCTCAGGCGGCGTCCTTGCGCAGCCGGAACCAGTAGAAGCCGTGGCCCCCGAGCGTCAGCAAGTACGGCAGATCCCCGATGGCCGGGAATCGCACCCCGCCGAACAGCTCGACCGGATGGCGCCCGGCGAACGGGCTGAGGTCCAGTTCCGTGGGCTGCGCGAACCGGGAGAAGTTGTTCACGCAGAGCACGAGGTCGTCCTCGTACTCGCGCAGGAACGCGATCACCGCCGGGTTCGACGACTGGAGTTCGGTGTAGGAGCCCAGTCCGAAGGCGGGGTTCTGCTTGCGGATCTCGATCATGCGCCTGGTCCAGTGCAGCAGCGAGGACGGCGAGGACATCGACGCCTCGACGTTGGTGACCTGGTAGCCGTAGA
This sequence comes from Streptomyces sp. NPDC046859, assembly GCF_040645135.1. Classification (NCBI taxonomy): domain Bacteria; kingdom Bacillati; phylum Actinomycetota; class Actinomycetes; order Kitasatosporales; family Streptomycetaceae; genus Streptomyces; species Streptomyces sp. NPDC046859. The sequence continues at coordinate 109,390 of NZ_JBEYXR010000023.1, forward strand.
CCGGGTCCATGATCGTCGGCAGGAACAGCCGTCCCGGGTCGCTCGACGAGAAACCGGCGTTGCGGTCCGGCGTCCACTGCATCGGTGTGCGCACGGCGTCGCGGTCGCCGAGCCAGATGTTGTCGCCCATGCCGATCTCGTCGCCGTAGTAGAGGATCGGCGAGCCGGGCAGGGACAGCAGCAGCGCGGTGAACAGCTCGATCTGGTTCCGGTCGTTGTCCAGCAGGGGCGCCAGCCTGCGCCGGATGCCGATGTTGGCGCGCATGCGGGGGTCCTTGGCGTACTCGGCCCACATGTAGTCGCGTTCCTCGTCGGTGACCATCTCCAGGGTCAGCTCGTCGTGGTTGCGCAGGAAGATGCCCCACTGGCAGCCCGACGGGATGGCCGGGGTCTTCGCCAGGATCTCGGAGACGGGGTAGCGGGACTCGCGGCGCACGGCCATGAAGATGCGCGGCATGACGGGGAAGTGGAACGCCATGTGGCACTCGTCGCCGCCGGAGGCGTAGTCCCCGAAGTAGTCGACCACGTCCTCGGGCCACTGGTTCGCCTCGGCCAGGAGCACGGTGTCGGGGTACTGGGCGTCGATCTCCTTGCGGACCCGCTT
>NZ_JBEYXR010000024.1:0-107410 GCF_040645135.1 Streptomyces sp. NPDC046859
CAGCTTCTTCTGTGCGCGTCGCAGGAAGCGCGGGGAGTCGATCTTCGTGCCGTCGGACAGGACCGCGAAGTGCGTCAGGCCGAGATCGATACCGACGATGCGGTCGGTGTCGGGCATCCGGGTCGCATCGACGGCGGGATCGTTGTCGATGACGAAGGAGGCGAAATACCTGCCGGCCGCCTCCTTGACGACGGTGACGGAGGTGGGGGTGGCGGGCAGGGTGCGGGACCAAGTCACCTTCACCGCGCCGATCTTCGGCAGGTCCAGACGGCCACCGCCGGTGATGCTCCAGCGGGCGTTGGCGGTGAACCGGACCGACTGCCGGGCGTCCTTGCGGGACTTGAAACGGGGCGGACTGATCTTCGGACCCTTGCGGGTGCCTTTGAGGGAGGCGAAGAAGTTGCGGTAAGCGCTCTCGGCGTCCCGCAGGGACTGCTGGAGCACTACCGCGGAGACCTCACCCAGCCAGGACCGCTCGGCAGTCCGTTTCGCCTCGGTGATCAGGCGCGTGGACAGCTGACCGACCGTCGGGAAAGGCTGCCCGGCCCTACGGGCGTCCTCACGGGCACGCACCGCGTCGTTGAACACGACACGGGCGCACCCGAACGCCTTCGCCAACGCCCTCTGCTGGCCGGCATCCGGGTACAGGCGAAAGCTGTACCGAAGCTGCACGACCGTCACCCTACATACGTGGGTTATGGATGAGATGCAGGAGATCAGAACTGGCCGGCACTGTGCTTTCGTGATGCATGTGCACTTGGGTCTCGTGACGAAATTCCGGCACAAGGTGTTCACCCATGCCCACTTGAGGCGTATGGAGGAGATCATGCAGTCGGTGGTGCGGACTTCGAGTGCGAGCTGGTGGAGTTCAACGGCGAGGACAACCACGTCCACCTGCTGGTGAACTTCCCGCCCAAGGTCGCCGTGACCAAGCTGGTCAACTCCCTCAAGGGTGTCTCCTCCCGAAGGCTCCGCCAGGAGTTCCCCGACCTGGTACGCCACTACTGGCGGGCCAGCAAACACTGGTCCGGGTCCTACATCGCCGGAACCGTCGCCGGCGCCCCGCTCTCCGTGATCAGGCAGTACATCGAACAGCAGAACCGACCGGTGTCAGCACCACCCGGCTGAACCGGGAAAAGCCCTCGCGACGCTCCTCGCCGCAGGCAAAGAGCCACGCCGTCCGGCTCCGCCGGACCTGAATCCGCGACGCTCCGCGTCGCGACCAGTAGATCCGCTTCACCACCGGCCTGAAGGCCGATCACTGCGAATGAATTCTGGTAGCCGGTCCCCCTCCGGAGCACCTGCCGCGGGGCACGCCGCCCACCGCTCCGGCCGCGGGCGGCGTGTGCGACCTCACGCGCCGGTTACGGTTCGTCCAACCTCTGGTTGCCGGGCCGTGATCGCGCCACTATGGGGCCATGACACTGGCCCAACGCGCCATGGAACGCCTGGAAGTCTGGCCCGATCTCAGTGCGGGTCCGGCCGGCTGCGGCGCGGGGCGGGCACTGCGCTCAGCCCACAGCGAGATCGTGCACTTCCACTCGGACCGGGAGGTGGATCTGCATCTCACCCTTCCCGCGATCCAGCGTTTCGGGCGGGGCCTGTGGGACTCCACGGCGGTGCGGCTGGTGCCGGGTTCGCGCTGGGTGACGCTCCATCTGGGCTGCGAGGCGGACGTCGACCTGCTGATGAGCCTGGTCAGTGTCGCCCTGAAGGCCCATCAGGGCGGGCCGCCGGCCGACGGGCCTCCGCACCGGGCGGCGTGCAACTTCCGCCGGGTGACGGTGCTTCCGCGCGCCGAGGCCGGCTGACCCGGGCGAAGCCGGTCAGCGCACGAGGCAGGGCCGCTTGGGGTCGAAGGTCCAGCCCTCGATCAGATGCCGCATGCCGGCGGCGTCGTCCCGGCCCGACAGGGCCTTCTCCCGGTGGAGTTCATGGGCGGCGAGGAGCCGGTCCCGGTCCAGCCGGACGCCCAGTCCGGGGGTGTCCGGCACGGCGACCTCGCCGCCGGTGATCCTCGGCGGCTCGACGGTGAGCCGTTCGCGGCCCTCCTGCCAGATCCAGTGGGTGTCCAGGGCGTTGTACTCCCCCGGCGCCGCGGCGCCGCAGTGGGCCATCATCGCCAGCGAGATGTCGAAGTGGTTGTTGGAGTGGCACCCCCAGGTCAGTCCCGTCGCGTGGCAGAGCTGGGCGACGCGCACCGACCCCCGCATGGTCCAGAAGTGCGGGTCGGCCAGCGGGATGGACACCGAGTGCAGGGCGAGCGCGTGGGTGAGCTGCCGCCAGTCGGTGGCGACCATGTTGGTGGCCGTGGGCAGTCCGGTGGCCCGGCGGAACTCCGCGAGGACCTCCCGGCCCGAGTAGCCGTCCTCCGCCCCGCACGGGTCCTCGGCGTAGGCCAGGGTGCCGACGAGCGGACGGCACAGCTCGACGGCCTCGCGCAGCGACCAGGCACCGTTGGGGTCCAGGGTGATCCGCGCGTCCGGGAAGCGGTCCTTGAGCGCGCGGACGGCCTCCACCTCCCGCGGGCCGGGCAGGACACCGCCCTTGAGCTTGAAGTCCTGGAAGCCGTACAGGGCGTGGGCGGCCTCGGCCTGCCGGACGATCGCCTCCGGGGTCAGCGCCTCCTCGTACCGGACGCGGTACCAGTCGACCGGTGAGCCGGGGTCGCGCACGTAGTCCAGGCCGGTGCGGTCCGCGTCGCCGACGTGGAAGAGGTAGCCGAGCATGCGGACCGTGTCGCGCTGCTTGCCGTCGCCGAGCAGGGCGGCGACCGGGACCTCCAGGTGCTGCCCGAGCAGGTCCAGCAGGGCGGACTCGACGGCCGTGACCGCGTGCACGGTGGTGCGCAGGTCGAAGGTCTGCGCCCCGCGCCCGCCGGCGTCGCGGTCGGCGAAGGCGGCTTCGATCGCGCGCAGGATCTGCTTGTAGTCGCCCACGCGGGCGCCGACGACCAGCGGCCCGGCGTCGCGCAGGGTCCGGGTGATCGCCTCGCCGCCCGGCACCTCCCCCAGTCCGGTGCGGCCCTGGGAGTCCTCCAGGACGACGACGTTGCGTGTGAAGTACGGGGCGTGCGCGCCGGACAGGTTGAGGAGCATCGCGTCCCGTCCGGCGACCGGATACACGGACAGGCGGGTGACGACGGGCTGGGTCATGACGGGACGCCGATCTCGGGAGCTGTCTACATATGGAGACGGAGGTTACGTCCGTGGACAGCTCAGGGTCAATGGCCCGGTGGGCGGCTCCCCGGCGCGAACCTCCAGCCCGTCCAGCGCAGGACGGACACCGCGACGACCGGCCCCTGCGGCGGTCGTTCCACGTACTGCGGATACTTGGCCCGCAGCAGCTCCACCGCGTCCGCGTGCCCCGCGCGGGTCTCCTCGTCGGGCGCGCCGGGTTCGAGGACGCGGGCACCTCCGTCGGCCCGCACCCACCACAGCCGCTCCCAGTCCTCGTCGTACAGGTCCGCGAGCAGGCAGACGGCCGGGTGGACGGCGATGTCGCGCAGCCGCGCCGGGCGGAGGGTGCGCTTGGGCTTGTGGTCGATGGCGGTCACCACGACGTCGCCGCGCAGCGCGAAGACGACCGGCACCAGATGCGGACGCCCCGACGGGGCGATCGTCGCCAGTCTCGCGACCCGCTCCGCGGCGAACCGCTCCCGCGCCTCGTCCTGCTCCATGTCCGGCATGCCGGCTCCTTCGGCCAGGGGGCGCGGGCCGCGGCGTTAGGGGTCGGGCGACGCGTCCGCGGTGTCGTCCGACGCGCTGTCCGCGCTCCGCGCTGTCCAGTCGTAGGGCCCGCCGCCACGCCATTCGATCAGCTCGGGGTCGTCGACGGCCCGGTCCTCCGAGGGCAGGCCCGCGCGGTGGACCAGGTCCATGACGTCGAACAGGCTGTACGCGGTGCCCGTGGTCTCGCCACGGATCGTCACCGGACGTCCGCCGTCCGGCTGCGGCGGCTGCACCACCACGGGGGGACGCGTGCTCATGACACCACCATGCGCTCTCGACGGCCGCCGCGCAGCCCGGCGTACCGGACGGTCAGTCGGACGGCCCAGCGTCCTCGGGCGGGTCTGCTGCCAGTCATGCCGCCGCCCTACCCACGGACGCGGGACCCACACCCGGCGGCGGGTGAGAATCCCGTGTGCGCGGCCGGCGAGACGTTACGGCAGCGGGGTGCCGCCCGTCGCGTTGAGGATCTCCGCCGTGATGAAGCTGGCCTCCTGGGAGGCGAGATAGACATAGGCGGGGGCGATCTCGGCCGGCTGGGCCGGGCGGCCCATGGGGCTCTGCTTGCCGAACTCGGCCGTGTCGGGCAGCGTCGCCGGGATCAGCGGCGTCCACACCGGGCCCGGCGCCACCGCGTTCACGCGGATGCCGCGCTCGACGAGCATCTGGGCCAGGCCGTGGGTGAAGGTCACGATCGCGCCCTTCGTCATGGCGTAGTCCAGCAGGTGGGGGCTGGGCTGGTAGGCCTGGACCGACGTCGTGTTGATGACGCTGCCGCCCTCGGGGATGTGCGGCACGGCGAACTTGGTCAGCCAGAACATCCCGTAGAGGTTGGTGCGCATCACGCGGTCGAACTGCTCCGTGCTGATCGCCTCGATGCCGTCCGGCTGGGACATCTGGTAGGCGGCGTTGTTCACCAGCACGTCGATCCGCCCGAACTCCTCGACGGCCCGGTCGATCAGCGCCCGGCAGTTCTCCTCGTCCCGGATGTCGCAGGTCACGGCGACCGCCTTGCGGCCGGCCTCCTCCACCAGCCGCGCGGTCTCGCGGGCCTCGTCGGCCTCCTCCTCCAGGTAGGTGAACAGGACGTCTGCGCCCTCGCGGGCGAAGGCCAGCGCGACGGCCCGCCCGATACCGGAGTCGCCGCCGGTGATGACGGTCGCACGGCCCTCCAGCCGGCCGGAACCGCGGTAGCTGTCCTCGCCGTGGTCGGGCGGCGGGTCCATCGGGCCGGTCCAGCCCGGGTGCGGCTGGTCCTGTTCGGGGAAGTCGGGCTGCGGGTGCTGGGTGGCCGGGTCTTGCTGCCGGTGCTGCGGGTCGGTCACGACGGCCTCCTGGACCGGTCGAACGGGCACGATCCGGGACCGGGTTCCCGCTCGGCCGGAAGCCAAAAGCGATCAAGCCGGACGTCCCCCGGATGCCGGCGCGCCCCGCGCCCCGCCCTCAGGCGTCCTGGTTCCGGTCGAGCAGCGCCCGGACGCCCTGCGCGGTCAGCGCCAGTTGCTCGGGCGACCCGGCGTCGATGACCAGGGACAGTTCGTCGGACGGCCAGCCGTGGGCCAGCGCGCCGAGCCGGACCGTGTGGTGCCGGCGCGTCTGCGGCATGGCCTCCTCCAGCCGGTCCGACGACGTGAAGACCGGCACCAGGGAGGTGCCGTCCTGCTGTTCGAACACCGGCAGGGTCAGGGCCGCCGGGCCCGGGCCCTCGCCGTCCGCCGCGGCCGGGACCAGCACCTCGCTGTCCGCCAGCGTGCTCAGCGCCGTCTGGTCGGCGCCCTTCTCCACGACCGTGCGCAGGGCGTCCTGCGCGGCCGCTGCCGAGTTGTCGAAGTGGGGGTCGGTCATGGTGCGTCCCCTAGCCCTGGGAGTCGCCGCGGACCGGGTCACGGGCGGTGCGTCCGGTACGCGGCCGGACGCACCGGGTACCCCCGGCACGGCACCGTATGTGGGCGGGCGCCGGGCGGTCGGCCCCGTCCGGCGTTTCGCCGCGGGCGGGCCGGGCACCCGGCGCCCGCGCAGACGCCGAGGAGGAGTGCCATGTCCTTCCGCGACCGCACCCACGCCGGACGGGAGCTGGCCCTGCGGCTGACCGGCGGGACGGGCCCCGGTGATCCGTTCGATCCTGTCGTGCTGGCCCTGCCCCCCGGTGGTGTACCGGTGGCCGCCGAGGTGGCCCGCGCGCTGCAGGCGCCCCTGGACGTCCTGGTGGCCGGGGAGATCAGGACGCCGGTCCGGCCGGAGACCACGATCGGGGCACTCGTCGCCGACGACCCGCCGCTGTACGACCGCAACAGCCTGGCCATGATGCACCTGTCCGAGGACCGGCTCGGCGACATCGTCGTGAACGAGCGCAACGCGCTGCACCGGCGCGAGTACCGGTACCGCGGCCGACGCCCGCTGCCGTCCGTCGCGGGCCGCACGGTCTTCCTCGTGGACGACGGACTGACGACCGGGCTGACGGCCACCGCGGCCCTGCGGTTCCTGCGCCGTCACGGTCCCTCGCGCCTGGTGCTGGCGGTGCCCGTCGGCAGCCCTCGCACGGTCCGGGCTCTGCGGGCCGAGTGCGACGACCTCGTCTGTCTCGTGCAGCCGCCGCGGCTGCACGCGGTCGGCGAGTGGTACGAGGACTTCGGCGCCGTCTCCGAGGAGGAGGTCACCGGGACACTGCAGGCGTTCCGGACCCCCGCCTGACGAACGGCCCGCGCCCCGGCGGCGGCTCGTGGCATCGTGCCCGGCATGGAGTTCGATGTGCGCCCCGCCGAGGTCTTCGAGGACGTCCGTACCCTGATCGGTCCCCGGTCGCCGACGGCGAGCGTCTGCTGGTGCCTGAGCCACCGCCTCCCCGCGACGATCGAGAAGCGGTTGCGCGGCCCGGACCGCGGCGCGTACGTCGCCGGGCTCTGCCGCGCCGACCCGCCGCCCGGGGTGATCGCCTACGACGGCGACGAACCGGTCGGCTGGGCGGCGGTGGCGCCGCGCGCGGCCACGTCCTACGCCCGCAGCCGCACGATCCCGCACCTCGACGATCTGCCGGTCTGGTCGCTGTGGTGCCTGCGGGTGCGGCCCGGTCACCGCAAGCGGGGGGTCACCCACTCCCTGATCGCCGGGGCCGTCGCGTTCGCCCGCGACCGGGGCGCGCCGGTGCTGGAGGCGTACCCCCTGGACAACGGGGACGCCCGGGTCGACGTGACCATGGCCTACGCCGGCCTGCGCCGCAACTTCGAGCGGGCCGGGTTCGCGTACGCCGCCGGCACCACCTCCGTCCTGGCCGGGCACCCCCGCGTCCTCATGCGGCTCGACCTGCGTTGACGGGACGTTCGCGACCGCGCCTCAGTGCACGGAGAGACCACCGTCCACGAAGATCGACTGCCCGGTGACATAGGCGGAGGCGCGGCTCGCGAGGAACACGGCGGCGCCCGCGAAGTCCTCCGCCAGGCCGTTGCGCCCCAGGAGGGTGCGCGCGGCGAGCGCGGCGACCTTCTCCGGGTCGGACGACAGCTTGGCGTTCAGGGGCGTCATGACGAACCCGGGCACGAGCGTGTTGCAGGTGACGCCGTACGGCGACCACGCCTCGGCCTGGGAGCGGGCCAGCGACTCCAGGGCGCCCTTGGAGACGCCGTAGGCGCCGCTCTGGACGAAGGCGCGGTGGGCCTGCTGCGAGGTGACGTGGACGATGCGCCCGAAGCCCCGCTCGGCCATGCCGGGTCCGAACCGCTGCCCCAGCAGGAACGGCGCCTCCAGGTTCACGGCCATGGTGGCGTCCCAGACGTCCTCGCCGAGCTCGTCCAGCGGGGGACGCAGGTTGATGCCGGCCGAGTTGACCAGGATGTCGGGCTCGCCGAACACCGCGGCGGCCTCCTCGGCCGCGGTCCGCACGCCGTCGCGTGTGCTCAGGTCCCCGCTGACCCAGGCCGCACGGCAGCCGCGCTCCTCCAGCGCTTCGACCGTGGCGGCGAGCTCCGCCTCCCGGCGGGCGACGACCACGACCCGGGCGCCGGCGCGCGCCAGGGCCTCGGTGATCGCGCGGCCGATGCCGGAGCTGCCGCCGGTCACGACGGCGACCCGGTCGTCCAGGGAGAACAGTTCGGAGAGGTAGGTCTGCGAGGTCATGACCGCACCCTACGGTCGGGCCGTGTGAGCGCGGCCGGCGCGGGGCACTCGACGTCCGCGGCGGCCCGGCCGGGGCCGCCCGTGCGGACCGGAGGTGGAGAACATGGGGCACGGCGGAAACGTCATCGACGAGCTGATGACCGATCACCGCGAGGTCGAGGAGCTCTTCGGCAGGATCGAGGCTCTTCCGCCCGGTGACAAGAAGCGCAAGCTGTACGCCGACCAGGTCACCATCGAGCTGGTCCGGCACTCGGTGGCCGAGGAGGAGTATCTGTACCCGGCGGTTCGCAAGCATGTGGCGGGCGGAGACGCGATCGCCGACCGGGAGATCGAGGACCACGCCGAGGCCGAGCAGATCATGAAGGACCTCGAGGGCTGCGACGTCGAGGACACCGCGTTCAACCGGCTGATCAACCGGCTGACGACCGAGGTGCGGGCGCACATCGCGGACGAGGAGCAGAACCTCTTCCCGAGGCTGCGCGCGGCCTGCCCGCCGGAGGCGCTGGACGAGCTGGGCGACAAGGTGCGGCTGGCGAAGAAGACGGCGCCGACCCGGCCGCACCCGGCGGCCCCGGACAAGCCGCCGGCCAACAAGCTGCTGGCACCGGGCGTGGGCCTGGTCGACCGGATGCGCGACGCGCTGTCGGGCCGCGGCAAGAAGGCGTGAGCGCGCCCGCCTAGGCGACCAGGGGGGCCCGGCCCGGGTCCAGGCGCTCGTGCAGGGCGGGTCCGTGCAGCGCGGCCACGGGGGCCACGAGGTCGGGGTGGCGCAGCAGCGCGGCCGCCTCACGGTCGTACGGGTCGGGCGACACCAGACGGCGGAACTCGGCGGGCACCGAGGTCGCGTGGCCGACCTCGGCCGTCGCGGCCACGGCCCGCCGGGCCAGTTCGGGGTCGGTGAGCAGGCAGGCCGCCCAGCTGGCCACGACCTCGTCGACCCAGGAGCGCCAGGCGCTGTCCGTGTCGTCGGGGGCGGCCGCGTCGGCGCCGGTGATCCAGTCGAGGCCCGCCGAGCCGCCCGGGCCGGCCATCGACAGGAGCGCGACGTCGGTCGGGGTGGGGTAGCGCAGCCAGGCGGCGACGGTCACGGCCTGCCGGGCCTGGACCTCGCCGAGGGCGTCGGCGAGGGCGCCGCCGCACGCGGGATAGGAGCGGATCAGCCACTGGGTGGTCGCCGCTATGAGCGGGGAGAGATCTGCGAGCACTGCGGGACCGTCCGGGACTCACGAGGTGCTGGGGTCGCCGACACCGTAGCTCCGCGCCCTCGTCCGGGGACGTGGCCGCCGCCACGTTCTGCGCGTGGCCTCCCCCACACCTCCGCGCACCCGTGAGTACCGCCGCGTACGAGAACGTCCGGGCCGGCCGATGCGGCCGGCCCGGACGTCGCGCGGGAGTGATCAGACCAGGTCGTACCGGTCGAGGTTCATGACCTTGACCCAGGCGTCGACGAAGTCCTTCACGAACTTCTCCTTCGCGTCGTCGCTCGCGTAGACCTCGGCGAGCGCGCGCAGCTCGGAGTTGGAGCCGAAGACCAGGTCGGCGCGGCTGCCGGCCCACTTCAGCTCACCGGTCGCGGCGTCCCGGCCCTCGAACGTGGTCTGGTCCGAGGACGTCGACTTCCACGCGGTGCCCATGTCGAGCAGGTTGACGAAGAAGTCGTTGGTCAGGGCACCGGGGGTGTCGGTGAAGACGCCCAGCTGCGACTGCTGGTGGTTGGCGCCCAGCACGCGCAGGCCGCCGACCAGGACGGTCATCTCGGGGGCGGTCAGCGTGAGCAGGTTGGCGCGGTCCAGCAGCAGGTACTCGGCCGGCAGGCGGTTGCCCTTGCCGAGGTAGTTGCGGAACCCGTCGGCCGACGGCTCCAGCGCTGCGAACGACTCGACGTCGGTGTGCTCCTCCGTCGCGTCGACGCGGCCCGGCGTGAACGGCACCTGGACGTCGAACCCGCCGTCCTTGGCGGCCTTCTCCACGGCCGCGGAGCCGGCGAGGACGATCAGGTCGGCCAGGGAGACCTTCTTGGCGCCGGTGTTGAACTCGCTCTGGACGCCCTCCAGGACCCGCAGGACCTGGGCGAGCTGGTCGGGGTCGTTGACCTCCCAGCCGCGCTGCGGCTCGAGGCGGATACGGGCGCCGTTGGCACCGCCGCGCTTGTCACTGCCGCGGAAGGTCGAGGCCGACGCCCAGGCGGTGCTGACCAGCTGTGAGACGGTCAGGCCCGACTCCAGGATCTTGGCCTTGAGGACCTCGACGTCGGAGGCGTCGATGGGCTCGCCCTCGGCCTCCGGCAGCGGGTCCTGCCACAGCAGCGTCTCCTCGGGGACCTCGGGGCCGAGGTAGAGGGACTTGGGGCCCAGGTCGCGGTGGGTCAGCTTGTACCAGGCGCGGGCGAAGGCGTCCGCGAACTCCTGCGGGTTCTCGTGGAAGCGCTTGGAGATCGGGCCGTAGATCGGGTCGAAGCGCAGCGCCAGGTCGGTGGTGAGCATCGTGGGCAGACGCTTCTTCGACGGGTCGTGGGCGTCGGGGATGATCGCCTCGGCGTCCTTGGCGACCCACTGCTTGGCGCCGGCCGGGGACTCGGTGAGCTCCCACTCGTGGCCGAACAGGATGCCGAAGAAGTCGTTGGTCCACTGGGTCGGCTTGGTGGTCCAGGTGACCTCCAGGCCGGAGGTGATGGCGTCGCCGCCCTTGCCGGTGCCGTAGGTGGACTTCCAGCCGAGCCCCTGCTCCTCCATGGAGGCGGCCTCGGGGTCGTTGCCGACGGCGTCGGCCGGGCCGGCGCCGTGGGTCTTGCCGAAGGTGTGGCCACCGGCGATGAGGGCGACGGTCTCCTCGTCGTTCATCGCCATGCGGCGGAACGTCTCACGGATGTCGCGGGCCGCGGCGACCGGGTCCGGGTTGCCGTTGGGGCCCTCGGGGTTGACGTAGATGAGGCCCATCTGGACGGCGCCGAGCGGGTTCTCCAGCTCGCGGTCGCCGCTGTAGCGCTGGTCGTCGAGCCAGGTGGTCTCGGGGCCCCAGTAGACGTCCTCGTCGGCCTCCCAGACGTCGGCACGGCCGCCGCCGAAGCCGAAGGTCTCGAAGCCCATGGTCTCCAGGGCGACGTTACCGGTGAGGATCATGAGGTCGGCCCAGGAGATGGACTGGCCGTACTTCTTCTTGACCGGCCACAGCAGACGGCGGGCCTTGTCGAGGTTGCCGTTGTCCGGCCAGCTGTTCAGGGGGGCGAAGCGCTGCTGGCCGCGGCCGGCGCCGCCGCGGCCGTCGCTGATGCGGTAGGTGCCGGCGCTGTGCCAGGCCATACGGACCATCAGCGGGCCGTAGTTGCCGAAGTCGGCCGGCCACCAGTCCTGCGAGTTGGTCAGGACCTCGGCGATGTCGCGCTTCACGGCGTCGAGGTCGAGGGCCTCGAACGCCTGGCGGTAGTCGAAGTCCGCGCCGAGCGGGTTGGCGACGACCGGGTCCTTGGCGAGGATCTTCAGGTTGAGCCGTTCAGGCCACCACTGGCGGTTTCCGCCGCCCTGGGTCGGGTGCGCTGCGCGATCGTGCGCGACGGGGCAGCCGCCTGTGCCCTCCGCCTTCGCATCGGTGACGATCGCATCGGAGTTCTCAGCCATGGGAAACCTTCCGGACTAGGTGAATCACAGTGCGCGGGGCGCACCGGTGGGGGTGGAGCAGTCGGGGCACAGGCCCCAGTAGATGACCTCGGCCTCGTCGATGGCGAAGCCGTGGTCGTCGGAGGCGGTCAGACAGGGTGCCTCGCCGACCCCGCAGTCGACGTCGGCGACGACACCGCACGAACGGCAGACGACGTGGTGGTGGTTGTCACCGACGCGGCCCTCGAACCGGGCGGGGCTGCCGGCCGGTTCGATACGACGTATGAGTCCGGCCGCGGTGAGGGCGTGCAGCCCTTCGTACACGGCCTGGAGGGAGACATGACCGACGCGATCGCGCACCCCCGAGGCGATGGCCTCGACGCCGAGGTGGTCACCGGCGCGGACGGCTTCCAGCAGCGCGACACGCGCGGCGGTCACCCGCAGGCCGGCGCCGCGGAGCTCCTCGGCGGGGGTGGGGGTCTGGGCTGCGGTCATGACCACAACCTATCGCGCTAAACACGAACGACTCAAGAAAACGAACGATGAAAGTCTGAGGGCCCAAGAGGCCCGGCCACTGGTGCACATGACACTTCACGAGACCCCCCATAGCGCTAAAAAGCATTTTTTCTGACATTTACTGATCACTTCGCGTCAAGGCCTCCCCTTGGTCGCAGACCAAGCGAACTCGATGGAGGTACTCACGCATGCTCGGCAGACCCACAGACGGCCGCCGCGCCGCCCTGACCGCTCTCGGCGTCCTCGCCGTCACCGCGATGACCACGGCCGCGGCGGCCGCACCGCCCCCCGCGCCGCTGCCCGCGTCCACCGCCGCCCAGACGGTCGGCGCCGACCGGCCCCCGGCCCAGGTGCTGCGGGCCCTGGAGCGGGATCTGAAGCTGACGTCCGCTCAGGCGGCCGAGCGCCTCGTCAACGAGGCCGAGGCGGGTGCGCGCGCGGGCCGGCTGCGTCTCTCCCTCGGGCAGCGGTTCGCCGGCGCCTGGCTGACGGGGGCGACCGCCGCCGAGCTGACCGTGGCGACGACGCACTCCTCGGACGTGTCGGCCATCGAGGCGCAGGGCGCGAAGGCGGCCGTCGTGAAGCGGCCGCTCGCCGACCTCGAGGCCGTCAAGGAGAGGCTGGACAAGGCCGCCGCCGGCGCCGCGACGAAGGACGCCCCGGTCTGGTACGTGGACATGCCGTCGAACCGGGTCGTCGTGCGGGCGGCCCGGCGCGCGGCCGCCACGTCGTTCATCAAGGCGGCCGGCGCCCAGGACGCGGGCGTCGCCGTCGTCGTCTCGGCCGAGCGGCCCCGGCCGCTGGCGGACCTCGTGGGCGGCGAGGCCTACTACATCGAGAACTCCGCCCGCTGCTCCATCGGGTTCTCCGTCACCAAGGACCAGCAGCAGGGCTTCGTCTCCGCGGGCCACTGCGGCAACCCGGGCAACACGACGACCGGCGCCAACCAGGCCGCGCAGGGCGAGTTCCAGGCGTCCACGTTCCCCGGCAAGGACATGTCCTGGGTGGCCGCGAACAGCGACTGGACCGCCACCGCCGACGTCAAGGGCGAGGGCGGGCAGAAGACCCAGGTCACCGGCTCCGTCCAGGCGCTCGTCGGGGCGTCGATCTGCCGTTCCGGCTCCACCACCGGCTGGCACTGCGGGACCATCCAGCAGCACGACACGAGCGTCCGCTACTCCGAGGGCACGGTCGGCGGGGTCACCAGGACCACGGTGTGCGCCGAGCCCGGCGACTCCGGCGGCCCCTACCTGTCGGGGTCGCAGGCCCAGGGCGTGACCTCGGGCGGCTCGGGCGACTGCACGAGCGGCGGCACCACGTACTACCAGCCGGTCAACCCGATCCTGAGCGACTTCGGCCTGGTCCTGAAGACGGCGACCGCGCAGAAGGGCACGCAGGCCACGCAGGACGAGGCGGCGAACGACCAGTGGGCGGCGGGCCGCGTCTACGAGGCCGGCAGCACGGTGACCGTCGCCGGGGTGCGCTACCAGTGCCTCCAGAGCCACCAGGCGCAGACCCGGTGGGCGCCGGCCGGCACACCCGCCCTGTGGCAGCGGGCGTAGCCGGACCGCAGGACGCACCGCGGCCGGTGCGGGGCCGGGCCCCGCACCGGCCGGTGTGCGTCAGTCCTCCGCGAGGAGCGCGTACGCCGTGGGCGTGAACGGGTCGCGGGCGCGGTAGCGGCGGGTGCACACCGCGACCAGCGCTGTCCCGGTGTCCGGGCGGAAGCCGAGGAAGGCCTGCTGGCCGAGGGTGGCCCCGCTGTGGAAGTACATCGGGCCGCCGTCGGTGGGGTGCCGGAACCACGCCACGGTGTGCTCGTGGACGTGTCCCCGGCCGCGCCGCAGCACCGGGGTGCGCACCGCGCGCAGCGCGCCGGCCGCCGGGGAGCCGGCCGGGTCGAGGTGCGCCTCCAGGAAGGTGAGCAGGTCGTGCGGGGTGGCCCGGACGGCACCGGCCGCGTCGAAGCCGCCCGCGTCGAAGGGGAGGGTGGGGGTGCGGCCGTCCTTGCCGTGCCCGGTCGCGTCGGTCTTGGGGTCCTCCGGGCGCAGCGAGGTGCCGTTCAGGCCGAGCGGGCGCAGCACCCGCTCGGCCATCAGCTCCTCCCAGGGCGTGCCGGTCACGGCGGCCAGGGCGTGCCCGAGCACGGCGACGCCGAAGTTGGAGTAGTGCCACCGGGTGCCGGGCCGGTGCCGGGGGCGGTGGCGCAGGAAGGCGTCGACGACCCGTTCGGCGGGGTAGCGGCCGTAGGGGTTGGTGCGCCAGGCGGGTAGCGCGGCGCGGTGGAAACCGGGCGGCAGGGCGGGCAGTCCCGCGGTGTGCGTGACGAGGTGGGCGAGGGTCACGGGGCCGGCGCCGGTGGGGCGGCCCGGTCGCAGGCAGGCGGCGGCGGGTTCGCCCCCGGTCAGCAGGCCGCGTTCGACGAGCCGCGCGAACAGCAGTCCGGTGAACGCCTTGGAGGCCGAGCCGATCTCGTAGCGCAGGTCCTGCCGGGGCACCGCCGGGGACACAGCGGTGCCCCCGCAGTGCAGGGTGCGGCGGCCGTCGCGGGACACCGCGAAGACGACGTCGGGGGCGTCCACGGCGTCGACGGCCCGCACCAGCCGCTCGGCCAGGCCGTCGTCCCCGTGAGGGGCGGCGGCCTGCCGAGCGGTGTCCTCGGCCGCGCCCGGCCAGGGCGTCGCGGGGGCGCTCATGCGGTGGCGTGGGCGAGGGCGGTCAGGGCCCGGGAGGTGGCGAGCACCGAGGCGAACGCGGCCACCAGCGTCGGGTGGTAGACGATGTCGAACACCTCGTCAGGGTCGCCCTCGGGCATCGACCGCACGGCCGGCATGGCGCCGTCGGCCTGCTGCGCGGCGGCGAATCCCGCCCAGGCACGCCCGTCCAGGGTGGGGCGGGGCAGACAGGCGTCGACGACGAGGAGTTCGCCGAGCAGGTCCCAGCGCTCCAGGTCCAGCCAGTCGTCGATCCAGACCGGCAGCCAGGTGGTGAGGTAGTCGGCGAGACGCGGCGGCAGCCCTTCGGGGCGCGCCCCCCACTCGGTCAGGTGGAACACGGTGTGCGTGACGTCGTAGGCGATGTGCCCGCCGACGGTCCACGGTTCGGGGGTGTGGCCCAGCCAGGTGGCGCCCGCGAGGTCCGCCTCGGGGGTGCGCGGGGCGAGGCCGAATCGGCGCTGGAACGCGGCCAGCCCGAGCCGGCGATTGGGGTCCACCTCGAGCGCCGACCAGCTCTCCAGCCGGTGGTAGAGGCGCACCGCGCGCTCCACCTCGGGCTCGGTGTAGCCGAGTTCCTTGTACGGCAGGTACACCTCGAAGGGGATGGGCGACAGCGGTTCGACGCGCTGGCCGCGGGCCAGCATGCGGCCGCCGTCCAGGGTTTCGCGCCAGGTGTGGTCGAGGAGCCGGCGGGCCAGGTCGGCCTGCCGGGACCCGGCCACGCCCTCGCGGAACAGCACCCGGCAGATCAGGGCCAGTTCGCCGACGGGTTTGAAGCGGTCCAGGAAGCCGATCTCGGGATCGGCGTCGGGTTCGAGGCGGAATCCGTCGCGGTGGGCCCACAGCCACTCCAGGGCGCGGACCCCGACGGTGTGCATGAGACGGGTGTCGGTCATCCGGGCACTCCTTGTCCCCTGTACCGGTGGTGTCCGCCCGGGCCGGCGGCGGCCTCGGCGGTCAGGTGTGCGAGGCACTGCGCGGCGGCGAAGGCGGCCATGAGCGTGGAGTGGTAGCAGTGCAGGAAGTCCGGCTCCCGGCCGTCGCCGTACTCCTGCTGCGGGAGGGCGCCCGAGGCGCACTGGGCGTCGGCGATCCGGGGCCAGGCGTCCCGCAGGACGCCGGGGTCGGGCGGGTCCGGCAGGCTCGCCGCCACGACGAGCAGTTCGCAGCTCAGGTCCCACATGCCGGCGTCGAGGCAGGTGTCGAGCCAGGCGGGCAGCCAGTGGGCGAGATAGGCGGACAGGTCCGGGGGGACGGCGCCGGGGGCGCGGCCCCAGTCGGTGAGGTGGAAGACGACGTGGGTGAGCGCGTACCCGGCGGAGCGCTCGAACGTCCAGGGTTCCGGGAGGCCGCCCAGCCAGGTCCGCCGCAGGACCCGCGAGGCGTCCTCGGGCCGGTGGATGCCGGCGCGCCGCTCGGCCTTGAGCACGCCGAGCCGGCGGGTCGGGTCCTGTTCCGTCAGCCTCCATCCCCGGGTGCGGGCGGTGACGGCGGCGGCCGTCTCGTAGCCGGAGTGCCGCAGTCCCGCCGAGGCGAAGACCGAGTAGATCTCCAGGGGGTACGTCGCGAACGGCTCCAGACGCTGGAGGTGCAGGAACAACTCCCCCTGCCCGGTCTGGCGCCAGGCGAACCGCAGCAGGCCGGCGGCGGCCTCGTGGAGCGGGTCGCCGGCCGGGCTGCGCGCGCAGACGCTCGCGCAGGTCTGGGCCAGTTCCCCGAGGGGTTTCCAGGTCGCGTCCACCTGGCCGTCGGCGGCGAGCGCACCCTCCCCGAGAGCGAACTCGTCCCGGTGGGCGGACAGCCAGGCGAGCGCCGCGGCGCCCACCTCCTGGATCCGCGCGGCGTCCGTCGCCGTCATACGAGTGCTCCGGCGGCCCGCATGATCCGGGCGGCCTGCACCTGGAGCGCGACCCGGGGGTCGGTGCCGCCCATCAGTTCCACGAAGTCGAGGCCCGCCTCGAGCCCCAGCGTGTCCGGCACCCCGTCGACGAGGGTGAGCCAGCGTCCCGCTCCGGCCGCCTGCTGCCAGTCCCGGCGGCGTACCGCCCGGACGAAGCCGCGGGCGAGGTCCACGGGACGGCCGCGGGCCACGCGGGCCACCGCGCTGTCCTCCCCGGGCACGGCCAGGGCGGCCAGGACGGCGAGTTGATGGGTCAGGACCTGCCAGGTGGCCGTCTCCAGCCAGGCGGTCCCGGGTTCCCCGGTGTTCGTGCCGGGCGGCGCGGGCAGGGGGGAGCCGAGGCGCGCGAGGGTTCGGCGCATCGCCCAGTGGCTCCAGTGGACGGTGGGGGCGGTGTCGGGGCGGGGCGGGTACGCCTCGGCCGTGCGGCGGAAGGCGGCCAGCGCCTCGGGTACGGGCGGGGCCGGGAAGAGGACGTGAGGGAGGAGCAGATCCGCTCCCAGTACCCGCACGGCCGCGAGGATGAGACTGCCCTCGACGTCGTCCATGGCGGAGGTGCCGGACATGCGCACATGGTCTCCGCCCCGAAGGGCGGAGACCACGTCGGACGCAAGGTCCTGCACCGCGCCCTGCAAGAGGGCCGAAGTGCCTGACTGCTCCATTCAGCGTGCTCCTGTCGGGTTCGCCGGTCCTCAGCCCTTCTTGGGCCGCGGGGTCGGCGGGGACAGCAGCAGCTGGGTGTCTGCGGAGAGCAGCGCCAGGGCGGCGCACTCCCGGCTGTCACGGAACACTCCGTCAGGCTCGGCGGGGTCGAGTGCCGCGTCGAGGTCCGTGCGGACGCCGGTCGTGTCCTTGGTCGCCTTGTCCATGGAAGGCATATCACCATCTCCTCTGGGGTCAGCCATAGCCTCCACAACCCAGATGACCACACCGCCTCAGAACGCGCATCTTTTCTCACCAGTGCACATACGTCCCTTCTTAAACATTTCGGATCAAGAAGGCCCGAGGCGCCGAAGAGCTCGGCCCGCTCGACCGAAACCGCGTGCCACCATGGGAGTTGAGGACTCGAAGCGGTGAAGGGACGCCCTCCGCAGCCGTGGTGACGCACGCCATACGGCCCCCGTGTCACAACCGCGGGGCCGGATCGGTCAGTGAGGTGTATCCCCTCTTACCTTCTGGGAGTTCACAGTGGAACCGCGTCTCGACTTCTTCGGCAGCCCGCTCGCCGGCAAGGTGCTGCAGCACGTCAACTCCGCCGGCAAGGCCATCTCGGACTCGTCGCTGCCCGGCACCGTCCAGGAACTGGTGAAGATCCGCGCCAGCCAGATCAACGGCTGCGGCTTCTGCACCGACATGCACACCAAGGACGCCGCGCACGCCGGCGAGAGCGCCCAGCGCCTCCACCTGGTGGCGGCCTGGCGGGAGGCCACGGTCTTCACGGACGCCGAGCGCGCCGCCCTCGAACTGGCGGAGCAGGGCACCCGGATCGCCGACGCGTCCGGCGGTGTCACCGACGAGGCGTGGGCCCGGGCCGCCCAGCACTTCGACGAGGAGCAACTCCTGGCGCTGATCTCGCTGATCGCCCTCATCAACGCCTACAACCGCGTCAATGTCATCAACCGGCAGCCCGCCGGGGACTACCGTCCGGGCCAGTTCGGCTGACCGGCGCCGGTTCCGTCCGCCGGGGCGCTCCGGCGGACGGACAACTAGCATGGTGGTCCGGGACGGGAGGCACGATGCGCGACCGGGACGACGGCGAACCCCTCGAACGGGCCATGGACGACGGGAACTCGCTCGAACACGCGATGAAGGACTTCCTCGCGGCGCGTCCCCAGCTCTTCGGCATCGCCTACCGCATGCTCGGCAGCGTGGCGGACGCCGAGGACATCCTCCAGGAGACCTGGCTGCGGTGGCAGCGCACCGACCGCTCGGCCGTCCGGGAGCCCGCGGCGTTCCTGACGACCGTCACCACGCGCCTGGCCGTCAACTCCACGCGGTCCGCCCGCAGGCTGCGGGAGACGTACGTGGGGCCGTGGCTCCCGGAGCCGGTCGACACCCGCGCCGATCCGCAACTGGGCGCGGAGCGGGCGGAGGCCGTCGACCTGGCGGTCCTGCTGCTCCTCGAGCGGCTCAACCCGGTGGAGCGCGCCGCGTACGTGCTGCGGGAGGCCTTCGACTACCCGTACGGGCGGATCGCGGGGATTCTTGAGACGAGCGAGCCGAACACCCGTCAGCTGGTGAGCCGCGCCCGCAAGCATCTGAAGGCGGCGCGCCGGGAGCCGGTGAGCGACGACGCGCACCGGCGGCTGCTGGAGACGTTCCTCGAAGCGGCGCGAGGCGGCACGCTGACGGCACTGGAGGACCTCCTCGCCGAGGACGTCGTCAGCTACGCGGACGGCGGCGGGATGCGCGGGGCGTCCCGGGTCCCGGTCGCCGGGCGGGAGCGGGTGGCCAGGTACCTCGTGGCCTTCGCGCCGCGGTTCTGGCCGCGCTCGCAGGTGCGCTGGGTGGAGGCCAACGGCAGGCCCGCGGTGCTCGTGCGGCGCGAGGGCCATCCGGTGGCACTGCTGTGCGCGGACGTCTCGGACCGCGGGATCGAACGGCTGATGTGGGTCATGAACCCGGCCAAGCTGGCGCCGTATGTATCCGCGGTCGCCGGCTGACGACCCGTCCGCGCGGGTGGCGGTGCGGCTTCCAGGTCCTGGGAGCCACACCGGGCGAAAACGTTTCGCCCCGGCCCGCCGGAGGTTACCGTTCGGTAGACATCGTCGTCCCGGAGGTGCCCCGTATGACGCCCGACCGTGCCGCAGGTCTCGTGGAGTCCGCCCGCGCGCTGGCCGGCGGGGAGGTGACCTCGCGGGCTCTCGTCACCGAGGCGCTGGCGCGCATCGAGGCCACGCAGGGGTCTCTCAACGCGTTCCGCGTGGTCCGGGCCGAGGCCGCCCTCGCCGAGGCGCGGGCGGCGGACGAGCGGCTGGCCTCCGGTGAGCGGCTGCCGCTGCTCGGTGTGCCGGTCGCGGTCAAGGACGACATGGACGTGGCGGGCGAGCCCACCGCGTTCGGCTGCCGCGGGGAGTTCCCGGCGGCCGCCGAGGACGGGGAGGCGGTACGGCGGCTGCGCGCGGCCGGGGCGGTGATCGTCGGCAAGACCAACACCTGCGAGCTGGGGCAGTGGCCCTTCACGGAGGGGCCCGCCTTCGGCGCCACCCGCAACCCCTGGCACCCGGACCACACGCCGGGCGGCTCCTCCGGCGGGTCGGCCGCCGCGGTCGCGGCCGGTCTGGTGCCGGCGGCCCTGGGCTCGGACGGCGCGGGATCGGTCCGCATCCCGGCCTCCTGGACCCATCTGATCGGCATCAAGCCCCAGCGGGGACGCATCTCCACCTGGCCGCGCGGCGAGTCCTTCAAGGGCATCACCGTCAACGGCACCCTCGCCCGCACGGTCGCCGACGCCGCGCTGCTGCTGGACGCGGCCGCCGGCAACCACCCGCGCGACCCGCACCGCCCGCCCGCCGTCGACGCCTCGGCCGCCGTGGGCCGCGACCCGGGCCGGCTGCGCATCGCGCTCTCCCTCAAGCCGCCGTTCACCGCGGTGCCCGCCCGGCTCCAGCGCGAGGTGCGGGCCAAGGTCGTCGAACTGGCCGCACGGCTCGCGGCGTTGGGCCACGACGTGGAGGAGGCCGACCCGCCGTACGGCCGGATCGGACTGACGTTCGTGCCGCGCGCCACGGCCGGGATCGCCGAGTGGGCTGCCGACGTGCCGTCCCCCGCGCTCCTGGACCCGCGCACCCGCAGCGCCGTCCGGCTGGGCCGGCTGCTCGGCGGGCCCCCGCTGCGGGCGGCCCGCCGCGCGGAGGCGGTCCTGCACCACCGGATCGGCCGGTTCTACGAGGCCTACGACGTCGTCCTCACGCCGACGACCGCCGCTCCCCCGCCCCGGATCGGCGCGCTGGCCGAGCTCGGCGGCTTCGCCACCGACCGGGCCATGATCGCCGCCTGCCCGTACGCGTGGCCGTGGAACGTGCTGGGCTGGCCCGGTGTCAACGTGCCGGCCGGGTTCGTGGGCTCCCTGCCCGTCGGCGGTCAGCTGCTCGGGCCGGCGCACAGCGAGCCGCTGCTCATCTCCCTCGCCGCACAACTGGAGTCGGAGCTGCGCTGGCACGAACTGTGGCCCCCGCAGCAGGGCGAGACGGCGCCGGTCGCGGCCGGCTGACCCCGGGGAGAGGCGCCCGGGACCACCCGGGGGGTGTCTTGCCGGTCAGCCCGGATCAGCGAGCGGTCCGGGGCGTGCGTCGCGAGGCGGAGGGGGGCCGACGCGACGGGGGTCCCCCGATCGGGCGAAGCCGGGAGCGCGGGAATCGGCGACCGGCGACAACGCCGCGAGGCGCGGTGCCGGACGAGGGGAGCCCGGCATGACCGACGGGACACCCCCTAGGGTGCCTCCGTGAACACGTACACCGAAGAGAACGTCCCGGGCCGTCACGGCCGTTCCGCCACCACGGAGGCCGACCCGCGCGCGGTGGGCAAGGTGCGCACCGAGTACTCGCCCGCCCACGACGGCGACCCGGACCCCGGGGAGATCGTCTGGACCTGGGTGCCCTTCGAGGAGAACGACGGCCGGGGCAAGGACCGCCCGGTGCTGGTGGTGGCGCGCGAGGCCACCGGGACCTTCCTCGCGGTGCAGCTGTCCAGCAGGAGCCGCCACGGCGACCGTGAGTGGGTGGCGATCGGCAGCGGCCCCTGGGACCGCACCGGCCGGGACTCCTGGGTGGGGGTCGACCGCGTGCTGCGGCTGTACGAGGAGGGGATGCGCCGGGAGGCGTGCGCCCTGGACCGGGGCCGCTTCGACCTGGTCCGGCGCCGTCTGCACGAGCGCTACGGCTGGACCTGACCCGTGGGGAAGGCCCGGGCGAACGCCGCGCGTGTCGCGCCGTCCCGGGTGCGGTCGAGCACCCCGAACACCACGCGCTCGAACGCGGAGTCGAACCGTCCGCCCGGTCCGAGCAGGCCCCGGAACGCCTCCGCGACCCGCGCCGGGTCGTTCTGGAAGACGCCGCAGCCCCAGGCGCCGAGCACCAGTCGCCGGTAGCCGTGCGCGGCGGCGGTCTCCAGCACCCGCTCGGCGCGGGTGGCGAGCGCACGGGGCAGTTCGGCGGCGCGCTCGGGGGCCGTACGCCGTACGACGCCCGCGTTCGGTGCGGCGGCGGTCAGGAAGCCGGCCGTGTACGGCTCGGCGAGCAGCAGGCCCCGGTCGTCGCGGAAGACGGGCACGGCGGGTGAGTGGATGACGCGGTCCGTGTAGAACGGGTCGCGCCGGGCGCGGTGGTGGTCGTAGAACCCGGGCGCCGCCCGCAGGCAGGTACAGAGGGCCGAGGCGCGGCACAGGGCCTCCTCCTGGGCCTGCGCGCCGTTCAGGAAGCCGCCGCCGGGATTGCGGGCCGAGGCGAAGTTCAGCACGGCGGTGCCGGCGCCGAGGCGGCGGGCCGCCTCCAGGCTGCTCTCCCCCGTGACCTCGAACGACGTCGTCACCGGGGCCGTATCCGGCACGGGGACGGGCTCGGGGCCGTACATCCGCGTCCCTTCGCGGGCCGCGCGGACGGCGGCGGCGATGAGCACCTCGCGGCCGTCCGGCGCGCGGTAGGAGCCCGCCGCGACGATCCGCTCGGTCTCCTCGGCGATGCCGCGCAGGCGCGCGCTCATGGCGCCACCCCCGTGCGCGCCATGCGCCCGCGACCGCGCGGGCCGCTCGTGCTCTCCCCCGCCGTGCTCACCTGAGCATCCTGGGCGATGCTGGTGCTGCGCCGCAACAGGAATTCCAGCGGTCCGGCGACCGTGCGGGACGGCCGGAAAAGCCCCAGCACACGCCGCGGAAAGGGAGATGACCGACCCCGAACCTGCCGGACACGCACTCTTGTGCGACTCGTCGTGAACGTCTTGGGTGGGACGAGTGTGCCGCTCCGGACCGCGAGATCCGCGGGCCGGTGGCATCGTGGTTTGTCAGGAGGATCTAAATATGTCCGACTCGGTCAGTGACTGTACGGAGCACTCCCGCACCCTGGTCACCGAAGCCGAAGTGGAAGCCCTGGTCCGGGGCATCTGCTTCAAGACTGGCCCGCCCCGCACGCTCGGGGTGGAAGTGGAATGGATAGTGCAGGAGCTGCGCGACCCGCGGCTTCCCGTGACATCCGAACGACTCGAAGCGGCCTACGCCGCCGTGCGCTCCCTGCCTCTGAGGTCGGCTCTCACCGTGGAGCCCGGCGGGCAGCTGGAGCTGAGCTCGCCGCCCGCCGGCTCGCTCACCGAGTGCGTCGGCATCGTCTCCGCCGACCTCGCCGCCGTCCGCGCGGTGCTGGCCGGACAGGGACTCGCCCTCGCCGGCTTCGGCGCCGACCCCTGGCACCCGCCGCGCCGGTTCCTGCGCGAACCGCGCTACGACGCCATGGAGGCCGTCCTGGACCGCAGGGGCCCGGCGGGACGCGCCATGATGTGCACCTCGGCCTCCGTCCAGGTCTGCCTGGACGCCGGGTACGAGGAACCCGGCCCGCTGGGCCACGGCCGGCGCTGGTGGCTCGCCCACCAGCTGGGCGCGGTCCTGGTCGCCGCCTTCGCCAACTCCCCGCTGACCGGGCGGGAACCGACCGGCTGGGTCTCCACCCGGCAGCGGTTCTGGATGGACATCGGCCCGGACCGCGCGGGCGCGCCCCCGCTGAACGGCGACCCGAGGACCGGCTGGGCGCGGCACGTGCTGGACGCGCCCGTGATGTGCGTCCGCGGCGAGAACGGCCCGTGGGAGGTGCCCGAGGGGCTGTCCTTCCGCGAGTGGACCCGGACGGGAGCGCCGAGGCCGCCCACCCGGGCGGACCTCGACTACCACCTGACGACGCTGTTCCCGCCGGTCAGACCCCGTGGCCATCTGGAGCTGCGGATGATCGACGCGCAGCCCGGCGACGACGGCTGGGTGGTGCCGCTCGCCGTGACCGCCGCGCTGTTCGACGACCCGCAGGCCACCGAGACCGCCTACCGGGCCGTGAAGCCGCTCGCGGAGCGGACCCTGTCCCGGCCCGCGCCGCACAACCCGCTGTGGGCCGGGGCGGCCCGCTCGGGCCTGGCCGACCCCGAGCTCCACGAGGTGGCGGTCATCTGCTTCACGGCGGCCCAGGAGGCCCTGCCGCGCCTCGGCGCGGGCACCGCGGTCACGGACGCGGTGGCGGCCTACCACGACCGCTATGTCGCCCGGGGCCGCTGCCCCGCCGACGACCTGCTCGACCGGCACCGCGGCACAGGCCGCCCGCACCCCCGGCTCCGCTCGCACGCGGGGACCCCGCACGGGAAGGACATCCATCCATGACCGACCCCGCCCTCGACGCCGAGACGCTCCGCGAGCGGGCCCTCACCACCCTCACCACGGCCCGCGCCCGTACGACCCTGCTGACGAGCTGCGTCGACGAGCCGGACCTGACCGCCCAGCACTCCCCGCTGATGTCCCCGCTGGTGTGGGACCTCGCCCACATCGGCAACCAGGAGGAGCAGTGGCTGCTCCGGGCGGTCGCCGGACGGGACGCGATGCGCCCCGAGATCGACGGCCTCTACGACGCCTTCGAGCACCCGCGGTCCGAGCGCCCCTCGCTGCCGCTGCTGGCGCCGGCCGAGGCCCGCGCGTACGCGTCCGAGGTGCGCGGCAGGGTCCTGGACCTGCTGGACGGCACCGCGTTCCACGGGACGCGGCTGACCGAGGCCGGCTTCGCGTTCGGGATGATCGCGCAGCATGAACAGCAGCACGACGAGACGATGCTGATCACGCATCAGCTCCGCAAGGGCCCGCAGGCCCTGACCGCCCCCGACCCGGACCCGGCTCCCCCGTTCACCGGGCCGTCCGAAGTCCTGGTCCCCGGCGGCCCGTTCACGATGGGCACCTCCACCGAGCCATGGGCACTGGACAACGAACGTCCCGCGCACCGGCGCGAGGTGGCGCCCTTCCACATCGACACCACACCCGTGACGAACCGCGCCTACCAGGCGTTCATCGACGACGGCGGCTACGACACCGAGCGCTGGTGGACGCCGGAGGGCTGGGCGCACATCCGGCGGCACGGCATCCACGCCCCGCTGTTCTGGCGCCGGGACGGCCGCCAGTGGCTGCGCCGGCGCTTCGGCGTCACCGAGCCCGTACCGCCCGACGAGCCGGTGCTGCACGTGTGCTGGTACGAGGCCGACGCCTACGCCCGCTGGGCCGGACGCCGGCTGCCCACCGAGGCGGAGTGGGAGAAGGCCGCTCGGCACGACCCGGTGTCCGGCCGCTCGACGCGCTACCCGTGGGGCGACGCCGACCCGGCGCCCCGGCACGCCAACCTGGGCCAGCGCCATCTGCGGCCGGCCCCGGCGGGCAGCTACCCGGAGGGCGAGTCGCCTCTGGGCGTACGGCAGTTGATCGGTGACGTGTGGGAGTGGACGGCGAGCGACTTCCTGCCGTACCCCGGTTTCCAGGCCTTCCCGTACAAGGAGTACTCGGAGGTGTTCTTCGGACCGGAGCACAAGGTGCTGCGCGGCGGGTCCTTCGCGGTGGACGCGGTGGCCTGCCGGGGCACGTTCCGCAACTGGGACTACCCGATCCGGCGGCAGATCTTCTCCGGGTTCCGCACCGCACGCTCCGCCGAGGGCGCCTGATGTGCCGTCACCTCGCCTATGTAGGGCCCGGGGAGCCGCTCGGCCGGCTCCTCGTGGAGCCCCCGCACGGCCTGTACCGGCAGGCGTGGGCGCCGCGGCAGCAGCGGTACGGGACCGTCAACGCCGACGGTTTCGGCGTCGGCTGGTACGCCGAGGAGGATCCGGTGCCGGCCCGGTACCGGCGCGCCGGACCGCTGTGGGCCGACCCGTCGTTCGCGGACCTCGCCCGGGTGGTGCGCAGCGCCGCGCTGCTCGCCGCCGTGCGGGACGCGACGGTGCCGGGCGCCGACCAGGAGGCCGCGGCGGCCCCGTTCGCCACCGGGACCTGGCTGTTCAGCCACAACGGCGCCGTGAAGGGCTGGCCCGCCTCGCTCGCGCCGCTCACCTCGACGCTGCCCGCCGTGGACCTGCTGTCCATGGAGGCCCGCAACGACTCCGCGTTCGTGTGGGCGCTGGTGCTCGCACGGCTGCGCGACGGGGACGAACCGGGGCAGGCGCTGGCCGACACGGTCCTGGAGGTCGCCGAGGCGGCCCCCGGCTCCCGGCTGAACCTGCTCCTCACCGACGGCGCCACCATCACCGCGACCACCTGGGGCGACACCCTCTGGTACCTGCGCCGCACCGGCGGCGGCACCGTCGTGGCCTCCGAGCCCTACGACGACGACCCGCACTGGCAGGAGGTCCCCGACCACACCCTGCTCGCCGCGAGCCGCACCGACGTCCTGCTCACCCCGCTCAAGGAACCGAGCGGCGCCCCTGCCTACGCACCACGCAAGGAGCCCAGCACGTGAGTCCGTTCCACATCACCCGCACCCTCCCCGAGGACGCCACGTCGGCCGCACTGCGCGCCGACGTCCTCGCGGGCCTGACCAGCACTCCCAAGACACTCCCGCCGAAGTGGTTCTACGACGCCCACGGCAGCGAACTCTTCGAGAAGATCACCGAGTTGCCCGAGTACTACCCGACGCGCGCGGAACGGGAGATCCTCACCGGCCGGGCCGGCGAGATCGCCGCCGCCACCGGCGCCCGCACCCTCGTCGAGCTGGGCTCCGGCTCCTCCGAGAAGACCCGCTACCTGATCGACGCCCTCACCGGGCTGCACACGTACGTGCCCGTCGACGTCAGCGAGAGCGCCCTCACCCAGGCCGGGCGGGCACTCGCCGAGGAGCGGCCGGGGCTGGACGTGCACGCCCTGATCGCCGACTTCACCGCGGGCCTGGACCTCCCGGACACGCCGGGGCCCCGGCTGGTGGCCTTCCTCGGCGGCACCGTCGGCAATCTGCTGCCGCCGGAGCGCGCGGTGTTCCTCGCCTCGGTGCGGGCGCTGCTCTCCCCCGGCGACGCGCTGCTGCTCGGCACGGACCTGGTCAAGGACGAGCGGGTCCTGGTCGACGCCTACGACGACGCGGCCGGGGTGACGGCCGCCTTCAACAAGAACGTCCTCGCCGTGATCGACCGGGAGCTGGGCGCCGACTTCGACCCCGGCGCCTTCGACCATGTGGCGGTGTGGGACGCACGGGAGGAGTGGATCGAGATGCGGCTGCGCGCCCGTACCGCGCAGACCGTGAAGGTGCCCGCGCTGGACCTCGCCGTGCACTTCGCCGCGGGCGAGGAGATGCGCACCGAGGTGTCGGCGAAGTTCCGCCGGGACGGGGTGCGCGCGGAGCTCACGGCGGCCGGCCTGGAGCTGACGCACTGGTGGACGGACGCCGAGGGCCGGTTCGCGCTCTCGCTGAGCACGGCGCGGTGACGGACG
Source organism: Streptomyces sp. NPDC046859 (assembly GCF_040645135.1). Lineage (NCBI taxonomy): Bacteria > Bacillati > Actinomycetota > Actinomycetes > Kitasatosporales > Streptomycetaceae > Streptomyces > Streptomyces sp. NPDC046859. The sequence continues at coordinate 26,985 of NZ_JBEYXR010000024.1, forward strand.
GCTCGCGCGATGCCCCGCGGTGGGGCACGGTGGAGTGACGCGTGTGAGAGGAGCACCCACATGTCGAACCACACCTACCGGGTCACGGACATCGTCGGCACCTCGCCCGACGGCGTGGACCACGCCATCCGCAACGGCATCGCGCGGGCCTCGCAGACCCTGCGGAACCTGGACTGGTTCGAGGTGACCGAGGTACGCGGCCAGCTCGACGGCGGTGACATCGCGCACTGGCAGGTGACCATGAAGGTCGGGTTCCGGCTGGAGGGGTCCGAGTAGGGCCCTCGCGTCAGGTCCGTCCCTCGCGCTCCTGCGCCTCCTTCAGCGCGGCGGACGGGGCCGTCCAGCGCGCGCGCACGACCGGGAAGCCGGCCCGCTCCGCGTCCTCGCACACCAGCTCGTCGTCGTCCACCAGGACCCGGATCTCCCGGGTGCGGGCGAGGCGGCGCAGCGTCTCCAGCTTCGTGCGCCGGGCGGGCCTGCGGTCGTCGTCGCGCCGCATGTGCAGGTCCCCGTCGGGCAGTCCGTGGGCGGCGAGCCAGTCGAGCGTGTCGCGCCGGCAGCGCGCGGGCCTGCCGGTCAGGTAGACGATCTCGCACTCCTTCGCGGTCTCCCGGGCCAGCGCGACGCCTTCCTCGAGAGGCGGGTCCTGGGGCGCGGCCGCGAAGAAGCCGTCCCAGTCGCGTGGCCTGCTCTCCAGGAAGTGCTGGCGGTGCCCGGTGTCGGCGAGGGTGTTGTCCAGGTCGAACACGGCGAGCGGACGTCGGCTGCTGTCGGTCACGCCCGACAGCGTACGGTCCCCGTGCCGCCGGACCCACCGGACAGGAATCTCCCGCGCCGCCCGGTGTTGAACCCTGTATGAGCTCCGTGATCGCCTCCACCCGCTTCTCCGTCCTCGACCGCTCGCGTACGCGCGAGGGGCACACGGCTCCGGAGGCGCTGCGGGACACCGTGCGGCTGGCGCGGGTGGCCGAGGAGCTCGGCTACCACCGCTTCTGGGTGTCGGAGCACCACGGGGTGCCTGGTGTCGCGGGTTCGGCGCCGACCGTGCTGGCCGCCGCCGTGGCCGGCGCGACGCGCACGATCCGGGTCGGCACGGGCGGGGTGATGCTGCCCAACCACCGGCCGCTGGTGGTGGCCGAGCAGTTCGGGGTGCTGGAGTCGCTGTTCCCGGGCCGGATCGACATGGGGCTGGGCCGTTCGGTCGGCTTCACCGGCGGGGTGCGCCGTGCGCTCGGCCGGGACAAGGAGGACGCGGAGGACTTCGGGGCGCAGCTGGAGGAGCTGCTGGGCTGGTTCCGCGGCACCTCGCCGACGGGGGTGCACGCCCGGCCCCCGGAGGGCCTGACGGTGCCGCCGTTCGTGCTGGCCATGGGCGAGGGGGCGGACATCGCGGCCCGCGCCGGGCTGCCCATGGTGATCGGGGACCTGCGGGACCGGGAGCGGATGCGGCGTGGCATCGACCGGTACCGGGAGCGGTTCCGGCCCTCGGAGTGGGCCGGCGAGCCCTACGTCGTGATCTCCGGCACCGTCGCGGTGGCCGCCACGCCGGAGGAGGCCCGCCGGCTGCTCGTGCCGGAGGCGTGGTCGATGGCGTACTCCCGTACGCACGGCACCTTCCCGCCGCTGCCGCCCGCCGCACGGGTGGCGGCGCTGTCCTTGTCCGGCCGGGAGCGCGAGTTCTACGAGCGGGGGCTGGACGGGCAGGTCGCGGGCACCGAGGAGCAGGTCGCGCACGAGCTGGAGACGCTGCTGAAGGAGACGGGCGCCCAGGAGGTGCTGGTGACGACCAGCACCTACGACCGGGACGCCCTCGTGGACTCCTACCGGCGGCTGGCCCGGATCGTCCACGCCTGACGCGGGCCCGCCGCGGCGGCGGGACGGCCCGTGACCCGGTTGCCTACGCTGGGTAGCTCTGTCCTCGCCGTCCTCCCGGAGCACCGCCCCATGCACTCCCCGCACGACCCCTACGTCCGCGTCCGCGGTGCCCGCGAGCACAACCTCCAGGGTGTGGACGTCGACATTCCGCGCGACGTACTGGCCGTGTTCACCGGGGTGTCCGGCTCCGGGAAGTCGTCGCTGGCCTTCGGCACGATCTACGCCGAGGCGCAGCGCCGCTACTTCGAATCGGTCGCCCCGTACGCCCGCCGGCTGATTCACCAGGTCGGCGCGCCGAAGGTCGGGGAGATCACCGGGCTGCCGCCCGCCGTCTCGCTCCAGCAGCGCCGCTCCGCGCCGACGTCGCGCTCCTCCGTCGGCACGGTCACCAACCTCTCCAACTCGCTGCGGATGCTGTACTCCCGGGCGGGCGACCACCCGCCGGGGGCGGAACGGCTCGACTCGGACTCCTTCTCGCCCAACACCGCCGCCGGGGCGTGCCCGGAGTGCCACGGGCTGGGCCGGGTGCACCGGACGACCGAGGAGACGCTGGTCCCCGACCCGTCGCTGTCCGTCCGGGACGGCGCGATCGCCGCGTGGCCGGGGGCCTGGCAGGGCAAGAACCTCCGCGACATCCTCGACGCCCTGGGGTACGACGTCGACCGGCCGTGGCGGGAACTGCCGGCCGAGCAGCGGCAGTGGATCCTGTTCACCGACGAGCAGCCCGTCGTCACCGTCCACCCCGTGCGCGACGCGGACCGTATCCAACGCCCCTACCAGGGCACGTACATGAGCGCCCGGCGGTACGTCATGAAGACGTTCGCCGACTCACGCAGCGCGACGCTGCGGGCCAGGGCGGAGCGGTTCCTGACCGCCGCGCCCTGCCCTTCGTGCGGGGGCCGCAGGCTGCGGCCGGAGGCGCTGGCGGTGACCTTCGCGGGGCGGACGATCGCCGAACTGGCCGCGCTGCCGCTCGTGGAGCTGGCCCAGACGCTGGACGGCGGCGCTTCGGAGACCGCGCGGGTGCTGACCGGGGACCTCAGGGCCCGGATCGCGCCCGTGGTCGAACTGGGCCTCGGCTATCTGAGCCTCGACCGGGCGACGCCGACGCTGTCGGCGGGCGAACTGCAACGCCTGCGGCTGGCCACGCAGTTGCGGTCCGGACTGTTCGGCGTGGTGTACGTCCTGGACGAGCCGTCGGCGGGGCTGCACCCGGCGGACACGGAGGCGCTGCTGCGGGTGCTGGACCGGCTGAAGGAGGCCGGGAACTCGGTGTTCGTGGTGGAGCACCACCTCGATGTGATGCGGGCCGCGGACTGGCTGGTCGACGTGGGGCCGCGGGCCGGCGAGCACGGCGGGCGGGTGCTGCACAGCGGGCCGGTGGCGGAGCTGGCGTCGGTCGCCGACTCGGCGACGGCCCGCTTCCTCTTCGACGACGCCCCGGCCGCCCGGCGCCCGGTGCGGGCGGCGCGCGGCCGGCTGACGGTGGGGCCGGTCACCCGGCACAACCTGCGCGGGGTGACCGCCGCGTTCCCGCTCGGTGTGTTCACGGCCGTCACCGGCGTGTCGGGTTCGGGCAAGTCCACGCTGATCGGGGAGATCACCGAGGAGCTGCCGGGGGTGGGCCGGCTCGTCTCGGTCGACCAGCGGCCGATCGGCCGTACGCCGCGCTCCAACCTCGCCACCTACACGGGTCTGTTCGACGTGGTGCGCAAGGTGTTCGCGGCGACCGGCGAGGCCCGTGCGCGGGGCTACGGGGCCGGGCGGTTCTCCTTCAACGTGGCGGGCGGCCGCTGCGAGACCTGCCAGGGCGAGGGGTTCGTCAGCGTCGAGCTGCTGTTCCTGCCGAGCACCTACGCCCCGTGCCCGGAGTGCGGAGGGGCCCGCTACAACGCGGAGACCCTGCGGGTGCGGTACCGGGGGCGCAGTGTCGCCGAGGTGCTGGACCTGACGGTCGAGGCCGCCGCGGAGTTCTTCGCCGACACCCCGGCCGTGGCCCGCAGTCTCGCCACCCTCCTCGACGTCGGTCTCGGCTACCTGCGGCTCGGCCAGCCCGCGACCGAACTGTCCGGCGGCGAGGCCCAGCGCATCAAGCTGGCGAGCGAACTGCAGCGCGGCCGGCGCGGGCACACGCTGTACCTCCTGGACGAGCCGACGACCGGACTGCACCCGGCCGACGTCGAGGTGCTGATGCGTCAGCTGCACGGCCTGGTCGACGCCGGGAACACCGTGGTGGTGGTCGAGCACGACATGTCGGTCGTCGCGGGTGCCGACTGGGTGATCGACCTGGGCCCCGGCGGCGGCGACGCGGGCGGCCGGATCGTGGCGGCCGGCACCCCGGCCGAAGTGGCGGCGACGCCGGACAGCGCCACGGCACCGTATCTGGCGGACGTCATGCGGTGACCCCCGCGCGGGGCATGCCGTCTCCCGCCAGGACGTCCTCGCCGGCGAGGACCGCGTCCCCCGGTGTCCCCACCGCCCTCTCGGCCGCCCCGGCCAGCGCGCGGCGGTCGGTCGTGGGGTCCGCCACGAGGGGCGCCCGTACCTCCACCTCGGCGCTCAGGCCCCGTGCCCGGACCACCCGCCAGACCGAGCCGAGCAGCGTGTCGTCGCCGACGAAGGCCGGGAGCGTGGCCGGTGGGCCGCCGGAGACCCGGTAGCGCAGACGTACGGGCAGGACGGGGACGGCCGCGTCCAGGGCGGCCTGGAAGGCGGCCCGGCGGAAGCGGCCCCCGGCCCGGCCGCACCAGGTGCTGCCCTCGGGGAACACGGCGACCGCCGCGCCGGACCGCAGCGCCCCGGCGATCCGGGCGACCGTGCCGGGCAGCGCGCGGATCCGGTCCCGGTCGATGAACAGGGCGCCGCCGAGGGCGGTCAGCCGGCCTGCGACCGGCCAGGAGCGGATCTCCCACTTGGCGAGCATCCGTGCCGGGCGGACGGCGGCCAGCAGGGGGACGTCCAGCCAGGACACGTGCCGGGCGACGATCAGCACGCCGGTGCCGGGTACGGCCCCGCCGTCGATCCGGACCCGCACGCCCGCGGCCCGGACCACCCAGCGGCACCAGTGGCGGACCGGGCCCGGCGGCAGACGGACGCCGAGCGGCGCGGTGGCCAGCCGCACGGTCAGTCCGGCGGCCAGCAGGAGCAGCAGGGCCGTCACCCGCAGGACGGCCCACGGCAGGGCCCGCGTCCGCACGGCGGGCTCGACGCAGTTGCGCGGGGTGCAGGGGGCGCTCGGCCGCCAGAGGGTCCCGGCGTCGGCGGCGTGCGCGGGGGCAGGGGCGGCCCCTCCGCCCGTCGGGGCCGTCACGCCGGGACGAGGGAGAGGAAGTGCCGCAGATAGCGCGGGTCGATCCGGCGCATCGACAGCAGCACGTACAGGTCGGCCACCCCGAACTCGGGGTCGTGCGCGGGTTCGCCGCACACCTGGGCGCCCAGGCGCAGGTATCCGCGCAGCAGGGCGGGGAGTTCGGCGCGCCGGGCGGGTGCCGGGCCGGCCGGCCGCCAGGGCCGCAGCGGCCGTACGCGGTGCTCCTCGGGCGCGAGGTGCCGGGTGCGGACCCGGTCCCAGGTGGCGGCGGCGAGGGTGCCGCCGTCGGCGAGCGGGATCGAGCAGCAGCCCGCCAGCCACTCGTGGCCGCGGTCCACCATGTAGCGGGCGATGCCCGCCCAGATCAGCCCGATCACGGCGCCGTCGCGGTGGCCGGGGTGGACACAGGAGCGGCCGACCTCGACCAGGTCCGGGCGGATCGCGTCGATCGCGGTGAGGTCGAACTCGGTCTCGGAGTAGAGCCGTCCGGCGACGGCGGCCCGCTCGGGCGGCAGCAGCCGGTAGGTGCCGACGACCTGTCCGGACGACTCCTCCTGGACGAGCAGATGGTCGCAGTACGCGTCGAAGGCGTCGATGTCGAGCCCCGGCAGCGGGGTGGACAGCGAGGCCCCCAGCTCACCGGCGAAGACCTCGTGCCGCAGCCGCTGGGCGGCGCGGACGTCCTCCTCGTCGCGGGCGAGCCGGACGGTGTAGCGGGTGGGTGCCGTGGGCTGCGGGGGACGGGCGAGCGTGGAAGCGCCTGTCATGGCTCTCTCCTGGTCACGGGGCCGGTGCGGCGGGGCGGGGGCGCCCGTGCGGTGTCGCGCGGGGCGCCGACCCTGTTCTCCCGACCGCGGCTGACCTGCGCGTGTCCGGCGCGGGGAGCGGGGGTGTGGGGTGGCTGAACGGCTCGCGCCGGGCGGGCGCACCCGGACGGCCTAGCTGCGCACGCGCGCACCGGCCGCCTTGGCGAGAGTGGGTCCATGACCGAATCGGGAACCGGCGAGCGCCGCAAGGGCTCCGCTCCGTCCACCGGCCGCCGCCGTATCGTGCGCGGGGCCGGAGGGGCCGCCCGCAGTGCCGCCGAGGCACTCACGGAGCTGATCAGGCACCCCCTCGAAGGAGTGTCCGCGGTGTGCCGGGGCGAGGACGGCGGCTGGGTCGTCGACGTCGACGTGCTCGAACTGGCGCGCATCCCCGACACGACCAGTCTGCTCGCGACGTACCAGGTGGAGCTGGACGCCGCGGGCGAACTGACGCAGTACCGCCGGACCGCACGTTACCGGCGCGGCGCCCAGGACCACTGAGCGCGCCTCACCGCTCGACGGGAAGGACCTCCCGCATGGCCGTCCACAGCGACGAGATCGTCTACGCACCTCGCGCCGGCAACGTCTACGACGTGCTGGAGCTGATCCTCGACCGCGGCATGGTGATCGACGTCTTCGTGCGCGTCTCCCTGGTCGGCATCGAGATCCTCAAGATCGACGCACGCATCGTGGTCGCCAGCGTCGACACGTATCTGCGTTTCGCCGAGGCGTGCAACCGCCTGGACCTGGAGCACGATCAGCGGTCCAAGACCGTGCCGGAGCTGTTCGGCGGGCCGGTCGCCCGGACCATCGGCAAGGCCGGCGCCAAGCGCACCGCCCGCTCCCTGACCGACAAGGTGCGCGACGTCCTCAGCCCGGAGTCCGACGAGGAAGAGGAGGAGGAGGAGGCCGAGGCGGCCACCGAACCCGCCCGCCGGCCCGCCCGCAAGCGCCGTACCGACGAAGACCGCCCGCGGCCCCGGCGCCGCGTGGCCGAGGAGGAGTGACCGTGACGACCACCGCCGCCCCCACCACCGGCACGCTGTACGTCTACGGCATCGCCCCCGAGGGCGCCCGTCCGCCGAGCACCACCGGGGTGGGCGGTGCGCGGGTGCGGCTGCTGACCGGGTCGGGGCTGTGCGCGGCGGTCTCGGACGCCCCGGCGTCCCTCCGCGCACGGCGACGCGACCTGACGGCACATCAGGCGGTGCTGGCGGAACTCGCCGGTCAGGGCCCGGTGCTGCCCATGCGGTTCGCCGTGCTCAGCCCGGACCCGCAGGAGCTGCTCCACCGGCTGCGCGCGCACCGTGACCAGCTGACGGCCCAGCTTGAGGCGGTGCGGGGCTGCGTCGAGATGAACGTGAAGGGCGCCGTCGTGCCCGGGTACTTCGCCGACCTCGTGAGCCGCGACGGCACCCTGCGGGCGCTCGCCCGCCGGACCCGGCAGCGCCCCGGCTACGAGGCGAACGTGCGCCTCGGCGAGGCCCTGGCGAAGGGGGTCGTACGGGAGGCCCGCGGCGCGGCCCGGGAGGTGCTGGACCGGCTCACCCCGCTCGCCGTGCGCACCGCGCCGGGCCCGGTCGACGACGAGCAGGTGCTCAGCACGTCGTTCCTGCTCCGCGCCGCCGACGAGGAGCGCTTCCGGGAGGCCGTGGCCGAGCGGGCCCGGGACGTCGGGGACCGGCTCACGCTCAGCCTCACCGGTCCGCTGCCCTGCTACAGCTTCGTGGACACCCCGTCCGCGCCGGCCGGTCGGTGACCCGATGGGACTCCTGACCGAGCTCCTGCTGCTGCCGCTGGCCCCCGTGCGCGGCACGCTGTGGGTCACCGACCAGCTCCGCCAGGAGGCCGAGCGGCAGATGACCGACCCTCGCGCGGTACAGGCCCGGTTGGTCGCGCTGAACCAGGCCCTGGACGAGGGTGTCATCGACGAGGCGGCCTTCGAGGAGGAGGAGGAGCGGTTGCTCGCTCTCCTCGGCAGTCCCGTCCCCGCCACCGGGCTCCCGCACCGCGGAGGCGCCCTGTGACCGACCTCGGCACCTGGCCGGCGGGCCCGGACCCCCAGCCGGCCGGGCCCGCCTGCGGAAGCCTCGCGGATCTGCTGGAGCGCGTACTGGACAAAGGCATCGTCATCGCCGGCGACATCAAGATCGACCTGCTCGACATCGAGCTGCTGACCATCCGGCTGCGCCTGTTCATCGCCTCGGTCGAGACCGCGAAGAAGGCCGGCATCGACTGGTGGGAGACGGACCCGGCGCTGTCCTCACGCGCCGCGCGGGACGCGCTCACCGAGGAGAACGCCCGGCTGCGCGCCCGTCTGGAGGCCCTGGACGAAGCCGGCACCGACACCACGGAGGTGACCCGATGAGCACGCTCCCGGCCGGCCGGGCGACGACGGCGGAACCAGAGCCGCGGCCCCCCACCCTCACCTGCGTCTTCGCGGTGACGGACTCCCCCGTGCCACGGGAGGTGCTCGCGCGGACGCCGGGCCATGACGGCGGCGGCCCCCTGCGCACCCTGGCCGCGGGCCCGTTCCACCTGGTCGTGCAGGACGTGCCCGCCGCGGACTACGGCGAGGCGGCGCTCGCGGAACGGCTGAACCGGCCGGACGTGCTGGAGGGCTGCGCCCGCGCCCACCACAGGGGCGTGGAGACGGCGGCGAGCGCGGGCCCCGCCGTCCCGCTCCCGATGGCGACGCTGTACCTCGACGACGGGAACGCGGTCCGGGCCGTGACCGCCCGGGAGGCGTCCCTGCGGGCCCTGCTGGAGCGGCTGCGCGACCGCACGGAGTGGGCGGTGAAGGTCCACGGCCCCGCGGCCGGGCCCGGATCCGCCGCCGACGGGGACGGACCGGCAGACGGGCGGTCGTACCTGCGCCGGGCCAGCGCCCGCCGGCGCACCGAACGGGAGACGCGCGAGCAGGCCCTGGCCCGGGCCCATGCCGTCGACCGGGAGCTGCGGCGGTACGCCGCGGCCGCGACCCGGCACCGGCCGCAGAGCGAGCGGATGACCGGCACGAGCGTCCCGCAACTGCTCAACGCCGCCTATCTGGTCGACGACGCCCGGCGCGAGGAGTTCGTACGGGCCGTCGGCTCGCTGGCCCGCGCGGCCGGGGCCACCGGTCTGGAGGTCACCGTGTCCGGCCCCTGGATCCCGTACTCCTTCGCCCGGCTGGTGGACACGGACGCGGTGGAGCCCGGCGCCCGGCAGGAGGTGGTCGCATGACCGTGCCGGAGGCGGAGGGAGCCGGACGGACCCCGGTGCCGTGGGACGGCCCGGAGCCGTACGCGCCCGTGGGGGTGCCCCTGGTCGACCTGCTGGACCGGGTGCTGGCGGCCGGTGTCGTGGTCAGCGGCGACCTGGTGCTGGCCATCGCCGACGTGCCGCTGGTGCGGATCTCCCTGCACGCCCTGCTGGCGTCGGTGGGCGACCGGGTGCCCGCGCCGTGGCCGGACAGCGGGCCGCTGTGACCGCGCCCCGCGCCCACGCCGTGGACCTCGACCCCGAGCGGGTCACGAACGATCTGGCGGCGCTGGTCCTGACCGTGGTGGAGCTCCTGCGGCAGCTCATGGAGCGGCAGGCGGTGCGCCGCTTCGACGAGGGCACGCTCACCGCCGAGCAGGAGGACCGGCTCGGCACCGCGCTGATGCTGCTCGACGAGCGCATGGACGAGCTGTGCGCGCAGCACGGGCTGCGGCGCTGCGACCTGAACCTCGACCTCGGCCCGCTGGGCCCTCTCCTCGCCGACCCCGGCCGGTGACCCGGAGACACCAGACGGGACCGGGAGGAGCACCGCTCCCGGTCCCGCCCGTCCGCACCTGTCGGCGAACGTCTCGAACGGGGTCAGGCCCCGAGGGTGTTACCGCTTGGCCTTCCGGGTGGCCCGCAGCCACTCCTTGTTCATGCTGGTGATGGACATGAGCGGGATGCCCTTGGGGCAGGCGGTGGCGCACTCGCCGGTGAGGGTGCAGCCGCCGAAGCCCTCCTCGTCCATCTGCGCCACCATGTCGAGCACGCGGGTCTCGCGCTCGGGCGCGCCCTGCGGCAGCACGTTGAGGTGGTTGACCTTGGCGGAGGTGAACAGCATCGCCGCGCCGTTGGGGCAGGCCGCCACACACGCCCCGCAGCCGATGCACTCGGCGTGCTCGAAGGCGAGGTCGGCGTCCGGCTTGGGCACGGGGGTGGCGTGCGCCTCGGGGGCCGCGCCGGTCGGCGCGGTGATGTAGCCGCCGGCCTGGATGATCCGGTCGAACGCCGTGCGGTCGACGACGAGGTCCTTGATCACCGGGAAGGCCGACGCCCGCCACGGCTCGATGTCGATCGTGTCGCCGTCCTCGAAGGACCGCATGTGCAGCTGGCAGGTCGTGGTCCGCTCGGGCCCGTGGGCGTCGCCGTTGATGACGAGCGAACAGGCGCCGCAGATGCCCTCGCGGCAGTCGTGGTCGAAGGCGACGGGGTCCTCGCCCTTGAGGATGAGCTCCTCGTTGAGGGTGTCGAGCATCTCCAGGAAGGACATGTCGGAGGAGATGCCGTCCACCTCGTACGTGGACATGGCGCCTTCGGCTTCGGCGTTCTTCTGCCGCCAGACGCGCAGGGTGAGCTTCATGCGTAGCTCCGCTGGGTGGGGTGGACGTACTCGAAGACCAGGTCTTCCTTGTGCAGGGTCGGAGCCTCGCCGGTGCCGGTGAACTCCCAGGCGGCCGCGTAGGCGAACTCGTCGTCCTTGCGGGCCGCTTCGCCGTCCGGGGTCTGGGACTCCTCGCGGAAGTGGCCGCCGCAGGACTCGGTGCGGTGCAGCGCGTCGAGGCACATCAGCTCGGCGAGCTCCAGGTAGTCGACGACGCGGTTGGCCTTCTCCAGCGACTGGTTGAACTCCTCGCCGGTGCCGGGGACCTTAATACGGCGCCAGAACTCCTCGCGGATCTGCGGGATGCGTTCCAGGGCCTTGCGCAGTCCGGAGTCGGTGCGGGCCATGCCGCAGAACTCCCACATCAGTTCGCCGAGTTCACGGTGGAAGGAGTCCGGGGTGCGGTCCCCGTCCACGGCGAGCAGCAGATTGAGCCGGTCCTCGGTCTCGGCCAGCACCTCCTGGACGGCGGGGTGGTCGTCGGTGACCCGCTCGTGGTGGGGGTTGCGGGCGAGGTAGTCGTTGATGGTGGCGGGCAGGACGAAGTAGCCGTCGGCGAGGCCCTGCATCAGCGCGGAGGCGCCGAGGCGGTTGGCGCCGTGGTCGGAGAAGTTGGCCTCGCCGATCGCGAACAGGCCGGGGATGGTCGTCTGGAGGTCGTAGTCGACCCACAGGCCGCCCATCGTGTAGTGCACGGCGGGGTAGATCCGCATGGGCACCTGGTACGGATCCTCGTCGGTGATCCGCTGGTACATGTCGAAGAGGTTGCCGTACTTGGCCTCGACGGCCTTGCGGCCCATGCGCTGGATCGCGTCGGCGAAGTCCAGGTAGACGCCCTGGCCGCCGGGGCCCACTCCCCTGCCCTCGTCGCAGACGTTCTTCGCGGCGCGGGAGGCGATGTCACGTGGGACGAGGTTGCCGAAGGACGGGTAGATGCGCTCCAGGTAGTAGTCGCGCTCGTCCTCGGGGATCTGGTGCGGCGGGCGGGTGTCGCCCTTGGCCTTGGGCACCCAGATACGGCCGTCGTTGCGCAGCGACTCGCTCATCAGCGTCAGCTTGGACTGGTGGTCGCCGGTGCGCGGGATGCAGGTGGGGTGGATCTGCGTGAAGCAGGGGTTGGCGAAGTAGGCGCCGCGCCGGTGCGCCCGCCAGACGGCGGTGGCGTTGGAGTTCATGGCGTTCGTCGACAGGTAGAAGACGTTGCCGTAGCCGCCGGAGGCGAGGACGACGGCGTCCGCGAAGTAGGTGCCGATCCTCCCGGTGATCAGGTCCCGCGCCACGATGCCGCGCGCCCGCCCGTCGACGACGATCAAGTCGAGCATCTCGGTACGGGGGTGCATCTCCACGTTGCCCGCGGCGATCTGCCGGCTCAGCGCCTGGTAGGCGCCCAGCAGGAGCTGCTGGCCCGTCTGGCCGCGGGCGTAGAAGGTGCGGGAAACCTGGACGCCGCCGAAGGAGCGGGTGTCGAGCAGGCCGCCGTATTCGCGGGCGAACGGCACACCCTGGGCGACGCACTGGTCGATGATCTCGACGGAGATCTGCGCGAGGCGGTGCACGTTGGACTCGCGGGCGCGGAAGTCGCCGCCCTTGACGGTGTCGTAGAAGAGGCGGTGGATCGAGTCGCCGTCGTTGCGGTAGTTCTTCGCGGCGTTGATGCCGCCCTGCGCGGCGATGGAGTGGGCGCGGCGCGGGGAGTCCTGGTAGCAGAACTGGACGACGTGGTAGCCCTGTTCGGCGAGCGTGGCGCCGGCGGAGCCGCCCGCGAGGCCGGTGCCGACCACGATGACGGTGTGCTTGCGCCGGTTGGCGGGGTTGACCAGCCTGGCCTCGAAGCGGCGCGTGTCCCAGCGCTCGGCGACGGGGCCGGAGGGGGCCTTGGTGTCGGCGACGGGTTCGCCGGTCGTGTAGTCGGTGTAGGTCATCTTCAGCTCACCACTCCGGTCATGACGCCCACGGGCACGGCGATGAAGCCGGCCGTGAGCAGCAGCGCGAGGACGTCGGCCGTGGCCTTCAGGGCGCGGTCGCGGGTGCGGCTGCCGGCGCCGAGGGTCTGGGCGGCGCTCCAGAAGCCGTGCCGGACGTGCAGTCCGACGGCGAGCATCGCCACGATGTAGATGGTGTTGCCGTACCAGGTGGAGAAGGTGTCCACGACGTTCTGGTACGGGCGGCCCTCCTGGAAGCCGCCGGAGTGCACGGTGCCGGTGGTCAGGTCCAGGATGTGCCAGACGATGAACAGCGCGAGGATGACGCCGCCCCAGCGCATGGTGCGCGTGGCGTAGGAGGCGCGCGGCTTCTTGTGCACGTACTTGGTGGGGCGGGCCCTGATGTCGCGGCGGCTGAGCTGGTACGCCGAGACCGCGTGGGCGGCGACGGCGACGACCAGGACCACCCGGACGATCCAGAGCGTCCACTCGTAGTGCATGAACGGCTCGCCGACGGTGCGCAGCCAGTGCGCGTAGTGGTTGAAGTCACCGGCGCCGAAGAAGATCTTCAGGTTGCCGATCATGTGGAGGACCAGGTACAGCAGCATGATCAGTCCGCTGACCGCCATGACGGCCTTCTTGCCGACGGTCGAGTCCCACACCGTGCGTGCCAAGGACGGCCGTCGGTCCGTCCGCGTTGCCAGAGCCATGCGAACGACGCTACGGCCGGACCGCCCGATCGGTCCAAGACATGGTGCGCCTCGTTTCCATAGCCGGCACCTATGATGGCTGTATGCAGTTCCAGCAGCTCCAGTACTTCGTGGCGGTCGCCGAGACCCGGCACTTCACCCGTGCCGCCGATCTGGTGCACGTGGCACAGCCCTCGCTGTCGCAGCAGATCAAGGCCCTGGAGCGGGAGCTCGGCGCGGACCTGTTCCTGCGGGCCCGGGGCAACATCACGCTGACGGACGCCGGGGAGGCCCTGCTGCCGCTGGCCCGGCGCATCCTGGCCGACGCCGACACGGCCCGGCACGAGGTGCAGGAACTGGTGCAGCTGCGCCGGGGCCGGGTCCGGCTCGGCGCCACCCCGAGCCTGTGCACGGGCCTGCTCCCGGACGTCCTGCGCGCCTTCCACGACCGCTACCCCGGCATCCGCCTGCTGATCGAGGAGGGCGGTTCGCACGACCTGGTGCGCGAGCTGGCACGCGGCGCCCTCGACCTCGCCCTCGTCGTCCTGCCCCTGCCGACGCCCTCCCCCGCGCTGACGACGGTGGAGCTGCTGCGCGAGGACCTGGTCGTCGTGTCCTCGCCGGAGGCCCCGCCGCCGGGCGGCGGCGGGCGCGCGGTGCGCATCGCCGACCTGGAGGGCGAACGCCTCGTGATGTTCCGGCACGGCTACGACCTGCGCGAGCTGACGGTGGCGGCGTGCCGCGCCGAGGGCTTCGAACCGGAGTTCGCGGTCGAGGGCGGCGAGATGGACGCCGTGCTGGAGTTCGCACGGGCGGGGCTGGGCCTGGCCGTCGTTCCGCGCATGGTGGCGGCGCGGTCGGGCCGGGGGCTGCGGGTCACCCCGCTGGCCCGGCCCGGTCTGCACCGGACGATCGCCCTGGCCCACCGCAGCGACGTGGCGCCGCCGCGGGCCGCGCGGGAGCTGCAGCGGATGCTGCTGGAGCGGTGAGCGTCAGCCGCGCACGGCCGGCATGCCGGCTCGCGCGCCGAACTCGGCACGGACGGCGCCGGCGACGTCGCTGACCCGCGCGGAGCCGTCGTCGGCCGGGCCGACGGTGGTCCGGGACGGCCGCTCGCCGTTCGCGGCGCGGGCGACGTCGGCGCCGCCCGGTGCCGGTGCGGCGGGCGCCCTGCCCACCTCGCCCGTGAGCCCGCCGTACAGGGCGTCGCACTCCTCGGCGGTGGCCGTGTCCTCCGGGGGCCACCGGGCGGCGGAGCGGCCCGGCGCACCCGGCAGGGCTCACCCCGTCGCGTCCACCAGCGCCAGTTCGTGCAGCCGGTCCGGCGGGCCCGGGCGGGCGTAGTACCAGCCCTGGGCGGTGTCGCAGCCCAGGATCCGCAGCTGCTCGGCCTGGGCGCCGGTCTCCACGCCCTCCACGGTCACCGCCAGGTCCAGGCTGTGCGCCAGGGAGACGATCCCTTCGACGATCTTGAGGTCGACGGGGTCGGCGGGGAACCGCTGCATGCTCTGGGTGAACGAGCGGTCCAGCTTGAGCACGCTCACCGGCAGCCGGCGCAGGTTGGCGAGGTTGGAGTAGCCGGTGCCGAAGTCGTCCAGGGCGATGTCGACGCCCATCTCGGCCAGCCGGCGCAGCGGTTTGAGCAGGGCGTCGTCGGCGCCGATGAGAGCCGACTCGGTCACCTCCAGGCAGAGCGCGTCGGGTTGCACGCCCGCGCGCTCCAGGATGTCCACGGTGTCCTGGACCAGACCGGGGTGGGTGAGCTGGCAGGGCGAGAGGTTGACGTTGATGCGGAGCGGACCGCCGTCGTGGTGCCGCTCCCGCCAGGCGCGCGCCTGGCGCACCGACTGCTCCAGCACCCACCGGCCGAGCGGGACGATGAGACCCGTGTGCTCGGCGAGCGGGATGAACCGGTCCGGGCCGAGGATGCCGTGCTGCGGGTGCAGCCAGCGCACCAGGGCCTCCGCGCCGCGCACACTGCCGTCGCCGAGGTGGACCAGCGGCTGGTACTCGATGAAGAACTCGCCCCGCTCCAGGGCGGTCGGCAGCGCCGTGGTCAGCCCGTGCCGGGTGATGGCGCGGGCGTCGGCCTCCGGGTCGGCCAGCTCGAAGCGGTTGCCGCCCGCCGACTTGGCCCGGTACATGGTGATGTCGGCGCTGCGCAGCACCTCCGCCGCGCTGCGCTCCCCGGCCGGCCCCTCCACGACGCCGATGCTGCCGCGCACGGTCAGGTCCCGGCCGTCGACGCTGATCGGCGCGAGCAGCGCGTTCATGATCCGGGAGGCGAGCTCGTCGACCTCGTGCTCGGTGTCGGGGCCGGTGGTCAGGGCCACGAACTCGTCGCCGCCGAGCCGCGCGACCATCTCGCCGGGAGCGGTGGCGCAGGACTGGAGCCGGTCGGCGACCTCGACGAGCAGCCGGTCGCCGGCCGCGTGGCCGAGGCTGTCGTTGACGGTCTTGAAGCCGTCCAGGTCGAGGTAGCACAGGCCGAAGCGCTGTCCCTCGCCGGCGGCCAGGGCTTTCTCCAGGCGCTCGAAGAAGAACGTGCGGTTGGGCAGGCCGGTCAGGGCGTCGTGGGTGGCCTCGTAGCGCAGCCGCAGATTGAGCAGGCGGCGCTCGGTGGTGTCCTCCATCAGGGCCAGCTGGTACTGCGGGGCGCCGTCGGCGTCCCGCAGCAGCGACACCGTGAGGTTGGTCCACAGGGCGGTCCCGTCGGGACGGTAGAACGCCTTCTCGAGGTGGTAGTGCTCGCGTTCGCCGCGGACCAGCTCCTCGTAGAGCTTCCAGGTCTGCGGGGCGTCCTCGGGGTGGGTCCAGTCCAGGACGTTGCGGGTCTGCATGGTCTGCCCGGAGATGCCGAACATCCGCAGCAGCGCGCCGTTCACCTGGAGGATGTTGCCGTCCAGGTCGGCGATGCCGATGCCTATGGCGGCGCCCTCGAAGACCGCGCGGAACCGCGCCTCGGTGGCGTGCAGGGCCTGGGCGACCACGCCCTGGGCCCTGAGCGCCGCCGCGGAGATCGCCTCCTGCTCGGCGAGGGTGCGGGCGCGCAGCGCCTGGGCGTACCCGGCGGCCATGGCGTGCTGGAGCCGTGCCGAGCGGGCCCGCAGGTCCTCCTGGTCGCCGTCGCCGCCGCAGTAGAGCACGAGGTAGGCGTCGACGCAGTCCAGCGAGCGGCTGAGCGCCTCCGGGTCGGTGCAGTGGGCGCCGACCAGAGCCGCGCCGACCGCCTTGCCCTCGTCGGCGTCGAAGGCGCGCTTCCTGAGCGCGCCGCTCAACCGCCGGGCCAGCGGCAGCAGTTGCTCCTCGAACTCCGGCCGGGTCGACGACGTCGCGGTGACCGGGAAGACGGCCCGGCTCCAGATGGTCGCGAACCGGCGCAGTCTGTCCTCCGGCTCGTCGGGCGCCCCGCTCACGCGGTACGCCCCACGCCGGCGAACCCGGAGGAGGCCCATGGGTCGTCGTCCTCCGGTGGGGTGTCCGGGCGCCAGAGCGGCATCGGCACCAGTCCGGGTTCCACCATGTCGTACCCCTCGAAGAACCGCGCGATACCGTCGCGCGAACGCATGATCAGCGGGTTGCGGATGTCCTCGTACACGTCGACCGTGCCCTTGGCCCTCTCCTCGGACAGCGGGATGCCCTCGTACGAGGCGTGCGTGAGCACCAGCATGCTGCCGGGCGCGAGCGCGTCGCGCAGTTCGGCCACCGCTGCGTACGGGTCGTCCTCGTCCTCCACGAAGTGCAGTATGGCAACGAGAAGCAGGGCGACCGGCCGGTTCAGGTCGATGAGGCGCTCGACCTCGGAACTGGCCAGGATCTCCCGGGGCTTGCGCAGGTCCGCGGCGACGACGCCCGTGCCGTCGTCACCGGCGAGGACGGCCTCGCTGTGGGCGACGGCGACCGGGTCGTGGTCGACGTACACCACCCGGGCTCCGGGGTCGGCCGCGCGGGCGACCTCGTGGACGTTGCCGAAGGTCGGGATGCCGGAGCCGATGTCGAGGAACTGGGTGACGCCCTCGCCGACGGCGAACCGCACCGCGCGCCGCATGAACGCCCGGTTGGCCTGCATGATCTTGGGCAGGCCCGGCATGAACTCCATGGCCTTGCGGGCCGCTTCCCGGTCGACCTCGAAGTTGTACGAACCGCCCAGGTAGTAGTCGTAGATGCGCGAGACGCTGGGGACCGAGATGTCGATGTTCCGTGGGGCCCAAGCGGGACGCTCCATCTGACTCTCCAACGCATCGGCGATCCAGTGTTCGAGCTGAGGCTACTGATCGCCCGCCAATGGAGCGAGCAGAAACGGAAATTGACCATCCGTTCCCGGTCACTGCCAGTGGCACGTGCCGCGTCGGCACCCCCCTCATTTCCCCTGAAAACCACCGAAGCGCTCCGCGGAGCCGCGAAGCTGGGGAATCCGGGTGAGCGCGGCCGGCCGGGACAGCACAGGCGTCCGCCCCCTGAGCGGTGGGTTTCAGGGGGCGGACGAGGCCGTGCGCGCGGATCAACCCTGGGGAGGTCTGATCCTCACTTCTCCGACGCGCCGACCGGCTTGCCGTCGGGGCGGATGGCGAACCAGGTGCCGCCGACGCCCTGACCGTTGGTGTCGCCGGGCTTCTTGTCCCCGGCGAAGGTGTAGATCGGCACACAGTCGATGGTCTGCTGCTTCAGCCCGTCGGGCCGGTCGAAGACCACGTAGCCCTGACCGCGGGGCCCGGACCCCTTCAGGTCGATGCCCTTGGTGTCCTTGGCGTCCACCGGCTCGATGACCGGCCACTTCGTCAGGCACTCGCCGGTGCAGGCCGTCTTCATCGGCCAGGGCGAGTCCTTCATGAAGCGGTAGACGGTGTGCCCGTTGCCGTCGACGACGATCTCGCCGAGCTTGGGGTCGTTGCGGGTGGACAGGCCGGGCCGGTCGCCGGCCTGCGTGCCGGAACCGCCCTGCGCCTTCTTGCCGTCGGGGGCGAGCGCGTACCAGGTGCCGCCGACGCCCTGGCCGTTGACGTCACCGGCGTTGATGTCCTTGGCGAAGCGGTACGCCGGCCAGCCGGCGACGGTGAGCTGCTTGGTGCCGTCGGACCGGGTGACCGAGCCGAGCAGGGCCTTGTCGATGCCGGCGCCGGCCTCGGCGTCGTCGGCGGGGACCGGCGGCCACTTCTTGGCGCACTCGCCGTCGCAGTTGGACTTGGCGGGCTCGGCGGTGTCCTTGTCGAAGCGGTAGAGCGTCAGACCGCCGCTGTCGGTCAGCACCTTGCCGAGTTCCGCGTTGGTGGAGACGGACAGTTCACCGGCGGTGGAGGTCTGCGCGCCGATGCCCTCCTCACCCGGCGCCCCGGCGTCGGCACCGCCCAGACCGGTGCCCGCGGACCCGTAGCCGCCGCCCGTGGCGGCCGTGGCTCCCACGTTCTGGCTGCTCGCCGGCGGCGTCGTCTCCTGCCCGCATGCCGTCGTCAGCGCCAGCAGCGCCGCGGCGCTCACCGCGAGCGAGGCGCTCCGCCACGAGGTCTTCATCGTCAACTCCCAGAATCACACCGGTGTCGCAGCGCCCTGCTGCGCCGCCGCACGACGAGGAGTACGCAGCGGAACCCCGTGCGTGTTCAACGAGCGGCCGAAATTCTTTCGGGAAGCCGTGAGACCCCTCCCGCCCCACCCGTCCTCCTGGCCACGCGCGTGCCGCCGCCCCGGCCCGTACGCGCGTGCGCCTCGCGCGCCCGCCACCTGCCCCGGGGCCAAACCCGCCGCGCAGCGACCGTCCCCCGTTCGGGGCAATCCGCCCGTTCCTCGGCGTGTGACGGTCCGCGTGGACACAAGATCTTCGTCGTGCACCGACCCGAACCCACACAATCCACCCTTACCTCACGGCTGTTGGCCGTGACGGTGCTGACCTGGCTGCTGGTGACGGCACCGGCCGGGGCGACGGTGGCCGACGCCTGCGCCTACGCGGACACGGGACCCGGCGGGGTCCAGGCCGTCGCGGTCGCCGGCAGCCTCACCTGGCCCAGCCCGCCGCAGTGCCCCCCGCCGACCCCGACGCCCACGCCCACCCCGACCCCGACACCCACCCCGGCACCGACCCCCGAACCGCCGCCTCCGCCTTCGCCGCCTCCGCCGCCTCCCCCGAAGCCGACACCGACGCCCACTCCCGAGCCCGAGCCGCCGCCCGCCCCGGCACCAAAGCCCTCGGCACCGAAGCCGCCAACCCCCCGGCCCACGCCGCCCCCCGCGCCCAAGCCCGCCCCGGTCCCGGCGCCCCCGCCGAAGAGCGAGGCGAAACCGCCGCCGCCCGCACCCGAGCCCGGCCCGACCCGCGTCCACTACCCCCCGCACCGCGCCACCCCGCAGCGGCAGGCGGCGCACAGCGCCCCGTCGCCCCTGGCCTTCGTCCTGCTGATCGCGGCCCCCGCCATCGCCGCGGTCGCCGCCCTGCGCCCCCGCTGACCCCCTGGAGGACCCCCTTGCCGGAATGGCTTGTTCTCACCCTCGCGATGCTGGCCGCCTGTGGTGTGGTGGTGATCATCACCCTCGTGCGGCACAGGACCGCCCCCGAGGACGAGGACCCCTCCGAGACCCCGGACGTCATCGAGTACATGACGATGTGGATCGGCGTGGTGTACGCCATCGTCCTGGGTCTGGCCATCGCGGGCGTCTGGGAGGGCCGCAGCGCCGCCCAGGACCACGTCCAGGCGGAGGCCGTGGCGCTGCACGAGATCACGGAACGCGTCCGGGTCTATCCACCCGAGGTCCGCGACCGCATTCGGGAGGATGTCAACGCCTACATCGGACACGTCGTCACCACCGAGTGGAGGTCCATGGCGGACGACGGCGAACTCACCGACCGCGGCACCGCGCTGCTCCAGCGCCTCCGCGAGGACGTCACCGACCACGAACCGAGGACCGACTTCGAGGCCCAGGCGTACCAGCCGCTCGTCGACCAGGTGACCGCGGCCGACCAGGCGCGGATCGCCCGCGGCGACTCCACCGGCGCGACCATGCCGGGTGTGGTGTGGTTCGGCCTGCTGGCCGGGGCGGTGATCACCATCGGCATGGTGTTCGCCCTGCAGATCCGGCGCACCCCGCGTGAGCTGATCCTCGCCGGGCTGTTCTCCGCGCTGATCGCGTTCCTGCTCTTCCTCATCTGGGACTTCGACTCGCCCTACGGCCACGGGGCCGCCGAGGCGGCGCAACCGTTCCTCGACCTGTTCCCGCGCGCCAAGGGCTGACCGTGCCCTCATCCCGCCGCAGGGCCGGGGGACGTACGCCGCCGCACCGGCCGCGTCGCCCGGCCGCAGCAACGCGTTCCCCTGGGCGGACCAGACGGTTGCCCCGTTCGTACGACAGCGATCGCGCAGGTGTGCGCCCGTTCCTAGCGTTCCGGACATCGAGGTGCGTGTCCGGCGCAGGCGGCGGAAGGTCCGCCGCCGTTCCTCGGAGACCGGGAGGAACACCATGCGAGCGATACGCGTCGCGTCGGCCGCGCTGCTGGGCGCCAGCGCCCTCGCCGCGACCGCGCCGGCCGCCCACGCGAGCGGTGACGACTCGGGCTTCTGGGCCAGGGTGGTCCCCTCCGCCGTGGAGCCCGGCGGACAGGTGAGGCTGCACGCCAGCGGCTGCGAGCAGAGCGTGACCGTCTCGTCCGGGGTCTTCGACACGGTCGTGATCCCCCGGTGGCGGACCACGGCACGGGTCACCGTCGACCGGGACGCGAAGCGGGGCGCGGTGTACGAGGTGTCGTTCTACTGCGGCACGTTCTGGCAGAGCGCCGACCTCCGGATCACCGGCGGCCGGCCCGAGCCGCGGCCCCGTCCCGCGCACCTGGACAAGGGCGTCAAGGCCGGTGCGGGCGGGACGCCCGCGGGGTTCGATCTCAAGGAGATCGGTCTGGGCGCCGCACTGGTCACGGGCGCGATCGGCACCGCGTACCACCTCTCCCGGCGGCGCACCGACGAGAGCGACGCCTGACACCGCTCCCCCTCCACGGACCTTCGCCCCGGCTTCCCCACAGGGAAGCCGGGGCGAAGGTCCGTGGAGGGGCGTGCGACGGACGAAGAGGTGGCCGGTCAGATCTGCCTCTCCGCCCGGCGCCGCATCCAGAACAGGCCGCCGCCCGCGAGGGCCGCGGCGATGAGGCCGCCGCCGATGGCCATGTCGGCCGTCGTCGCCCCCGTCGACGTGCTGCCGCCGAGGCCGCCGCGGACACCGCCGACGACGGTGAAGGCGGCGGGGTTCGTCAGGGTCCGGCCGCCGCAGTTGACGGTGATGCTGTGCGAGCCCGGACGGGCCTTGTGGTCGATGGTG
Source organism: Streptomyces sp. NPDC046859 (assembly GCF_040645135.1). Lineage (NCBI taxonomy): Bacteria > Bacillati > Actinomycetota > Actinomycetes > Kitasatosporales > Streptomycetaceae > Streptomyces > Streptomyces sp. NPDC046859. Next base: position 48,506 of record NZ_JBEYXR010000024.1, read on the forward strand.
GCGGTGCCCCGGGCGCTGCCGCCGCCGGTCGGCGACAGCGTCGTGGGCCGGAACGCGTCCGAGGTCGCGGTGCCTCCCGAAGGGCAGCCGTCGACGGTGATGGTGAGCTGTCCGCCGCGGGCGATGACGCTGGGCAGCGCCACGATGTTCCTGGGGCCGGGCATGCCGTCCCGCGCGACGGCCGCCGGGGCGGCGACGCCGAGAGCGGCAACCGCGGTGGCAGCGGCCGCCAGGGTACGAGTGGTACGCATGTGATCCTCCGCGGAAGACGCCCCGGGTCCCGTCCCCGGTCCGATCGGCGAGAAAGCGCCTCCCAGAAAGACCCTCAGATGCCCTGCCCGGGGCCGCATTTCGGCGCTGGTCCGTCCTGGTGAGGGGACACGCCGGGCGACGCTCCCGCGAGATGGATCACCGCAGGTCACGGACCGTCAGAATTTCTCGGCACCCGGCACCTCGTATGGCGCACCGAAAAGTGCCGGGCCACCCGTTCGTATCCGCCCCGTCGCCGGTCCGCCGTGGGGGACTTAGCGTTCCGGTATGCGCGAAGGACACGGCGACGGCCGGGTCGAGAGGGGTTGTCGAATGTGTGGGTGCGAGCTGGAGCAGGCGGAGGAGCGGCGCAGGAAGCGCGCGCCCTGGGGCGTGATAGCGCTGGTGCTGCTGACCGGTCTCGCGCTGATCCGCAACGGGTCCGGCGAATTCGACGTCGGCCCGCCCCAGCCGGCGTCGGCGGCGGCGGCCGACAGCCACCTGCCCGGCCGGCTCGCGCGGTCCGTGCGGCCCCTGCCGTACGCCATGCCGAACCAGGTCCGGATTCCCGGCATCCGGGTGGACGCGCCGATCATCCCCGTCGGGCTGGACGCGGACGGCTGGGTCGCCGCGCCGCCGCCGGAGGACCCGAACCTCGCGGGCTGGTTCACCGGTTCCGTGACACCGGGCGAGAAGGGCACCGCGGTGGTCGTCGGTCACGTCGACAACACCCAGGGGCCTGCGGTGTTCTACGGGCTGGGGTCGCTGGAGAAGGGCAAGCGCGTCGAGATCGCCCGCGAGGACGGCAAGACGGCCGTCTTCCAGATCTACGGCATCGAGGTGTTCGAGAAGAACGACTTCCCCGGCGACCGGGTGTACGCCTCGAAGGGCACCGCCGAGCTGCGGGTCATCACCTGCGGCGGCGGCTTCTCCAAGCAGACCGGCTACGACGGGAACGTGGTCGTCTTCGCCGGCCTGGTCGAGGTCCGCTGAGGGGTCCCGGCCGGCCGGCGGGCCGGCCGCGTCAGAGGAGCCGCCGGTCGGGGACGGTCAGGTGGTACCCGGCGTCCAGCAGTTGCGGCAGATAGGTCCGCAGGGCCGCGACGCTCTGCGAACGGTCGCCCCCGGCGTCGTGCGAGAGCAGCACGACGCCGGGGGCGGCGCCGTCCCACACCGCGTGAACGATTCTGCGGGTGCCCGGCGTGGTCCAGTCGAGGGTGTCCACGGTCCACGCCAGGGGCTCCATGCCCAGGTCGGCGCCGAGCTGGAAGGCGGTCCGGTTCCAGGCGCCGTAGGGGGCGCGGAACCAGACGGGGCGCTCGCCGCAGGCGTCCTCGACGACGTCGCTGGTGCGTTCCATCTCCTCGCGCATCCGGCGGCGGCTGAGCCGGGTCAGCAGCGGGTGCGACCAGGTGTGGTTGCCGACGACGTGGCCCTCGTCGGCCATGCGGGCCACGAGGTCCTTGTTGTAGTCGGCCATCTCGCCGCACACGAAGAACGTGGCGCGTACGTCGTACGCGCGCAGGGTGTCCAGGACGCGCGGGGTGTAGCGGCGGTCGGGGCCGTCGTCGAAGGTCAGCAGCATGATGCGGCCGCGGCCCGGCATCCGCAGCAGGGGCGCCTGCCGCACGAGGGGCCGGCGGGGGGCCGCGCGGGGCGGGCCGTACCCGGTCAGGGGCTGCAGGCGGTAGGAGCTCGGCTTCCGGGCGGGGTGCGCCTGGGGGCCCGCGGGCGGGGCGGTGGCCGGGACCGGCTCGTCGTCGCCCGCGACCGCCGCGAGGACTCCGGCCGTGCCGGCGGCCGAGACGGCGGCGGCTCCGGCGACCAGCAGACGGCGGCGGGTGAGCAGACGCGGGGGCAGCTGATCCTTCGTCATGAATCATCAGTCGCCCGGCCACGGACCGGCGCACCAGTGCGGCACCGGGACGGCGGCATCGAAGCACCCGGGCGGCCGAGCCCCGGTCGTGGTCAGCGGCGCCGGACGAGCGGGAAGGGCAGGGTCTCCCGGATGGTCAGGCCGGTGAGGAACATGACGAGCCGGTCCACGCCGATGCCGAGCCCTCCGGTGGGCGGCATGGCGTACTCCAGGGCGCCGAGGAACTCCTCGTCGAGCTCCATGGCCTCCGGGTCGCCGCCGGCGGCCAGCAGCGACTGGGCGGTGAGGCGGCGGCGCTGTTCGACGGGGTCGGTGAGCTCGGAGTAGGCGGTGCCGAGTTCGGTGCCGAAGGCGACGAGGTCCCAGCGTTCGGCGAGCCGGGGGTCCTCGCGGTGCCGGCGGGTGAGCGGGGAGACGTCGGTCGGGAAGTCCTTGTAGAAGGTGGGCAGCCGGGTCGTCTCCTCGACCAGCCGTTCGTACATCTCCAGGACGACGTCGCCGTGGCCGTCGTCGGCGGTGTAGGGCACGCCCACGCGGTCGCAGTGCCGGTGCAGCCGCAGCAGTTCGGTGCCGGGGCCGATCTCCTCGCCGAGCACCTCGGAGATCGCGCCGTACACCGTCTTGACCGGCCAGCGCCCGGAGATGTCGTACTCCTCGCCGTCCTTGCGGGCGATCTCCGCGCCGAGGGCCGCCCGGGCGCAGCCCTGGATCAGGTCGCGGACGAGGTCGAGCATCACGTCGTAGTCGGCGTACGCCTGGTAGGCCTCCAGGATGGTGAACTCGGGGTTGTGCTTGTGGTCGACGCCCTCGTTGCGGAAGGTGCGGCCCATCTCGAAGACCTTCTCCACGCCGCCGACGCACAGCCGCTTCAGGTACAGCTCGGGGGCGATGCGCAGATAGAGGTCGAGGTCGTAGGCGTTGATGTGGGTGGTGAAGGGCCGGGCGTTGGCGCCGCCGTGGATCTGCTGGAGGACCGGGGTCTCGACCTCCAGGTATCCGCGGTCCAGCAGGCCCTGGCGCAGGGCCTGGACGGCGGTGGAGCGGGCCCGGACGGTGTCGCGGGCGGCGGGGCTGGAGACCAGGTCGAGGTAGCGCATGCGGACCTTGGTCTCGGGGTCGGCGAGGCCGCGGCGTTTGTCGGGCAGCGGGCGCAGGCACTTGCCGATGAGCTGCCAGGAGGTGACGAAGACGGTGGGTTCGCCCTTGTCGCTGACGCCGGCCCGGCCGGTGGCGCTGACGAGGTCGCCCATGTCGCAGTCGGCGGTGAAGCGGTCGAGGGCGGCGCCGGACTCGGCGCGGGTGAGGGCGAGCTGGTGGTCGCCGGACCAGTCACGCAGCACGGCGAAGACGAGTCCGCCGAAGTCGCGGACGAGCATGACGCGGCCGGCGACGGTGACCCGCTGGCCGGCGGGGACGTCGGCGAGGGCGTGGGTGCGCGCGGGGATGCCGACCGGGTAGGGGTCGACGCCCGCCGCGCGGAGCCGGTCGAGGGTGCGGTGCCGGACGCGGACCTGCTCGGGGAGTCCGGCGTCCGGGGCGGCCGCCTCGGCCTCGTCCCCTCCGTCGAGGCCGAGGGCCGCGAGCGGGGGCAGGCCTTCGGTGGTCGCGGGGCGGGGCCCGTTGGGCGGGCGCCCCTTGCGGTGCAGCTTGTGGAGCGACGGTACGGGGACGAAGCCCTCGGCGATGCCGGAGGCCAGACCGATGCGGGCGAGGGACGCGGCCTCGCCGTAGCACAGGAAGCGCGGGTACCAGTGGGGCCGGTACTTGGCGTTGGAGCGGTACAGAGCCTCCAGCTGCCACCAGCGGGAGAAGAACAGCAGCAGGCGCCGCCACATCCGCAGCACCGGCCCGGCGCCGATACGGGCGCCCTCCTCGAAGACGGAGCGGAAGACGGCGAAGTTCAGCGAGATCCGGCGGATGCCGAGCTTGGGGGCGGCCGCGCACAGTTCGGCGACCATGAACTCCATGACGCCGTTGGGGGCGCGGCGGCGGTCGCGGCGCATCAGGTCCAGGGAGACGCCGTCGCGGCCCCAGGGCACGAAGGAGAGCAGCGCGATCAGGCCGCCGTCCTCGTCCCGGGCCTCCACGAGGAGGCAGCCGCCGTCGGCCGGGTCGCCGAGTCGGTCCAGGGCCATGGAGAAGCCGCGTTCGGTCTCGGTGTCCCGCCAGGCGTCGGCGCGGCCGGTGATGTCGGCCATCTCGGCCGCGCCGAGGGCGGAGTGGCGGCGGACCCGGCAGTGGGCGCCGGTGCGCCGGACCCGGTGGACGGCCTGCCGGGTGACGCGCATGTCGCGGCCGTCGAGGTCGAAGTCCTGGACGCGCAGGATCGCCTCGTCGCCGAGCTGGAGGGCGCCGAGCCCGGCGCGGGCGTAGGCGGTGGCGCCGTCCTCGGAGGCGCCCATCACGGCGGGCGCCCAGGCGTGGCGGCGGGCCAGGTCCTGCCAGGCGGCGATGGCGTGCGGCCACGCCTCCCGGTCACCGACGGGGTCCCCGCCGGCCAGGCAGACGCCGGCCTCGACGCGGTAGGTGACGGCGGCCTTGCCGCTGGGCGAGAAGACGACGGCCTTGTCGCGGCGGGTGGCGAAGTAGCCGAGGGAGTCCTCGTCGCCGTAGGCCCGCAGCAGGGCGCGGATGCGGTCCTCCTCGTCGCCGTGCAGGGCGGCCTCCATGCGCTGCGAACGGAACAGGGTCGCGGCGGCGTCGAGGAGGGCGAGCGCGCCGAACAGGCCGAGCACGAAGGACAGGGGCCGGGGCGGGCGGCCGTCGTAGCTGGTGCCGGAGACGAGTCCGCCGCAGACCCGGTCGGCGGCCCAGGCGAGCCGCTGGCCCTGCGGCAGGGTGCCGGGGAACAGCTCGACGAGGCCCCAGCCGATCAGGATGCCGGCGGCGAGACCGGCGACGAGGACGCCGAGGGCCCGGCGTACGGCGGCCCGGCGGGACGCGGCGTAGAACTCGCCGCGGGCGACGATCAGCAGCACCAGGGCGAGCGCGCACACGACGAGGGAGGGGACGGAGTCGGCGTAGTCGCCGACGACCGTGCCGAGGATGTCGGAGAGGACGAGCAGGCCCAGGTAGATCACGACCAGCCACCAGGCGACCTTCTTGCGGGCGGCGGTCGCGGCGGCGAGCAGGAAGAGGAAGACGGCGTAGGCCAGGTTCGCGCTGACGGGGACGACGATCTGGTCGAGGGCGCGGACGACGGGGCGCAGCGCCGTGCGCAGCGGCGGGATCAGGGCCAGCAGCACGCAGAGCAGTCCGAGGGCGCCGAAGAAGGCCGCGACATACTGGGGGACCTTGCCGAGGACCCCGTTTCCGGGGCGCCTCGTCGAGCCCGTGGCGCCCTTCCTGCGGGCGGTCTCCACGGTGGCAGTCATTCTTCGACTCTAGGAAGGCGGCCGCCTCCCCGCCCGTCGAGCGGCCTGCCCGGTCGGCCGGGGCTGGGGCTTCCGATAACCTCCGTGCCGTGACGGAACAGGACGCGCACCGGTTCGAGCGGGGTACCGACGGGCCCAAGGTCATCGTGGTCGGCGTGGACGGCTCGGACTCGTCGCTGCGGGCGGCGGCCTACGCCGCGGGGCTGGCCCGCCGGCAGCGGGCGCTGCTCGCCCTCGTGTACGTGCAGCCGGTGATGACGGCGGGGGTCGCGCTCGGGGCGCCGGTCGCGGAGACGACGGACGAGATCGCCGAGGAGCTGATCGCCTATCTGCGGGAGGCGACCGAGCGGGTGAAGGGGATATTCGATCTGCGCTGGGAGTTCCACACCTTCCGCGGCGACCCCTACAGCGGTCTGGTGAAGGCGGCGGACGAACTGAAGGCGGACGCGGTGGTGGTGGGCGCCTCGGAGCAGGCCGGGCACCGGATCGTCGGCTCGGTGGCGGTACGGCTGGTCAAGGCCGGGCGCTGGCCGGTGACCGTGGTGCCGTAGCCCCGGGCCGGGCCGCGGTCAGAGGGTGCGCAGGAAGTCGAGCACGACCGCGTTGAAGTCGTCCGGCTTCTCCATGTTGAGGTAGTGGCCCACGTCGTCGAGGGTCGCGGTGCGGCCGTGCGGGACGGCCCGCGCGAGCCGTTCGGCGGCGTCGAGCATGTCGGCGGGTTCCAGGGAGCCGTTGAGGGCCAGGAGCGGCACATCGAGCTGGGGCAGCCGGGCCCAGGAGCCGGTCACCCGCACGAGCCGGTCCTTCTCGTCCGGGGTGTGCTTGGAGATGGTGTGCAGGGCCATCTCGCGCAGGCTCCGGGCGATCTCCGGGTCGATGTCGGCGGCGGCGCGGTGTGCGCCGGGGATCACCCGCAGGAAGGCCCGCAGCCAGCCCTCGATGTCGCCGGCGCCGAGGGTGCGCGCGTATTCGGCCTGGATGCCCTTGGTCCACGGGTCGGTGTAGGTGAAGTCGCCGGTGGCGGCGCCGCAGGTGACGACGGCGCGGACCAGTTCCGGGTGTTCCAGCGCGGTGTCGGTGGCGATGACGCCGCCCATGGAGACCCCGACGAGGACGGCGGGGCCGGTGCCGAGGTGGCGCAGCAGGGCGGCGAGGTCGTCGGCCCAGCGGAAGGGTTTCGTGGCGTTGCCGGAGAGGCCGTGGCCGCGCACGTCGGGGGCGATCACCCGGTGGTGGGCGGCGAGCGCCGGTATCTGCCCGGCGAAGGCGCGGTGGTCGACGTAGCCGGGGTGGAGCAGGACCACGGGGTCGCCGGAGCCGGTGTCGAGGTAGGCGAGGTCGCCGTCGGCCGAGGCGAAGTAGCTGGGTTCCGCAGCAGCTGTCATGACAACCAAGGTGTCATCTTCTCGCCGTTTTGACAACCGAGATGTCATGATGGCCGGGTGAACGACACCGGCAAGCCCCTCCCCGCCGACGAGCTGGCCCACCGGCTGACCGAGGTCTTCGACCTGGTGGGCCCGCTGTACCGGCTCACCCAGCACAGCGTCGAGCAGGGCGCGGCCGCCGAGGGCCTGTCCGTCACGGTCCGGGCGGTCCTGGACCTGCTCCACGGGCGCGGGCCGCTGACCGTGCCGGCGATGGGCCGCGCCCTGGCCGTGAGCCGTCAGTTCGTGCAGCGCACGGTGAACGAGGCCGCGGCGCGGGGACTGGTGGAGAGCGTCCCGAACCCGGCCCACCGCCGGTCCTCCCTGATCCGGCTCACGGACCCGGGACGGCGGGCGATCACGGCCGTGCTCGCGCGCGAGCACCGCGCGCTGCGCGAGACGGGCGGCGACCTCACGGACGCGGACGTGACGGCGTGCGTGCGGGTGCTCGGCGAGCTGCTGCGCCTGATGGAGCGCGCCGACGGCGGCTGACCGCGGCTACTTCGCCATCCGCAGGCCGTCCTCCGCCGCGCCCCGGCTGAGGACGACGTCCCGGATGCGGTCGCGCACGCCCCGCAGGTCCGCGCCGCCGGCGATGGCCCGGTTGAGGTCGACCACCCGGCCGGCGTCCACGTCGAAGAGCTGCGGAAGGAACTCCGCCTCGGTCACCTCCCAGCGTCCGCCCTTCTCGGCGGGCGGCGCGAAGGTGAAGCGGCCCAGGGTGGACTCGTTGCCGCGCGGGTCCTGCACGCCCTGGTCGTTGTACATCGCGCCGGCGATCTGGTCGCCCATGCCGTAGACCACCCAGGTGCCGTTGACCTTCTCGTAGGCCTGCGGGACATGGGCGTGGGTGCCGAGGATCAGGTCGATGTCGGGACGGTCGCCGGTGCGCGCGGCGGTGAGGTCGCGGGCCAGGGTCAGCTGCTCGTCGTCCGGGGCGTCCTGCCACTCGGTGCCCCAGTGCAGGGACACCACCACGACGTCGGCGCCGGCCTTCCGGGCGGCGCGGGCGTCCGCCACGATCCTCTCCTGGTCGATGAGGTTGACCGCCCACGGCTGGCCGGGAGGCAGCGGGAGGTCGTTGACGCCGTACGTGTACGCCAGATGCGCCACCCTGGCCGGTCCCGCCCGCAGCACGGTCGCGGTGCGTGACTCGCCCTCCGCCCGCGCGGTGCCGGCGTGCTTCACCTTCGCCCGGTCGAGGGCGTTCAGCGTGCGCAGGATACCGGCGGCGCCGTCGTCGAGGCTGTGGTTGGAGGCCGTGGAGCAGCCGTCGTAGCCGGTGGCGGCGAGACCGCGGGCGACCTCGGGCGGCGACTTGAACAGGGGGTAGCCGGTGTACTCGCCGTTCTCGCCGTAGACGGTCTCCATATGACACAGCGCCAGGTCGGCGGCGGAGACGACGGGCTTGGCCCCGGCGAGCATCGGACGGAAGTCGTACCCCTTGCCCCCGGCGTCGAAGCGCGCGCGGTCGATGACGGACGTGTGCGGCAGCACGTCGCCGGAGGCGACGAGCGTGAAGCCGCGGGGACCGGCGGACGCACCCGACCGGCCCGCGACCTCGCGGTTGTGGGCCTGGCAGGCGGCACCTGCGGCGAGGACGGCTGTGACAGCGATGGCCACAAGCCGACTGCGTGCGATCATCAGCTCACCCCTTGTGGTCGTATATACGCATCAAATAGGTACGAAGCGGGACACCATCGCAAACAATTCGGCCACTCCGATTAGCCCGTCCGCGCACCCGCCGCAGGCGGAAGGGACCGTTCACCGCACCGTTCGCCGACGCGATCGACCGTCCGCCGCAGGCCGTTGCGCGCGCCCTGTCCCCCGATCGGGGGTTGCGCTGCGATACGGCCATGACGGCCGGAACCACCCTCACGACCAGGACGACCGCCGAGCACGAGCTCGCCGCACTGCAGCGCGAGCACGGCCGGCCCCTCTTCGCGCTCCTCCTCCGGCTCTGCGACGGAGACCGGCAGCGGGCCGAGGATCTGGCACAGGAGACGCTGGTGCGCGCCTGGCAGCATCCCGAGGCCCTGCGCGCCGACGACTTCGACTCCGTCCGCCCGTGGCTGATGACCGTCGCCCGGCGGCTCGCGATCGACGCGCGGCGGGCCCGGCAGGCACGTCCGGCCGAGGTCGGGGACGCGATACTGGAGAACGCCCGCGTCATGTCCGATCACGCCGAGCGGGCCGCCGAGGCGCTCGACGTCCGCGAGGCTGTGAAGACTCTCACTCCCGAGCACCGTGACGTCCTGGTGCTGGTGTACTTCCAGGGGGCGAGCGTGGCGGAAGCGGCCCGGGCCCTCGGGATTCCGCCCGGTACGGTGAAGTCGCGCGCCTACTACGCGCTTCGCGCCCTGCGCAGGGTGCTTCCGGGATACGCGCCCGACCTGCGGTGAAACCGACGGCCGAGTCAAACCTCCGTAAAGCGCCTTGCTGAACACCCCGGTTGAGTAATCGGCTGTCCCCATCCGTGTTCCGGATAGGGCAAGGGCCCACGACCCCGGGGTGGGGCGACGCACCCACCGGAGGAAGGCAGGAAGGGATGCTGCACACAGGTCAGGAGAGCACGGACGGCACAGGCGGCGGCGAACTCACCGTCCCCATGGCGTGGTTGTACGCCGAGTACATCGCCGACGAGCTGCTGCGCACCGGTGATCTGATGCCACCGACGTCCTTCGAGTTCCGCGCCGGCCGTGACGCGCTGGCGCTGACCATCTTCCTGTCGGACACCGAGGGCGAGCTGTCCGGCATCCGGGTCGTCACCCAGCTGGAGACGTGGCTGTCCCTGACCGCCTACGACCAGCCGTGGCAGCACTGGGTGCGCGAGACGATGGCCGCGCTCGCGGGGCGGGCCGCCGAGTCGGGGGGGCCGGACCCCGATCTGCGGCTCGCCGAGGCGGCCTGGCGCTGGCTGCGGGAGACCGAGCTGCTCGCCCCCGACCTGAACGCGGTGCCGGGGGGTGGCACCTCGGGCGGCGAGGACGAGGGTCCCAAGGTCTGGACGCCCGCGTGGCAGCTCGGGCTGCCCCTCGGACACCTGGCCATCCACCTTTTCTGAGAATTTCTCCCGCGGGACCAATCCTCGGCGCCGACCGCTCCGAATCCCCTGGTTGCGATTCTGTGTGTGGCTTGAGTGTTTCGGCGGCCCGGTGCGTACCAATGGGCGCACGGAGTAACACACCCCACACCCAACGGCACGAGGATTCGGCATGAGGTCCCTGGAGAGGCATCGCGACGTCGCCGCGTACGCGCTCGGCGTGCTCAGCGAGGCGGAGGCGTTCCGCTTCGAGGACCACCTCATGGAGTGCGCTCAGTGCAGCGCACACGTGACCGAGTTCGGGCCCGTCACCCGCCAGTTGATGCTGTACCGGCGGTCCACGCCGCGCTTCGTGCACCCCATGACCCAGCCGGGCCCGCAGATGCTGAACCGGCTGCTCGACACGGTGGCCGCACGGCACCGCGCCGGCCGCCGGCGCACCCTGTACGCGCTGGCCGCCTCGGTGGTGATAGCCCTCGTCGGCCCCGGGGTGGCGCTCATGGCGACCGGCGAGGAGCACACCCGCCAGGTCGTCGAGGCCACGGACGCGCGCTCGGGGGTGTGGGCGCAGGTCAGAACGGAGAACGAGGTCTACGGCACCCAGGTCGAGCTCAAGGTCAAGGACGGCGCCGGCCCGCGCGCCTGCCATCTGATCGCCGTCGGCCGGGACGGCGCCGAGGAGACGGTGACCAGCTGGTCGGCCGCCCGCCACGACGCCCGCGAGAACACCATGAAGGGCGCCTCGGCGATGCACACCGACGAGATCGCGCGCTACGAGGTGCGGACCTCGGACGGGGAGCACCTGGTGACGATCAAGCCCGGATGACACGGCTGAACCGTGGGGTTCCCTCGGCCCGGCGGACCGTGCCCGCGCGTGAGCAGCGCGAAAAGGGCTCGACGTGGACCGGGTGACGGCCGTCCCGGGGAGCCGGCACCGCCCGGCGCGCGGGCCGTGGACCCCGCCCAGCCCGGCGCCCCGCCAGCCTCGCGGGGCCTGACCTGAGGGGCTACTTCAGGAGCCGTGACAGCCTGCGGTCCGCCAGTGGTTTTCCGCCCGTCTGGCAGGTCGGGCAGTACTGGAGCGAGGAGTCGCTGAAGGAGACCTCGCGGATGGTGTCGCCGCACACCGGACAGGGCTCGCCCGTGCGGCCGTGCACGCGCAGGCCGCTCTTCTTCTCCGCCTTCAGGCGCCCGGCCGCGATCCCGCGCGAGCGCTCGACCGCCCCGGTGAGCGTCGTCCGCAGCGCCTCGTACAGGCGGGTGACGTCCTCGGGGCTCAGCGACGCCGCCAGCTTGAACGGCGACATCTTCGCGGCGTGCAGGATCTCGTCGCTGTAGGCGTTGCCCACCCCGGCGATCAGGCTCTGGTCGCGCAGGGCGCCCTTGATCTGGCGGCGTTCGTCCTTCAGCAGGGCGGCGAACCGCGCCTCGTCGAAGTCGTCCGCGAGCGGATCGGGGCCGAGACGGCTGACCCCGGGCACCTCCCGCGGGTCCGCCACGACGTACACCGCGAGCCGCTTCTGGGTGCCGGCCTCCGTCAGGTCGAAGCCGGCCCCGGTCTCCAGAGCCACCCGCAGCGCGAGGGGCCCCTTGCCGGGGCGCGGCAGGCCGCTCGGCAGCTGGTCCTTCCAGTGGAGCCAGCCCGCCCGCGCCAGGTGGGTCACGAGACGGGGCCCGCCGTCCGTCTCCAGATCGAGGAACTTGCCGTAGCGGTGCACGGCGGTCACCCGGTGGCCCTCCAGCGCGCCGACGGGCGGGTCGTACGTCTTCAGGACGCTGATCGCGACGGGCAGCACCCGGACGATCTCGTGTCCGACCAGGTGTTCGGTGAGGAAGTCCTTGAGCGCTTCCACCTCGGGGAGTTCCGGCATACGTCAAGAGTGCCATCCGCCACCGGCAACGCCATCAGGCCCGCTCCGGCACCACGAACTCGCACCACACGGCCTTGCCGCCGCCGCGCGCCTCCACGCCCCACACGTCGGTCAGCAGGTCGACCAGGAGCAGGCCCCGGCCGGACACCCCGGACTCCCCCGCCTCGCGGCGCCGCGGCAAAGCGCTGGAGGAGTCCTCCACCTCGACGCGCAACCGGCGGTCGGTGCCGGCGAGGACCCGCAGGGTGACCACGGCGGCACCCTCGGTGTGCATGAGGGCGTTGGTGATCAGCTCGTCGGCGACCAGTTCGATCTCGTCTGCGCGGTCACCGGCGCTCCAGGCGCGCACGGCGGCGCGGATCATGTGCCGGGCGCCGGTCAGCGCCTCCGGGTCGCCGGGGGCGACGTGCTGCTGGAGCCGGCCGCCGGCCTGCGGGGTGTCGAGGACGCGGCGGCGCAGCAGGAGCAGGGCCACGTCGTCGTCGCCGCCGCGCTCCTCGGCGACGTCGATGAGCCGGTCGGCGAGTTCCCGGACGTCCAGGGGGCCGGCGCCGATGAGCCCGGTGAGGGTGCGCATGCCCTCGTCGAGGTCGGCGCCCGGCAGTTCGACCAGGCCGTCGGTGCACAGCAGGAGCGTGTGGTCGGCGTCGAGCTCCAGCGTGCCGACCGGGTACTCGAGGCTGCCGAACTCGGCGGACAGTCCGAGCGGCAGCCCGCCCTCGACGGGAACGCGGCGGCAGGCACCGCCGGGCTCGCGCAGCATCGGGTCGATGTGGCCGGCGCGGACGACCTGGACGACCCCGGTGGACAGGTCGGCCTCCGCGTAGAGGCAGGTCGCGAAGCGGTCGGTGTCGAGTTCGTGCAGGAAGACGGAGGCGCGGGCCATCACGGTGGCCGGGGTGTGGCCCTCGGCGGCGTAGGCGCGCAGCACGATGCGGAGCTGGCCCATGACGGCGGCGGCGTGCGTGTCGTGGCCCTGGACGTCGCCGATGACGGCGCCGACCCGGCCCCCGGGCAGCGGGATCAGGTCGTACCAGTCGCCGCCGATGTCCCGTCCGAGGGTGCCCGCGGCCCCGGCGGCGCGGTAGCGGACGGCGACCTCGGCGCCGGGCACGCTGGGGATGGTGCGCGGCAGCATGGCCTGCTGGAGGCCCGTGGCGAGGTCCTTCTCCTGTTCGTAGAGCATGGCCCGCTGGAGGCTCTGGGCGATGCTGCTGCCGAGGGCGACGAGGACGTTGCGGTCCTCCGCGGAGAACCCGCCCCGGTCGCTGTAGAGGAGGCCGATGGCGCCGATCGGGCGGGCCTGCGCGATCAGCGGCAGGTAGGCGGCGGCGGTGATGTGCAGGCCGGTGATGTGCGGCCAGAGGATCGGGTAGTTCTCGGCGAACTCCTCCGGCGACTCGATGAAGCGGGGGCTGAGGGTCCGGACCACCTCGCTCATCGGGTACGGCTCGTCGATCCGGGTGACCAGGGTGCCGGGGACGAAGCTGCCCGCGGGGCCCTCGGCGACGAGCCGGATGCGGCTGCCGGCCTCGACGAGGCCCACGACGAGGCTCTTGGCGCCGAGGAGGGTGAGGCCCTGGGTGTCCTTGAGGATGTCGATGACGTCCTGGACGGTGCGGGCGTGCGCGAGAGCCGCCGTGGTGAGCTGCACGACGTTGGTCTGCCGGCGCCGCGCCTCGTCCTCGGCGGCCTGTTCGAGCCGTTCCTCGCTCTCGGCGAGTTCGTCGGTGGCGTCGCGGACGATGCCGATGATGCGGCGCGGCCGGCCGGTCTCGTCCCGCCGGATGTAGCCCTGGGTGTGCGTCCAGCGCAGCGTGCCGGCACGGGTGCGGATGCGGAAGTAGGCGCCGTAGTTCTCGCTGCCGTCCTTCAGGGCCTGGGAGACCAGTCCGTCGAGGCGGAAGGCCTCGGCCCGCGGGACCCGCGCGGACAGGCTCTCGGGGCGGCCGTCGTACTCGTCGGGGCGCAGGTCGAAGACCTCGTGGGCCTGGGCGTCCATGTGGAACAGCCCGCTGTCCAGGTCCCAGTCGAAGCTGCCCATGCGGTTGAGCGCCAGGATCGGTTCCGGGTGGGTGGGCCAGTCGTCCGGGAGTGACAGGGCGCTCGCTCCCCGATCAACCATGGGGCCACCTTGCCAGCATTTACCCGATTCTTCGACTGGGGCGGCGGGAGGGAGCACGCGCGACGCGCGAAGGAGTGACAGGCGGGGCGGCAGGTGTGCCCGGGGCGCGACCATGGCAGGGCGAGAGCATGGCGGAGCGTCGGCACCGGGAGAGGAGGGCGCGGCCGTGGACTGGTTCGTCGCACCGGCGTACGAGACGAGCCGGCTGGTGTTCCAGCGGGCCCTGGCGGCTGTCTACCTGGTCGCGTTCCTGACGGCGGCCCTGCAGTTCCGGGCGCTGATGGGGTCGCGGGGCCTGCTGCCCGTGCCGCGTTTCGTGGCGCGGGTGCCGTTCAGAGCCGCGCCGAGCGTGTTCCAACTGCACTACTCGGACCGGTTCTTCGCCGTCTGCGCCTGGTCGGGCTGCGCGGTGTCGGCCGCGCTGCTGGCCGGTGCGGACTCCCTGGTGCCGCTGTGGGCGGCCCTGCTGCTGTGGCTGGTGCCGTGGGCGCTGTACCTGTCGATCGTGAACGTCGGCCAGACCTGGTACTCCTTCGGCTGGGAGTCGCTGCTCCTGGAGGTCGGCTTCGCGGCGGTCTGGCTGGGCAACGACGAGGTGGCCCCGCCGGTCGTGGTGCTGTTCCTGCTGCGCTGGATCCTGTTCCGCGTGGAGTTCGGCGCCGGGCTGATCAAGATGCGCGGCGACGCCTGCTGGCGGAAGCTGACCTGCCTGGACCACCATCACGAGACGCAGCCGATGCCGGGGCCGCTGAGCTGGTTCTTCCACCATCTGCCGAAGCCGCTGCACCGGGTCGAGGTGGCCGCCAACCACGTCACCCAGCTGGTGGTGCCGTTCCTCCTCTTCGCCCCCCAGCCGGTCGCGACGGCCGCGGCGGCCCTGATGATCGCCACCCAGCTGTGGCTGGTGCTGTCCGGCAACTTCGCCTGGCTGAACTGGATCACCATCGTGCTGGCCCTGTCGGCGGTCGCGTTCCCGGCCGATCCGCCGGACCGGCCGGACGCACCGCTGTGGTACGAGGTCACGGTGCTCGCGGTCGCCGCCGTCCTGGTCGGCCTCAGCTACCGGCCGGTCGCCAACATGATCTCCCGCCGCCAGGTCATGAACCGGTCCTTCGACCCGCTGCACCTGGTCAACACCTACGGCGCCTTCGGCAGTGTCAGCCGGGTCCGCTACGAGGTGGTGATCGAGGGCACCGCGGACGGGACGCCGCGCGAGGACTCGGACTGGCGGGAGTACGAGTTCAAGGGCAAGCCCGGTGATCCCCGGCGCTGGCCCCGCCAGTTCGCCCCCTACCATCTGCGGCTGGACTGGCTGATGTGGTTCGCCGCGCTGTCGCCCTCGTACGCCGGGTCGTGGTTCGGGACGCTGGTGGAGCGGCTCCTGGAGAACGACCGCGCCACGCTGAGACTGCTGCGCCGCTCGCCGTTCCCGGCACACGAGCCGCCGCGCTTCGTACGGGCCCGGCTCTTCCGCTACCGGTACACGACGTGGCGCGAGCTGCGGGAGACGGGCGCGTGCTGGGAGCGGACGTATGTGCGCGAGTACCTGCCGCCGACCCGGCTCGCGGGCGACCCCCGGAGGCCGTAGACGCGGACGGCCGTGCGCTCGTAGACCTGCCGGTGGCCTACGGGGCCGGTGAGTCCACGTGCCGCGTCGCGCACCTGCCCGTACGAGGCCGCCGGCGTGCGCACCGGCCGGTCCCGATGTGGTGGTGGGCGTCGACGACCGTCACGGCGGCTCCCGCACCACCGGGAGGCCGGCGCCGGCGCGGGAGTGGTCGTGCGCCACGTCGAGGAGCCGGGCCGTGCGGGCCTGCCGGGCCACGTCGACGGGCAGTTCCTCCAGCTCGGCGAGGAGACGGCCGTAGTCCTCGCACTCCAGGACGTGGAAGAGGTCGAGGCCGCCGCGCCAGATCGTCCAGGAGGTCGCCCCGGCCGCGCGGGTGGCGTCGGTGAGCTCCTCCGGGACGTCCCGGTGGGCGGCTTCGTACGCGTCGACACGGTCGGTGCGGACTTCGGTGCGCAGGGCGACTCTCATGGCGACGCCTCCTCGGACAGCAGACCGGACTCGAGCAGGTCCTGCCAGAACCCCGTCGGCACGGGCGTCGCGAACTGCTCGACGCAGTCCGTGACTTCGGCGGCGGACCGGGCGCCCACGAGGACGCTGGCGACGGCCGGGTGGGCGGCGCAGAACGCGAGGGCGGCGGCCCGCACGGTGATGCCGTGGCGTTCGGCGAGTGCCTTGACGCGCAGTGCCCGCTCCACCAGGTGCGTCGGCGCCTGGGCGTAGTCGTAGGTCGCGCCGGGCCGCGGGTCGGCCAGCAGGCCGGAGTTGAAGGCGCCGCCGACGACGACGGACGTGCGGCATTCGACGGCCAGGGGCAGCAGGTCGTCCAGGGCGCTCTGGTCCAGCAGCGTGTAGCGGCCCGCGCACAGCACCACGTCGACGTCGGTGTCCGTGACGAAGCGGGTCAGCATGGCGGTCTGGTTCATCCCGGCCCCGATGGCGCCCACGACGCCCTCGGAGCGCAGCTTCTCCAGGGCGGGATAGCCCTCGCGGAAGGCCTGTTCACCGTGGTCGTCGGGGTCGTGGAGGTAGACGACGTCGACCCGGTCGAGACCGAGCCGCTCCAGGCCGGCCTCCAGGGTGCGGCGTACGCCGTCCGCGCTGAAGTCCCACACGCGGCGCCGGTCGGCGGGGACGGCGAACCCGTCGGCCAGGTCGTCGCCCGTGGGACCGGGCACCGGCTCCAGCCGGCGGCCGACCTTGGTGGAGATCGTGTACGTGTCGCGCGGGTACTGCCGCAGGGCGGCGCCGAGGCGGCGTTCGGACAGGCCGAGTCCGTAGTGGGGGGCGGTGTCGAAGTAGCGGACGCCCGCCTGCCAGGCGGCGGCCACCGCCTGGTGCGCCTGCTCCTCGCCGACCTCGCGGTAGAGGTTGCCGATGGCGGCCCCGCCGAAGCCGAGGGGGCTGACCTGGACGCCGGTGCGGCCGAGCCGGTTCACCGGGCGACCGGCCTGTGGAGCGGTCCCCGCGTGCCGCCGTCGACGGCGAGGGCGGTTCCGGTGGTGGCGCCGGGCCGTGGGCACCGCGGATGCGGGAGCGCGCCGCGGGCCCCGCGGACCATGCCGACGCCGTCGACGTCCAGGGCCCGGTGCCGCTCGGTGTCGTCGTCGTGCTCGACGGCGGCGTGGTCCGCGAGCAGCGGTCTGTCCCGGTCGGACGGGTCGAGGTCGAGGACGCCGACGCGGGTGCCGCGTCCGGCGAGGAGGCCGCAGGCGCCTCCCGTCACCAGCGCCGTGAGTCCGTCGAAGTCGGTCATGCCGTGTGCCCCTTCCGTCGGGTCCGGAGGTCGGCGGCCCGGAAGGCGCCGGCCGGGTCTATGGCCGCGATGCTGGAGGACCTGTCGTCGCGCACCTTCGCATCCGGGTGTGGCCCGCGGCTACCAGGAGGGTGCCCTTCGAGCGCACCCGCCGCGAGGACGCCGCGATCCACCGCGCCGTGGCCGCCCACGCCCCGGAGGCGGCCCGCGGCGCACGTGGGCGAGGTGGAGGAATGGCTGCGCCCCAGCCAGACGCCCTCTGACGGCAGGGGGCGGGGCCGGACGGCGCCCGCCCCGCCGCCGCCTCACGTCCGCCGCAGCCGCAGCGTCACCAGTTCGAACGGCCGCAGCCGCAGCGCGACGTCCCGGCCGGTGTGCTCCGGCGTCTCCGGCAGGGGGCGTTCCAGCAGGTCGGTCGCCGTCACGTCCGCCACCTCGAAGCCGGCCCGCAGCGTGGCCCGCACCCGGCCGCCGTGCGCCTCGTGCAGACGGACCACCACGTCCCCGCTGCCGTCGTCCGCCAGCTTCACGGCGGTGACGACCACGGCGTCCCGGTCGACGGTCACCAGCGGGGCCACCTCGCGGCCGCCGGCCAGCCGCCGCTCGGGCAGGTTGATCCGCCAGCCCTCCCGCACCGCGTCCCCGATCCCCGCGCCCGGCACCAGGGCGTGCCGGAAGCGGTGCACGCCCTGGTCGGTCTCCGGGTCCGGGAAGCGCGGGGCGCGCAGCAGCGAGACGCGGACCGTGGTGCTCGTGCCCCGGTCCCCGTCGGTGCGGACGGTCCGGGTCACGTCGTGGCCGTACGTCGAGTCGTTGACGACGGCGACGCCCCAGCCGGGCTCCTCCACGTGCACGAACCGGTGGTTGCACGCCTCGAACTTGGCCGCCTCCCAGCTCGTGTTGGTGTGGGTGGGCCGGTGGAAGTGCCCGAACTGCGTCTCGGACGCGTAGCGTTCGGCGTGCACGTCGAGCGGGAACGCCAGCTTCAGGAACTTCTCCGTCTCGTGCCAGTCGACCTCGGTGTCGAACAGCACCCGCCGCTCCCCCGGGGCCAGCGACAGCACTTGGACGACCCGGGACTCCCCGAAGGACCGCACGACGCGCACCGAGGTTCCGTCGGTGCCGGGCGCGATCTCGTCCGCGTCGGTGAGGTCGGTGACGGTGTGCCGGTAGAAGGCGTCGACGTCCCAGGCGTCCCACATGTTCGGGAAGTCCGGGTGCAGCTGGAGGAGGCCGGCGGCCCCGCCCGGCGCGACCGTCTCGCGCTCTGCCTCGACGTCGTACGCGGACACGACGAGTCCGCGCGCGTCGATCTCCACGCGCAGCAGGCCGTTGTCGAGGACGAAGCCGCCGTCCGGGCGCGGAGCGAGAGAGGTGCGGCCGTCGGTCACCGGTGGGCGCGCGCCGCCCGCCGGCACCCCCGCGCGGGCGTGCGGCGCGGCGTTGAAGACGAGCTCGGTCGTCCCCTCCCCCGCCAGGGCGCGCTGGGCCGCGTCGATGATCGCCTCCAGCTCACCGGCCAGCCGGGCGTACGTGGCGCGGGCCTCGCGGTGCACCCAGGCGATGGAGGAGCCGGGCAGGATGTCGTGGAACTGGTGCAGCAGCACCGTCTTCCAGATCCGGTCCAGCTCCTCGTGGGGGTAGGGGAAACCGGTGCGCACCGCGGCCGTCGCCGCCCACAGCTCCGCCTCGCGCAGCAGGTGCTCGCTGCGCCGGTTGCCCTGCTTGGTCTGCGCCTGGCTGGTGAGGGTGGCCCGGTGCAGCTCCAGGTACAGCTCGCCGACCCAGACCGGGGCGTCCGGGTACTCGGCCTCGGCCTTGCGGAAGAAGGCGTCCGGGGTCTCCCAGACCACGGTCGCCGAGCCCTCCAGGTCGCGCAGCCGGGCCGCCTTGGCGATCATCTCGCGGGTCGTGCCGCCGCCTCCGTCGCCCCAGCCGGTCGGGGCCAGCGAGTGCCGGGCGCGGCCCTTGTCCTTGAAGTTGCGGGCCGCGTGCGCGATCTCGCTGCCCTTCATCGAGCAGTTGTAGGTGTCGACGGGCGGGAAGTGGGTGAAGATCCGGGTGCCGTCGATGCCCTCCCACCGGAAGGTGTGGTGGGGGAACTTGTTGGTCCGGCTCCAGGAGATCTTCTGCGTCAGCAGCCACTTGGAGCCGGCGGCCTTGATGATCTGGGGCAGTCCGGCGGCGAAGCCGAAGGTGTCGGGCAGCCACGCCTCGTCGTTCTCGATGCCGAACTCGTCGAGGAAGAACCGCTTGCCGTGCACGAACTGCCGGGCCATCGCCTCGGAGCCGGGCATGTTGGTGTCGGACTCCACCCACATGCCGCCCGCCGGGACGAACCGCCCGTCGGCGACGGCCTTCTTCACCCGTGCCCACACCTCGGGCCGGTGCTCCTTCACCCACGCCCACTGCTGCGCCTGGGACATGGCGAAGACGAAGTCGGGTTCGTCCTCGATGAGGGCGGTCATGTTGGAGGTGGTGCGGGCCACCTTGCGCACGGTCTCGCGCAGCGGCCACAGCCACGCCGAGTCGATGTGCGCGTGCCCGACGGCGCTGACGCGGTGGGCGGACGGTACGGCGGGCGCCGCGAGGACGTCGGTGAGGCGGGCGCGGGCCGCGGCCGCGGTGCCGTTGACGTCCTGGAGGTCCACGGCGTCCAGGGCCCGTTCCACCGCCCGCAGGAGGTCCCAGCGCCGGGCCGAGTCGACCGGCAGTTCGGCCATCAGCTCGCCGAGCACCTCCAAGTCGATGACCAGGTGCCAGACCTCCTCGTCGAGGACGGCGAGGTCCATCCGGGTCAGGGTGTACTGCGGTGCGCCGCCCGCGGTCTCCTTGTCGCCCAGCCGGGTGGGAAGGAAGGGGTGGTAGTCGAGGATGACGGGGTTGGAGGCCGCCTCGATGTGCAGCCACACCTCCTCGCCGCCCTCGGCGGGCGCGGCCACGCGCACCCACTGGTTGCGGGGGTTGAGCCCCTTCACCGGGGTGCCGTCGGGCCGGTACACGAGGCCCTCGCACTGGAAGCCGGGCATGTTCTCGTCGAAGCCGAGGTCGAGCAGCGCCTCGACGGTCCGCCCGGCCCACGCCTCGGGGACGGTCCCGGTGACCCGGAACCAGCTGGTGCCCCAGGGAGCGCCCCAGCGGGCTCCGACCCCGATCGGCTCGGGCGTGGCGGCGAGCCCCTCGGCGACCGGCACCGGCTCGCCCGGCGCGTGCCACACGGCCACGTCCAGCGGCACGGACTCCGGGTACACGGCGGGGCGGATGCGTTCGTCGAGGACGCGCTTCAGGCGGGCTTCGACCAGGGCGCGGTCGTCATGCATGCGGGATGCTCCATCGGTAGGTCGTCCGGGCGGTGGTCACCAGCGGTGGGTCACGGTCACGGGGGCCGACGTGGTGTACAGCTCCCCTACGGCGCGCAGTTCGAACCGTGCCGCCGGCTCACCCGGTTCGGGCCGCAGCCCTCCGGTGAAGAAGGCGTGCTGGCAGGTGCCGCCGAGGAAGCGCCGGGTGCCGTCGGGCAGCACGCGGTGCAGGGTGTGGTGGCGGGTCGCGCCGGGCGCGGGGTTCCAGGCGAAGCGCAGGTCGCCGCCGGACGCGCCGGTGACGCGGAAACCCGAGGGGGCGGCGGGCGTGGGGGCCGCGTCGTGCACGGCGATGCCGCCGAGCCGCCAGCGCACGGGACCGCCGCCGGCCGGGGTGAGCCGCACCCCGAGGGCGTGCACGGTGCCGGTGAGGCCGGTGAGCCGTACGGTCGTGGTCGTCCAGCCGTCGCCCGTGGTCACGGGGTGGTAGGTGTACGGCGGGGCCTCCCCCGGTCCGCCCGGGTCGGCGGTGGCGACGGCGAGCTCCACGTCGACGCGTCCGGCGTCGGTGCGGTGGGTCAGCTCCACGACCGTGTCCCGGGTGAGCGGCAGCCGGGTCGCGTACAGGTCCAGGACGGCGGGCCGGTCGAGTTCCCCGGCGGCGAGCACACTGGACCCGCCGTGCCAGGCGTCCTCGAAGTCGAAGGCCACCGTGGGCCGTCGCCCGTCGGTGCGGACGACCCAGCGGCGGGAGGGCAGCCGGTCCTGGAGTCCCAGATGGTTCCAGGGCGTGTCCGAGGTCACCACCCCCTTCTCGTACCAGCGCAGCCCGTGCCCGGTGTTGAAGACGCTGGCGAACGGCAGCGCGGTCACCGTGGACCGGTCGGCGACGGAGACGGCCGGGGCCCGCCAGCCGTCGGTGGCGTCCGGGCGTGACGGGTCGAGGGACCGCCCGGTCCAGAAGAGGTCGTCGGCCCGGTGGAAGTCGCCGGGCGTCCTGCGGTCGGCGGGCAGCTGGTTGCGGGTCCACTCGGGCCGGTAGAAGCCGAGCGACACCACGTGGGAGCGGTCGCGGGGCACGACGGCGTCCCAGTCGACGGACGTGTTCCAGCCGTTGGACTCGACGTCGACGCCCGCCCACAACGCGTACCGGTCGCAGCCCAGTTGCTCCGCCCGCTGCCCGGAGGTGGCCAGCTTCGCCGCGGTCCAGCGGAAGTCGACGAACAGGTCGTCGGCGGCCTGGAAGAAGGGTTCGTTCTGTGCGTTCAGTGCACCCTGCCAGCTCACGGAGCCGTTCACGGTCATCGCGTCGTACCAGGTGACCCGCTGCCCCTCGGCGCGGGCGCGGGTCCTCAGCTCCCTCAGGAAGCCGAGCATGTCCGCGCCGAGCGCGGCGTCGCCGCCCCCGGTCTCGGCGTTCACGAACCAGCCGTCGAAGCCGTACGCCTTCGCCACCTCGACCAGCTTCGCGGCCAGCGGATACCGCCCCGCCGCGTCCCGCCGCACCAGGTCCCGGGTCCACCGCAGCTGCCCGCCGTAGGCGACGGGCGGCAGGAAGACATTGCCGAGGACGGGCACGCCGTGCCGGTGGGCCGCGTCCACGATCGGCGCGTTGGGCGCGAGGATCAGTCCCTCGCCGGAGGAACCGCCCCAGAACACCAGCTCGTCGATGTACGCCCAGTGGGTGAGGGCGTAATGGTCGGCGGTGGCCGACCCCTGCGAGGGGTTGCCCGCGGTGGGCCCGAAGGACACCAGGGACTGGATGCGGGCCTGGCCCGCGCGCGCGGTCGGGTTGGCCGGGGCCGGGGTGAAGCGGGGGGCGAGCGGGACGGTGGACGCGTTGAAGGCGAGGTCGGTGTCGTCGGCCGGGTGCCAGGCCTTCAGGCTGCGCCAGGTGATGCCGGGGCCCGGCGTCCCGGCGGGCAGGGAGTCCGGGTACCAGTAGGACGCGTACGGCGGGCCCGCCGGGGCCTTGGCAGCGGCGTGCGCGGGGAGGGACGGCAGAAGCGCGGCCGTGGCGCCGGCGATGAGGACGGTGCGTCTGGTGGGGTTCACGAGCGGGTGCCTCCATGGGGGGTGGGGAGTACCTGATCGGGAGCGACGGCTTCGGTGATGCCGCGTGCGCGGAGGTGGGCGCGGTCGTCCGCGCGGGTGTCGAGGACGGTGGTGGGGCGGACGCCGTCGGCGGTGAGCCGGAAGAAGGCGTCGAAGACGGGGCCGCCCGGGGCGCAGAGCGAGCGGCGGGCCGGATCGGCGGGGACGATCAGGGCCGTCGTGCGGGGCGCGGGCGTGCGGGGTGCCGCGCGGGCCGCCCGCTCCAGCACCCGGGCGGTGTCCTTCGGGGTGCGGTCGTTGGCCAGCAGGCCGAGCCCGTACTCGAGTTCGGGGAAGTCGGCGAGGTCGCGGGACACGTCGTGGGAGCACCACCAGGTGACGCCCCACAGGCCGGGGCAGTCCAGGGCGTTCGCGACGGTCGCCTCGGTGAACGCGGCGGCGTGCTCGGGCGGTACGAGGGGCGCGGGCGCGCCGACCTCCTGGAGCCACACCGGGCGGTGCGGGTCGTCGGCCCACGCCTTGCTGAGCTCGATCAGGTAGGCGGCGTGGTGCTCGGAGGGGACGGAGGAGCGGCCGTGGCGCTGGGCGGTGCCGTTGAACACCCAGGAGTGGACGGCGGTGACGGCGCCGTGCCGGGCGGCCTGGGCGGGGGTGAACGGCTGGTCGTCCTGGTACCAGGTGGCGTCGTACTCGGCGTGCAGGTGCAGCCGGCCCGGGGCGCCCTCCTCGCAGGCGGCGAGCATGCGGGTGAGCCAGCGGTCGATGTCGTCCTCGGTGGCCCGGTCGGGATCGGGGTGGGGGCCGGCGGAGAACTGGTTGACCTCGTTGCCGAGCGTCATGCCGAGGAAGTTCGGCCGGCCGGCGAGGGCGGCGGCGAGGGTGCGGAGGTAGGCGGCCTGGCCGTCGAGGACGTCCGGGTCGGTGAAGAGGTTGCGGCGGTGCCAGGTGCGGGTCCAGGCCGGCAGGAAGTCGAAGCTGCTCAAGTGGCCCTGCAGACCGTCCACGTTGACGTCGAGGCCGCGTTCGGCGGCGGCGTCGACGAGCTGGAGCAGATGCTCGACGGCCCGTCCCCGGATCAGGGTGCGGTTGGGCTGGAAGTAGGGCCACAGCGGGAAGACCCGGATGTGGTCCAGGCCCAGCGCGGCGATGGAGTCGAGGTCGGCGCGCACGGAGTCCAGGTCGAAGTCCAGCCAGTGGTGGAACCACCCTTCACTCGGGGTGTAGTTGACGCCGAAGCGCACGGCAGGAGGCATGCGTGTCCTTGTGACGGAGATGCGGGGAAGGTCGTGTTCAGCCCTTGACGGCGCCCTCGCCGACCCCGCGGAAGAAGTACCGCTGGAGGCAGGCGAACAGGGCGATCAGCGGGGCGACGGCGATGATCGTGCCGGCGGCGACGAGGCGTTCGTCGTTGGCGAAGGTGCCGTGCAGATAGTTGAGGCCGATGGTCAGGGTGAACTTGGACGGGTCGCTGAGGACGATGAGCGGCCACAGGAAGTCGTCCCAGGCGCCCATGAAGGCGAAGATCGCGACGACCGCGAGGGTGCCCTTCACGGACGGCACGGCGACGCGCAGGAAGCGCTGCCAGACGTTCGCGCCGTCGACGAAGGCCGCCTCCTCGATCTCGTACGGCAGATTGAGGAAGGCGTTGCGCATCAGCAGCACGTTGAGGGCGCTGACGCAGCCGGGCAGGACGACCCCGATCAGGGTGTTGTTCAGGCCGAGCTCCCGCATGGTGGTGAACTGGGCGATGATGATGCCCTCCACCGGGACGAGCATCGCGAGGATGAAGACGAGCGTGGCGGCCGTGCGGCCCCGGTAGCGCAGCCGGGCGAGCGCGTAGCCCGAGAGGGCCGCGCCGACGCAGTTGGTGACGACGTTGGCGGCGGCGACCTTGAGCGAGTTGAGGGCGTAGTCCCAGACCGGGATGGTGTCGGCGACCCGTTCGTAGTTGTGCGGGGTGGGGTCGGCGGGCAGGAAGCGGGGCGGGGAGCTGAAGATGTCCTCGGTGGGCCCCTTGAGGGACGTCGAGAGCTGCCACAGGAACGGGCCGACGGTGAGGGCGAGCACCCCGAGCAGCAGCAGGTAGCGCAGGGCGAGTTCCCAGACGCGCACGCGGCGGCCGTGTTCGTCGGTGATCCGGGGTCCGCGCGGGGCGGCCGGCCGCGCGGGGGCGGGGGGCGCCTTGTCGATGACGCTCATGACGCGTCCTTCCGGTCGGCCCGCAGCACGAGCAGCATCAGGGCGACGGTGACGGCGAAGACGACGACCGAGATCGCGGAGGCGTAGCCGACCCGGCCGGTCAGTCCGGTGCCGGTGCGCTGGACGAGCATGACGAGGGTGGTGTCCTCGCCGGCCGGGCCGCCGCTCGGGCCGGCCATCAGGTACACCTCGGAGAACACCTTGAAGGCGGCGACCGAGGACAGCGCGCCGACCAGGACCATGGTGGAGCGCACGGCGGGCACGGTGACGGTGAGGAAGCGCCGGACGGCGCCCGCCCCGTCGACGGCGGCGGCCTCGTGCAGTTCGCGGGGCACGTCGGCGAGCGCGGCCAGGTAGATGATCATGTAGTAGCCGAGGCCCTTCCACACCGTCACGGCCATGGCGCTCAGCAGGAGCAGCCACTGGTCGCTGAGGAAGCCGACCCTGCCCACACCGACGGCCTCCAGCAGGGAGTTCACCAGGCCGCGTTCGTCGAGCAGCCACACCCAGATCAGTCCCACGACGACGATCGAGGCGACGACCGGGGTGTAGAAGGCGGACCGGAAGAAGGTGATGCCGGGGATGTTCTTCTGCACGAGCAGCGCGAGCAGCAGGGGCAGGACGACGAGGGCGGGGACCACGACGAGGACGTACAGCGTGCTGTTGCGCAACCCGATCCAGAACATGTCGTCGTGGAGCAGTTCCCGGAAGTTCGCGAGGCCCACGAAGCGGCCCGGGATCAGGGTGCGGCGGTCGGTGAAGGCGTTGACCAGGGTGGAGACGAACGGGTAGAGGATGAACGCGCCGGTGATCAGCAGGCCCGGGGCGGCGAACAGCCAGGGGCTGGACGGCAGTTGCCGCCGCACCCGGGACACGGTCGGGCTGGCCATGGTCGGCTAGCCCTGCTGCTGGAGGAGCCGGTCGCAGGCCGCGACAGCGTTGTCGAGCGCTTCCTTCGGGCTCTCCTTGCCCTGCAGCGCCTTGGCGACCTCGTTGCGCAGCGCCGTCTTCATCTGCTCGCTGAACAGCACGGGCGTGTAGTTCACCGCGTTCTTCAGCGACTTGGCGGCGGCGACCCGCACACGGGTCTCGTCGGTGCCGTCCTCCTCGGTGAAGTACGGGTCGTCGAGGGAGCCGGCGGTGCTGGGGAAGATGGCGACCTTCTTGGCGAAGGACATCTGGTGCTCGGCGTCGGTGACGTAGTGCGCGAAGGCGACGGCGGCGGGGGTGCGCTTGGTCTGCGCGTTGACCATCACGCCCATCACGTACATGTTGACGTGCCCGGTGCTGGTGATCTGGTCGGTGATCCCGATGTTCTTGTACAGGTGGGGCGCCTGCTTCTTGAAGGTGCCGAGGTCGAGCGCGCTGCCGGGGTTCATGGCGACGGCACCGGTGAGGAACTTCTTGCCGGAGGACTCGGGGGTGGCGGTGAGCGCCTGCGGGTCGAGCGCCTTGGCGTCGTACAACTCCTTGTATTTGGTGAGGAGTTCGATGCCCTTGGCGCTGTTGAATGCGAAGGCGGTGCCCTCCTTGTTCATCAGCGGGACGCCGTAGCGGCCGAAGTCCTCGATGGTGGGGACGTTGGCGAGGGTGGCGACCTTGCCGTCCGTCTTCTCCGCCATGGTGAGGGCGGCGTCGAAGACCTCGTCGTACGTCTTCGGCGGCTGCTCGGGGTCGAGGCCGGCCTTTTCGAAGAGCGTCTTGTTGTAGAAGAGCGGGCCGGTGTTGAGGTACCAGGGGAAGGCGTACGTGCCCTGCGTGCCCGGCACCTGGTGGCTGGCCCAGGCGCCGTCCAGGTACTCCTTCTTGTACTTTCCGGCCGCCTTGTCCAGGTCGAGGGCGAGGCCCGCCTTGGCGAGCGGGGCGACGAGGTCGGGCGAGACGTTCACGACGTCGGGGAGCGTGCCGCCCGCCGCGTCGGCGCTGATCTTGTCCGCATAGCCCTCGGCGGGCTGGTCGATCCACTTGACCTCGGTGCCGGGGTACTCCTTCTCGAAGCCGGCGATCACGCCTTCGAAGTAGTCCTTGAAGTTGGCGCGCAGGTTCCAGGTCTGGAAGGTGATGTCCCCTTCGACCTTGCCGGAGGCGTCGGCGCCGGCGCTGTCGCCCCCTGACGAACCGCAGGCGCTGAGGGGGAGCGCGACACAGACGGCGAATGCGGCAGCGAGGGCTCTATGGGAGAGGGGCACCGTGAACCGGCCTCCTTGATGGGCGGGTTGGTGGGACGGGGCAGACCCTGCACGCCGTCGCGCGGGAGCGTCAATGACTCTCGCACAGCTAATTGCATTAGTGACTAATGCGCATTAGACGATCGGAGCTGAAGCGCATTAGGATCACGCCACTGAACCGCATTAGTGCGCCCGCCGCACAAATGCGTCCTGGATGGGGGGATCTCGATGACGGCGACTCCGGGCAGACGGTCACCGGCCCGGCGGCCGACGATGAAGGACATCGCGCGGCACTCCGGTGTCTCGCAGAGCGCCGTCTCCTTCGCGCTGAACGGCCGGCCCGGGGTGTCCGAGGACACCCGTGAGCGGGTGCGGCGGGTCGCCGAGGACCTGGGCTGGCGGCCCAGCACGGCGGCGCGGGCCCTGTCCGGGGAGGGCGCTGCGACGGTCGGCTTCGTCCTGGCGCGCCCCGCCGACACGCTGGGGGTCGACTCGTTCTTCCTCCAACTGGTCTCCGGCATCCAGGAGGTGCTGGCGGAGCGGCATCTGGGGCTGCTGTTCCAGGTCGTGGAGGACGTCGCCGACGAGTGCGCGGTGTACCGGCGCTGGTGGGCCGAGCACCGGGTCGACGGTGTCCTGGTGGTCGACCCGCGCACCGACGACCCCCGTCCGGACCTCCTGGACGAACTCGGCCTGCCCGCGGTCGTGATCGGCGGCGCCCCGGACGACCGGCACCCCGGTCTGTCGACGGTGTGGGCGGACGACGCGGGCGCGATGGCGTCCGTGGTGGAAGGGCTGTACGCCCTCGGCCACCGGCGGATCGCGCACATCGCCGGGCTGCCCGGGCTGGCCCACACCGAGCGCCGGATCCGCACGCTGCGGGCCGAGGCGGGGCGGCGGGGCCTGTCCGAGGTGCGGTCGGTGACGACGGACTACTCCGACGCCGAGGGCGCGGCCGTCACCCGCCGGGTGCTGGAGGGCACCGCTCCCCCGACCGCGCTCATCTACGACAACGACGTGATGGCGGTGGCGGGCGCCGCCGCGGCGACCGAACTCGGTTTCTCGGTGCCGGCGGACGTCTCGGTGGTCTCCTGGGAGGACTCGGCCCTGTGCCGCATGGTCAAGCCCTGGCTGTCGGCCCTGTCCAGGGACAGCGGGGAGTTCGGCCGTACGGCGGCCCGCGAACTGATCGCCCTGCTGGACGGGGGGTCGGCGCGGGCGGTGGGGGTGCCGGTGCCGCGGCTGATCGAGCGCGGGAGCACGGGGTTGGCGCGGAGCGCGTGACGGGCCGGCCGCACAGCCCCCGTCGCACCGCTCAGCGGCCCAGTCCCTGAAGCCCTTCGTACGCCGCCGTCACGATCTCCATCCCCCGGGTGTCCTCGGCGGGCTCACGCATCTGGTGGGTCACGTAGGCCACCACCAGCCGGCTGTCGGGATCGATCACCACCAGCGACCCGCCCCAGCCGCCCCAGCCGCACGCGCCGCCGAACAGGCCGTAGCCGAGACCCCACCGCGTCGGCATCCCCAGCACCCGGTCGTCACCGTCGAACTGCACCTCACGGGCGCGGTCGCAGCCGGCCGGTGACAGCAGGCGTACGCCGTTCACCTCTCCCCCGCAGGCCAGGACCGACTGCGTCAGCGCGACCGAGCGGGCGTTGCCGTAGCCGCTCGCGGCGGGGATCTGCGCGCGGCGCCAGGCCAGGCTGTTGCCGTCCCGGACGCGCATCCCGTTCCCCGCCTCGGAGCCCGCCGGATCGCCGGGCGCGCTCGACGCGTAGTCCTCGTCCCGGCCCGCCGGAGGGATCGCCGGGGCGACCCGGTGGTCGTGCTCGGCCGGCAGCCCGATGTGGAAGTCGGCGCCCAGCGGCCCGGTCACCTCTTCGGCGAGGAACTCCCCCACATCGCGGCCGGTGATCCGGCGCACCACCTCGCCGACGAGGAAGCCCTGGGTGAGGGAGTGGTATCCGGCGGCGGTGCCCGGCTCCCACCGGGGCGCCCGCGCCGCCAGCCGGGCGGTGACGGCGGGCCAGTCGTAGAGGTCCTCGACCGACCCGTCCCAGTCGGGCAGTCCCGCGGTGTGCGCCAGGAGATGCCGTACGAGCACCTTGTCCTTGCCCGCCGCCGCGAACTCCGGCCAGTACCTGGCCACGGGTGCGTCCGGGTCGAGTTCGCCCCGGTCGATCAGGACGAGGGCGCACAGGGCCGTCATCGTCTTGGTCACGGACCAGACGTTGACGAGGGTGTCCCGCTCCCAGGGGGCGGTCCGTTCCGCGTTCGCGTACCCTCCCCAGACGTCCACCACCGGCTCGCCGTCCACGAAGACGGCGGCGGAGCCTCCCGCGTCACCGGCGTCCAGCATGCCGGCGAGTGCGTTCGGGACGGCGAGGAAGAGGGTGTCGTACGAGCCTTGAATGTCGGCCATGTGCCCATCCAGCCCCCACGGCACCCCTCCGGTCAACCGGATTTCGCGGCCGGCGGCCGCACCCGGGCGTGACCCGGCCGCCGGCACCGGGCGCCGCCCGGAGAAGTCCCACCCGACACTCCCGGACATCCGAGCCCGGCGCCCCCTCGACTCGGGGCCCGGCGAGGGGCAGAGTTCTCCTGCATACCCGTCAGTACGCAGAAGGAGCGCCCGTGACCAGCTGGGTCGGCAGGACCGCCGCCGAGATCGCCGCCGCCGTACGCGAGAAGCGGGCCACGCCCCGGGAGGTGGTGGCCGAGCACCTGTCGAGGATCGAGCGGCTCGACGGGCACGTGGGCGCCTTCCGGGTGGTCCGTGCCGAGGCGGCGCTCGCCGAGGCCGACGAGGTGGCCTCGCGCGGCGATCTCGCCGAACTGCCCCTGGCCGGTGTGCCGGTGGCCGTCAAGGACAACCTCGCGGTGCGCGGCGAGTCGATGCGGGTCGGCTCGGCGGCGACGCCGGACGCCCCGGCCGCCGAGGACCACGTCACGGTGGCCCGGCTGCGCGCCGCCGGAGCGGTGGTGGTGGGCCTGACGAACGTGCCGGAGCTGTGCGTCTTCGGCACCACCGAGGGCGTCCACGGCACGGCCCGCAATCCCTGGGACACCTCACGGACGGCGGGCGGTTCGTCCGGCGGCAGCGCGGCCGCGGTCGCCGCGGGCCTGGTGCCGCTGGCCCTCGGCAACGACGGCATGGGGTCCCTGCGCATCCCCGCGGCCAACTGCGGCCTGGTCACGATCAAGCCCGGCAACGGGGTGGTCCCGGCCGGCATCGGCGACGGCGACTGGTTCGGGATGTCGGAGAACGGCCCCCTCGCCACGACCGTCGAGGACACCCGGCTGATGCTGTCGGTCCTCGCCGGCACCGAGGTGGCGGCGCCGGCGACGCCGGAGACGTACCGGATCGCGGTGTCGCTGCGCAGCCCCATCGCCGGCGTCACCATCAGCAAGCCGTACGCGAGCGCAGCCCGGGAGGCGGCGGCGCTGCTGATGAAGGCCGGTCACCAGGTGCGCAGGGCCGATCCGCCGTACCCGATGTCGCTGGGCGTCACCTCGCTGACGCACTGGACGGCGGGCACGTCGGTGGACGCCCGGGGCGTGGACACCGCGCTCCTCACCCGCCGGACGCGGGTGCACGCGGCCGTGGGCCGGCGGTTCGTCGGCCGGGCGCGGACCGGTGAGGACCGGGAGCGGCTGCGCACCCGGCTGGAGCCGTTCTTCGCCGAGCACGACGTGCTGCTCACCCCGGCCCTCGCACGCCGCTCGCCCCGTTCCGTGCCGTGGCACGAGCGGGGCTGGCTGCGCAACGTGCTGGCCAACACCAACTACTCGCCGCTGACCCCGCCGTGGAACCTGACCGGATGGCCGGCGATGGCGGTGCCGTTCGGGACCCTGCCGTCCGGAGCGCCCACCGCCGTGCAGCTCGTGGGGCGCCCCGGCTCCGAGGCGGCGCTGCTGGCCCTCGCGGAGAGCGTCGAGCAGTTGCGTCCGTGGCGCAGGACGGCGCCGCTGGACTGAGCGGGCCGACCCGTCCGGCTCACACCTCCCGCGCGAAGGGCCCGTCGACGCCGAAGACCAGCTTCGCGAACCGCTCACCCATACGGCGGTGGGTCGTCGCGTCGGGGTGCAGGTCGTCGGGGAGCGGGAGCTCCTCGAAGTCGGCCTCGCCGTAGAGCTCGCGGCCGTCGAGGTAGTGCAGGTGCGGGTCGTCGGCGGCCCGCTCCCGCACGATCCGGGACAGCTCGTCGCGGATGACGTTCAGTGTCAGCTTGCCGGCCGCGCGCTCCGCCGGGTCGCCCATCGCCGCGAACCGCAGCCGGCCCTCGCGCAGACCCGTGAAGTCCGGGGCGCAGGGCCCGGGGGTGTCCTCGTGGATCGGGCACAGGATGGGCGAGACCACCAGCAGCGGTGTGGTGGGGTGCCCTTCGCGGACGGTGTCGAGGAAGCCGTGGACGGCGGGCCCGAAGGCACGCACCCGCATGAGGTCCAGGTTGACCAGATTGATGCCGATCTTGACGCTGATGAAGTCGGCGGCGGTGTCGCGCAGGGCGCGGGCGGTGAACGGGTCGAGCAGGGCGCTGCCGGCCAGACCCAGATTGATCAGCTCCACGTCGCCGAGGGCGGCCGCGGCGGCGGGCCAGATGCCGGTGGGGCTCGCGGCGTCGGAGCCGTGGCTGATGGAACTGCCGTGGTGCAGCCACACCTTGCGGCCGGGATCACGGGCGGGCTCGACGGGCGCGTCGGTGCGCAGGGCGATCAGCTCGGTCGTCTCGTTGTGCGGCAGCCAGATCTCGACGTCCTTGTCGCCTTCGGGCAGCCCTTCGAAGCGCACGGTGCCGGGCGGTCCCGAGCGGTGCTCGTCGGTGCCCGCCGCCATGTCGACGGTCACGACGTTGCCGCCGCCGACGCTGCCCTGGGCCACGAGGTGCCCGTCGACGAGCAGGTCGTACACGCCGTCGGGGCGCTCGGGCACGCCGACGTAGCTGCGCCGGGTGCGCAGGGCGTCGAGCTCGACTCTGGTCGCCCGGGTGCGGAAGGCGAGCCGTACGCCGGACGGATGCGACTCGGCCATGGCCAGCTGCCCGTCGGTGTTCTGCGCACGGGCCCGGGCGGGCAGCCGGTGCGGCAGCAGCCCGTGCTCGGTCCGCTCGGTGTCGAGGGCGCCGCGCAGCAGGTCCGCGGTGACCGTCGTGGTGATCCAGTCGTGCTCGGTGTTCATGTCCTCAGCCTGTCGATCAGGAGGTGGGCTCGGTGGGCCAGTTGCGCAGCAAGGAGTCCAGGGCGTCCAGGATCCGGTTCCAGGTCTCCTCGGAGTCGGGCGCGCTGTGCCGGAAGCCGCCCGCCGACTCCAGGCTGGAGTACCCGTGGAAGACGCTTCCGAGCAGCCGGACGGCGTGGGTGGCGTCCGGTTCGGCCAGGTCGTAGCCGCGCAGGATCGCCCGGGTCATCTGCGCGTGCCGCGGCCCGGCACTGGCGGCGGCCGTCTCGGGGTCGAGCGGCGTGCGCGCGGCGGCGGCCCGGCCGGGGTGCTCGCGCTCGTAGTCGCGGTAGACGTTGGCGAAGGCGACCAGGGCGTCCTTGCCGGCCCGCCCGGCGACGGCGTCGGCGGCCCGGTCGGCCATCTCCTCCAGCGCGAACAGGGCGATCCTCGTCCGCAGGTCCTGGGTGTTCCTCACGTGCGAGTACAGGGACGCGACCTTGACGCCGAAGCGCCGCGCCAGTTCCGACGCGGTGACCTGCTCGAAGCCGATCTCGTCGGCCAGCTCGGCGCCGGCGCGGACCAGCCGGTCCGGGGTGAGTCCTACGCGTGCCACAACCATCCTCCCGCTTGCCATGACCGAGTATGCATTCACCTAAAGCCTTTAGGCAAATGATTGCGCGATCAAGGGCGAGAGTACGTGGGTGGCACGGACGGGCAGCGACGATCCGGGGCGGGAAAAGCGGGAGCCGCGGCCGTTTCCCGGCCGCGGCTTCTCCCGGCGGCATGGGCGTGTGTCCGGCACGTCCATGCGGTCGGCGATGTGTGGGATCCGCCCGTCAGTCGACGCTGGGCAGGATGTGGGGCTCGGCGAGGTCCTCCTCGTAGCCCGCCAGCCGGATGGGGGCGGACCGGGCCCACACGTCGAGGCTGCCGATCTCCTTCGGCCTGCGGCCCACACGCTCCGTGCGTTCCTTGGGGCGTTGTTCGGCGTTCGTCTTCTCAGGTGTCACCGCGCACTCCTTCTGTGTCGGATCACCCTCGGGGGGCGGAGCCGGCCAATCTGCGGTCCGGTGCCTGACACCCCTTCGGGTCCAGCTCAACGTCGATTCGGACGCGGTGGCGTCAGTGACAGGTGTGCAAGCAGGCCGTTGTGCACCGGCTTGTCCCGGGACGGACCATGGGTGTGGGTTGGGACCCTTGACGCTGTCCGTCCACTCCAGATTAACCAAATGAGCGCATGCCTGCTCGATGGGGCTGCAAACAACGTGTAAATCTCCGAAGTCGACCGGTAACCACCCGCCCGACATCGCCTGTTCTTCCCCTGGACACGGCTTTTGCGTATCACTCGCCCGGCGCAGCACGGCCCCGATCCGGGATCCAACTCACCCCGGACCGGCGGAGCACCCCGCCGGGTCCGGCCAACACACCCCGAACCGCCGCGATTCGGGGCGGTGCGGGCGTCACCACTTGCCGGGCGCGTAGTCCTTCAGGAAGACGCCGTACAGGTCCTCGCCCGCCTCGCCGCGCACGATCGGGTCGTAGACCCGGGCCGCTCCGTCGACCAGGTCGAGCGGGGCGTGGAAGCCGGCCTCGGCGAGCCGGAGCTTGTCGTAGTGCGGGCGCTCGTCGGTGATCCAGCCGGTGTCGACGGAGGTCATCAGGATGCCGTCGGTCTCGAACATCTCCTGCGCGCTGGTGCGGGTCACCATGTTCATCGCGGCCTTGGCGGCGTTGGTGTTGGGGTGCCCGGCGCCCTTGTAGCCGCGACCGAAGACACCCTCCATCGCGGAGACGTTCACCACGTACGCCCGTCCGCTCGCCGCCTTCTTCGCGGCCTCGGCCATGCTCGGCCGCAGGGCGCTGATCAGGATGAAGGGCGAGGTGTAGTTGCAGAGCTGGGTCTCCAGCAGCTCGACCGGGGAGATCTGGTCAATGGTCTGCACCCAGGTGTTGGACTCCACCACGTCGGGCACCAGGCCGCCGGCGTCGATGGCGGTGCCGTCCAGGTGCCGGGCGACGCTGGCGTTGCCCGCGACCAGGGCGAGGTCGGCCACCTTCTGGGCGTCCAGGCCGCCGGTGATCGCCGGCAGCGCGGTGAGACCGTCGACCGCGCCGGAGCCGAAGGCCCCGATCACCTGGTGGGCGGGCAGCTCACCGGCGGGCAGCGGGGCGCTCTCGCCCTCGACCAGCGCGGCGTAGGCGGAGGGCAGCCGGCGCACGGTCTGCGTCGCGTTGTTCACGAGGATGTCGAGCGGGCCCGCCTCGGCGACCCGCTCGGCGAGGGCCACGGCCTGCGCCGGGTCGCGCAGGTCGATGCCGACGACCTCCAGGCGGTGGATCCAGTCCCCCGAGTCGTCCATCGCCTTGAACCGGCGGATGGCGTCCTTCGGGAAGCGCGTGGTGATCGTGGTGTGGGCGCCGTCCCGCAGCAGCCGCAGGGCGATGTACATGCCGATCTTGGCGCGGCCGCCGGTGAGCAGGGCGCGCTTGCCGGTGAGGTCGGCCCGCGTGTCGCGCTTGTCCCGGTTCAGCCGGGCGCAGTCCTGGCAGAGCTGGTGGTAGAAGTAGTCGACCTCGACGTACCGGGTCTTGCAGGTGTAGCAGGAGCGCGGGCGCTGGAGTATCCCCGCGATCCGCCCCTCCTCGGTACGGGAGGACGGCAGCAGGCCCTCGGTCTCGTCGTCGATGCGCTGGGCGGAGCCGGTCGCGGTGGCCTCCGTGACCGCCTTGTCGTGCGCGGTCTTCGCCGCCCGGCGCTCCTGGCGCCGGCGCTGCTTCACGGTGCGGTAGACACCCGCGGTGGCCCGGCGCACGGCGATCGCGTCGGGGTGGTCGACCTCCAGCTCGTCGAGTTCCTCGAGCACCGCGAGGCAGACCGCCAGCCGCTCGGGGTCGATACCGGGGCCGTACACGACACCGTCGGCGGGCTCCTGTCCGGCCTCGGTCCTGGTCGCCGTCGAGCCGTCGTCTGTCACCGTCATCGCCGCTGCCGTTCCCTGATCACCCGCGGCGCTCCGGTCGCGCTCGCTTTCGAACGCGGAAGTCTACGGAGCGCCGGGCCCCTCCTCCAAAATCCGGCGGAAGGGCCCGGGGGCCGGCGGGTCAGGGATCACAGGCGGTGATCAGCCCGGCCACCTCCTCGGAGATCGCCCGGGCGAGCACGTCGAGGTCCGGTACGGCCTGCGCGTCGGCGACGAGGCCGAAGTGCACACCGCCCCGGTACGTCGAGATCGCGACGGCCAGGGACTGGCCGCGGGCCAGCGGGGCGAAGGGGTAGACCTCGGCCACGGGGTGGCCGCCGAGCTTCAGCGGGATCCCGGGCAGCGGCACGCTGGTGACGAGGATGTCGAACCAGAGCCGGGCGGCCTGGGCGACCAGCGGTCCGGCGAAGCGGTGCCCGAGCGCCGGCACGTGGTCGGCGAGCAGGGCGACGGCCCCGGCGCCCCGGTAGGGGCCCGCGTCCTTGTTGCGGTCCATGGCGGCACGGACCGCGGCGAGGCGGCGCAGCGGGTCCGCGTCCTCCACCGGGAGCCGCATCAGATAGCCGGAGAGACGGTTGCCCTGGGGGTGCGCGGTGCGCGGGCGGCGCCGGGAGACCGGGATCAGGGCGCGGGGCGCGACGCCCTCGCTGCCGTCGCCGCGCTCGTCGAGCCAGCGGCGCAGCGCGCCGGCCACGACCGCGATCAGGACGTCGTTGACGGTGCCGCCGACGGCCTTGCGGACGAGGTGGACGTCGTCGATGTCGACGACGACGCCGGCGGTACGGCGGGTGCCGCTCGGCTCGGCCGTGAGCGCGGCCGTGGAGCGGGTGGCCAGGGTCGACACGGCGACGGAGGCCCCGATGTCCAGAGCCCGGCCCACGTCGGACACGGCGCCGCGCACCAGGTCGGGGAGCCCGCGCACATCGGGCAGACGGCCGCGCCCGGGCTCCTCGGGGCGGGGCCGGCGGACGGGCAGGTCCATCGGGTCGAGGACGGCCGCCGCGAGCGTCAGGGCCCGCAGGCCGTCGGCGAGGGCGTGGTGGAACTTGAACAGCACGGCGAACGACACTCCGTCCTCGCCGGGCAGCACATGCGCCTCCCAGGGGGGCCGGCCGCGCTCCAGGGGGCGCTCCATCAGCCGTCCGGCCGCCGCCTGGAAGTCGGCGGCCGGCGCGTGCAGCCGGACGTGGTCGAGCGGGTCGAAGTCGGGGGCGGGCTCGCGGGCGGCACCGCCGAAGGAGAACGGCGCCCGCAGCAGACCGCGTGGGCGCCAGGCGTCGCGGATGCGCATGCGCAGCCCCGGCACGGCCGCGGCCCGCGCGGCGAGCAGGTCGGCCGCGTGGGCGCCGGCGGTCGGTGTGTGCGCCGCGAACACGCCGAGCGCCCCCAGGTGCATCGGGTGTTCGGCGGACTCGATGTTCCAGAACGCAAGGTCGAGAGGTGCGAGCAGGTCGGAAGTCAATGGCTTGCCTCGCGTCGGCGAAGGATGGATCAGCAGTCAATCGCTCACTGGCGATTACAGTCAAGTACGATCAGGCTACGCACAGTTAACACCAGATTACATCCCGCCTCGCGGGGAGGCAGCGGACTCATGGTGCCTGTGAGGTCACCCCACCACAGGGAGCGGCACCGGGCATCTTGTGCGCGTCACCCGGGAGGCGTCATGCAGCGGCCGTCGCCGACGGCCGCTACGGCACCCGCTGGCCCTTGCCGAGCGCGATCACACCGCCCGGGGAGACCGTGTAGAGCTCCACGTCCCGGTCGGGGTTGACGCCGATCGTGGCGCCCGGCGGCACGTCGACGTTCTTGTCGAGGACGGCGCCGCGCACCACCGCGCCCCGCCCGATGTGCACGTTGTCGTGCAGCACCGACCCCTGCACGACCGCCCCCGGGTCGACCACCACACCCGGCGACAGGACCGACCGGGTGACCTGCCCGCGGATGAGGCAGC
Source organism: Streptomyces sp. NPDC046859 (assembly GCF_040645135.1). NCBI lineage: Bacteria > Bacillati > Actinomycetota > Actinomycetes > Kitasatosporales > Streptomycetaceae > Streptomyces > Streptomyces sp. NPDC046859. The sequence continues at coordinate 85,608 of NZ_JBEYXR010000024.1, forward strand.
CGGCGCTGATGATGGACTCGCCGGCGATGCCGCCCGCGTTGAAGCGGGCCGGGGAGAGCTGGCCCGAGTGGGTGTAGATGGGCCAGCTGCGGTTGTACAGGTTGAACGCGGGGCGCTCGGCGATCAGGTCCATATGGGCGTCGTAGTACGCGTCCAGGGTGCCCACGTCCCGCCAGTAGCCGCGGTCGCGGCTGGTCTCGCCGGGGACGTGGTTGGCGCTGAAGTCGTACAGCTGGGCCTCGCCCCGCTCGGTGAGCTGGGGCAGGATCGAGCCGCCCATGTCGTGCACGGAGTGCTCGTCCTCGGCGTCCCGCTGGAGCGCCTCGATGAGCGCCTTGGTGGTGAAGACGTAGTTGCCCATGGAGGCGAACACGCTCTCCGGGTCGTCCGCGAGGCCCGGCGGGTCGGCCGGCTTCTCCAGGAAGCTCCGCACGGTCTGCCCGTCCGGGCCGGCGCTGATCACCCCGAAGGCCGAGGACTCCGCGCGCGGCACCCGGATGCCCGCCACCGTGACGCCCGCGCCGCTGTCGATGTGCTGGGCCAGCATCTGGCGCGGGTCCATGCGGTACACGTGGTCGGCGCCGAAGACGGCGACGTACTCGGGGCGTTCGTCGTGGATCAGGTTCAGCGACTGCAGGATGGCGTCGGCGCTGCCCAGGTACCAGCGCGGACCGAGCCGCTGCTGGGCCGGGACCGGGGTGACGTAGTTGCCGAGCAGGCTGGACATCCGCCAGGTCGTGGTGATGTGCCGGTCCAGCGAGTGCGACTTGTACTGCGTGAGGACGCAGATGCGCAGGATTCCGGCGTTGACGAGGTTGGACAGGACGAAGTCGACGAGCCGGTAGGTGCCGCCGAAGGTGACCGCCGGTTTCGCGCGGTCGGCGGTCAGCGGCATCAGGCGTTTGCCCTCCCCGCCCGCAAGAACTATGCCGAGTACCGAAGGTCCACCACCGCGCATGGCCGCTCCCTCACCCCTGGTTGATTCCCAGCCTGCCCGGAGCGGCGCGCGCTAAGCCTGTTTCAGGATCTCCCCGTAGAGCCGGACCGTGCGGCGGGCCACGGCGTCCCAGCCGAACTCCCCCACCGCGCGCTCCCGCCCGGCCTCGCCCATCCGCCGGGCCGCCTCCCGGTCCCCCACCACCGCGTCCAGGGCCCGTGCGAGGCCCGCCTCGAAGTCGTCGTCCAGCGGGACCAGCAGTCCCGTCCGGCCGTCCTCGACGACCTCCGGGATGCCGCCGACCCGTGACGCCACGACCGGGGTGCCGCAGGCCATCGCCTCCAGATTGACGATGCCCAGCGGCTCGTACACCGAGGGGCAGACGAACACCGCCGCGTGCGTGAGGAGTTGGATGACCTCCGGGCGCGGCAGCATCTGCGGGATCCAGTGCACCCCCGCGCGCACCCGGCTCAGCTCCTCGTACAGCTCGCGGAACTCGCGGTCGATCTCCGGGGTGTCGGGGGCGCCCGCACAGAGCACGACCTGCGCGGCGGGGTCGATGTGCCGTACCGCGCGCAGCAGATGGGGCACGCCCTTCTGACGGGTGATGCGGCCGACGAACAGCACGTAGGGACGGTCGGGGTCGAGTCCGAAGCGGGCGAGGACGTCGGTGCGCGGGTCGGGGTGGTACAGGGCGGTGTCGATGCCGTTGTGCACGACGTGGACGCGGTCCGGGTCCAGCGCCGGGTAGCAGCCGAGGATGTCCTCGCGCATGGCGCCGGAGACGGCGATCACCGCGTCGGCGGACTCGACGGCGGTGCGCTCCGCCCAGCTCGACAGGGCGTACCCGCCGCCCAGTTGCTCGGCCTTCCAGGGCCGCAGCGGTTCCAGGGAGTGCGCGGTCAGCACGTGCGGGATGCCGTACTGGAGCTTGCCGAGGTGGCCGGCGAGGTTGGCGTACCAGGTGTGGGAGTGGATCAGCTCGCGTCCGGCGAGCGCGGCGGCCATCGCCAGGTCCACCGAGAAGGTGCGCAGCGCGTCGTTGGCGGTGTCGAGCGCCGGCCAGGGGCGGTGCCGTCGCACGCCGACCGTGCGGCCCTCACCCCAGCAGTGCACCTCCAGGTCGACGAGCTCTCGCAACTCCCGCGCCAGGAACTCGACATGGACGCCCGCGCCGCCGTACACGTCCGGCGGGTACTCCCGGGTCAGCAGTCCCACTCGCACCCGGAACCCCCTGTCTCGACGGCTGATTGTCCTCATGGTCACCCAGATGGGGCGTGTGGGGAAGAGCGCGGGGGCCGGGTGAGGCAGCAGTCGCCGCACAGGCCGCCGCCGGGCACCCGGTAGTAGAGGCAGCAGCTGCGGCGCCGGAAGGCCGTCCCCGTGCGGGTGCCGGTGCCGGCGAGCAGGGGGTGGGCGAGGAGCCGGGCGGTCAGGTCGCGGGAGCGGGCGGCGGCGTCGGACCGGCCGTGGGCGCGGGCCCACCCGTCGAGCTGACGGGCGGCCGCCGCGAGGGCGGACGCGGCGTTGCCCCACAGCAGGCCGTGTGCCACCCGGTGCCGTCGGCCCAGCGCGCCGGCGAGGGGTTCCAGGTGCCCGTGCAGGACCACGTCGGCGACGGTCCCCGGGTCGGCGCGCCGTGCGCGCACCTCGCCGAGCCACAGGTCGTCCGGCGCGGCGGCGCCGGGGTCCCAGTGCAGCAGCTCCGGGTCGAGGTCGGGGACGCTCCCGTACAGCGCGGCGCAGCCCAGGGCGACCGACCAGAGGCGGGCGGCCAGGCCCTGCTGGGCGACGGACGCCGCGACCCGGTCCTCCCCGGTCCGCAGGACGCGCGCGACATGCCGCAGCCGCAGGTCCAGGGGGTTCCCGTCCGCGTACGCCCGGGCCAGGGGCGTCCCGGCCCGCGGCGCGTCCAGGGAGGTGCGCAGGACGAAGAACCCGCCGAGCGGGCGGAGCGCGCCGAGGCCGGGGTCCAGGTCCACGAGAAGCAGTAGTACCAGGCCCCTGCGAGCACACCGGCCACGGGTGTCCTCCCTCCGGGCACCCGACTGGAGGATGACACCGCCGCCGTCGTACTCCATCAGCAGTACGACACAGTGCGTGCTCTGGGACGACGACGGGAAGAGCCGCGCACGGCATCGTGTTGGGCATGAAGGCCGACCGTTCGCCGCGCCGGGGTCACGGCCCCCGCCCTGCGCAGAGGAGCTGCCCATGAGCGCCCTCGCGTTGTCCGTGCTGCTCTCCCTGGTCTCGGCCGTCGCCTACGCGGGCGGCGCGATCGTGCAGGAGCGGGTCGCGGTGTCCTCCCCCGGGCAGCAGTTCGCGCCGATGCGCCGGCCGGGCTGGTGGGCCGCGGTCGCGCTGAACGGCCTCGGCGGAGTGCTGCACGTGGCGGCGCTGGCGTTCGGCCCGCTGAGCCTGGTGCAGCCCCTCGGCGCGCTGACGATCGTGTTCGCGCTGCCGATGGCGGCGCTCTTCGTGGGCCGCAGGGCCGGCGCGACGGCCTGGCGGGGTGCCGTGATGGCGACCGTCGGCCTGGCGGGCCTGCTGTCCCTGGTCGCCGCGTCCCCGGCGCAGTCGCTGGACGCGGCCGAGCGGGTGGCCGTGGCCCTGGTGACCGGCGGAGTCGTCGTGGCGCTGATGGTGGCGGGCCGGGCCGCCCACCGGCACCCGGCGGTGCGCAGCACGCTGCTCGCGACCGGGTCGGGCGTAGCGTTCGGCATGTCCTCGGTGTTCACCAAGGTCGTCGCGGTCGACTGGGACGGCGGGGTGTCCCCCGGCGACCTTCCGGCGCTCGGTACCATCGGGGTCTTCGCGACGGCCGGCCTGCTGCTGTCGCAGGCCGCCTACCGGGGCGCGGGCCTCGCGGCGCCGCTGGCCACGCTGACGGTGGTGAACCCCGTCGTGGCGGCAGCCGTCGGCCTCACCCTGTTCGGTGAGGCCTTCCGGTACGGCACCACCGGGACGGTGCTCGCGCTCGGCTGCGGTGTGGTGGCCGCGGGCGGCCTGATCCTGCTGACGACGGAGCGCCTCGTGTCCGCCGCACCCGTCCCGGCGCCGGAGGCGGTCCCCTCCCCGCCACGCGGGGAGATCGTCGTCCCGGACGTGCTCGACGACCTGCTCGTCCCGGAGCGGGCGCCCCAGGCGGCCGCACGGGACCCCTGGCCGCAGCCCGTCTGCCTGTACGGCCTGTTCCCCGGCCCCCACGACCCGCCGCCGGCGCTCGACCCGCACCGGGTCGGGGTCACATCCTGACGCCGCCCGCCCGCAGATAGGCCACCGGGTCGACGTCCGAGCCGAAGCCCGGGCCCGTACGCACTTCGAAGTGCAGGTGCGGGCCCGTGCTGTTGCCCGTGGACCCGGACCGCCCGATGCGCTGCCCGGCGCCGACGGACTGCCCGTCCTTCACGGAGATCGCGGAAAGGTGCGCGTACTGGGTGTAGCGGCCGTCGGCGTGCCGGATCACCACCTGGTAGCCGAACGAGCCCTCCCAGCCGGCGCCCACCACCGTCCCGGAGCCGACGGACCGCACGGATGTGCCGGTCGGAACGGGGAAGTCGACCCCCGTGTGGTAGCCCTTCGACCAGGACGAGCCCGCCTTGCGGTAGGGCGTGCCGGTGCTCGCGCCGACCGGCGCGACCAGCGAGTGGCCGCTCTTCGCGACGCGTTCCTCGCGGTCGGTGGACGGCTTCGCCCGGGCCGGCTCCTCGGCGGGCTTGCGGGCGGGGGCCTTCGGGGCGGCCTTGCCGTGCAGCGCGAGGCGCTGGCCCGGCAGGATCAGGTCGGGGTCCGCGCCGACGGTCGCGCGGTTCGCGGCGTACAGGCCCCGCCAACCCCCTCGCACCTTCCGCTCTTCCGCGATCCGGGACAGCGTGTCACCCGCCACCACCGTGTACATCTCCGCCGTGCCCGCGCGGGACTGGGGCGTGGTCTGCGGCTGGACGTCCTGGACGGAGGTCTTCCTCGTGGCGGCCGAGGCCGGGTGGACGCCGAGGTCCTCCTCGCCCCTGGTCAGCCCGGCCCGGACCGAGCACACCGGCCAGGCACCGGGCCCCTGCCCGTCGAGCACCTTCTCGGCCACGGCGATCTGCTGGTCCCTGGTGGCCAGATCGGCGCGGGCCGCGTACCGGGTGCCGCCGTACGCCTCCCAGGTGGACTGGGCGAACTGCAGACCGCCGAAGTAGCCGTTGCCGGTGTTGACGTGCCATCGGCCGGTGGACTCGCAGGCGGCGACCTTGTTCCAGGTGTCCATGTCGGCGGCCTGCGCGACGCCGGTGCCGATGAGCGGGAGCGCGATCCCCGCGCCGCCCGCGGTGACGGTGAGCGAGGCGCGGTTGATCCTGTTCGGCTGGTACCGGCGGTGCCGGCCGCGTACGGCCATGGAGGAGCCCCCCTCGACGTGCGTCAGGAGGGGCAAAAGTAAGCGCCGCGAACAGGCCATGACAAGACGGCAAATCAGCCGCCTGTTCGCGCCAAGTGGCGCGGAAGGGGCGCTCTTTGGCGTACGCGCGGTACGACTGAGTGCGCCGGGGCCTTCCGTGCGTATGTGCCTGCGACATCACGCCACCCTGATGCGCGGTCGCCGTAGCGGCACGTCAGGATGGACGAGGGGCAATACTGGCGGGCGTGACCGGCACCGCTGCCATTTCGAGATCACTAGGAGCCAACGGCATGAGCACTTCGGCGCAGATCGGCGTCACGGGTCTCGCGGTCATGGGCCGCAACCTCGCCCGCAACTTCGCCCGCAACGGCTACACGGTCGCGGTGCACAACCGGACGCCCGCGCGCACCCGGGCCCTGGTGGACGAGTTCGGCGACGAGGGCGACTTCATCGCGGCCGAGACCGCCAAGGAGTTCGTGGCGGCGCTGGAGCGCCCGCGGCGGCTCGTCATCATGGTGAAGGCCGGTGAGCCGACCGACGCCGTGATCCAGGAGTTCGCGCCGCTGCTCGAACCCGGCGACATGATCATCGACGGTGGCAACGCGCACTTCGCGGACACCCGCCGCCGTGAGCGGGACCTGCGGGAACAGGGCATCCACTTCGTCGGCATGGGTGTCTCCGGTGGTGAGGAGGGCGCCCTCAACGGGCCGAGCATCATGCCGGGCGGCCCGAAGGAGTCGTACGACTCGCTGGGCCCGATGCTGGAGAAGATCTCCGCCAAGGCGAAGGACGGGGCGCCCTGTGTGACACACGTCGGCCCCGACGGCGCCGGGCACTTCGTGAAGATGGTGCACAACGGCATCGAGTACGCCGACATGCAGCTCATCGGTGAGGCGTACCAGCTGCTGCGGGACGTCGCCGGCTACGAGCCCGCGCAGATCGCGGAGATCTTCCGCACCTGGAACCAGGGCCGGCTGGACTCCTACCTGATCGAGATCACCGCCGAGGTGCTGTCCCACGTGGACGCGGCGACCGGCAAGCCCTTCGTGGACGTCGTCGTCGACCAGGCCGAGCAGAAGGGCACGGGGCGCTGGACCGTGCAGATCGCGCTCGACCTCGGGGTGCCGGTGTCCGGCATCGCGGAGGCCGTCTTCGCCCGGTCGCTGTCCGGGCACGCGGCGCTCCGCGAGGCGTCGCGGGGGCTGGCCGGCCCGAAGGCCGCGCCGCTGAGCGAGTCGGAGGCCGCGGCCTTCGCCGACCGCGTCGAGCAGGCGCTGTACGCCTCGAAGATCGTGTCGTACACGCAGGGCTTCCACGAGATCGACGCGGCCCGCGCCGAGTACGACTGGGACATCGACCTGGGCGCCGTCGCGGCGATCTGGCGCGGTGGCTGCATCATCCGCGCGGCGTTCCTGGACCGTATCCGGGCCGCCTACGACACCCGCCCCGACCTGCCGAGCCTGCTGTCCGACGAGACCTTCGCGCAGGAGATCGCCGACGCGCAGGACGACTGGCGCGAGGTGCTGATCGCCGCGACCCGCGAGGGCGTGCCCACGCCGGGCTTCGCGGCGGCCCTCGCCTACTACGACGCGCTGCGCGCGGAGCGGCTGCCGGCCGCGCTCACCCAGGGGCAGCGGGACTTCTTCGGCGCCCACACCTACCGACGGGTCGACCGGGACGGCTCGTTCCACACGCTGTGGGGCGGGGACCGCTCGGAGGTCCCCGCCTAGCCTCCGCGTCCGCCTCGTCGGTTCGTCCGCCCCGCGCCCGGTCCTCGACCCGGGCGCGGGGCGGACGGCTGTCCGGGTGAGCCCGGCCGCCCCGAGTGGCGCCCCCCGGGTGGCGGGCGCCCGGCCACCCGCCCAGGCTGTCCTGCGCCGGGGCCGCCACGATCCGTGAAGACGGGCGACGCCCCAGGCGACGTCGACGCCGGTGTGGCAGGGACACCTCAGGGACGGCATCACATGGCGGAACAGGACATCGGCACGCGCTGCCCGCCGCCCGGTCACGGCCGCGCCCGGCACGGGAGGCGCGGGCTAGGGGCACTCCGCGGCGGCCTTGGTCACGGCGGGAGCGGTTCTCCTCGTCGCTCTCGGCCCCGCGGCAGGCGCCGCCGAACCGCGGCCGCTGGTGCCGACGGGCTTCGTGCCCGATCCCTGCCCCGACGGCCGAGCCGGTGACCGGCCGGGGCGGACACCTGGGGACGTCGGACCGGACCGCCGTCCAGCGGGTGACGACCACGAGCACGGTGCCTACGCTGGTCCTGTCGGGGGCGTTCGGCGCGCAGACCGGGGCCCGCTGAGGCGTCTACGTTGCCCGCACCCCGTCCCGCTCGACCACGGTCCGCATCCCCGGCGTCGGCCACTGCGTCGTACCGCGGTCGCCGTGCGCGCAACGGGTCCTCGCCTCCTTCCCGACCCGCCCGACCGCACCCGGCACCGGCCGCGTGGCGGGACCGGCCCCGAAGCCGTTCACGCTCACTTCCCCACCGAAGCCCGTGTCCTCCACTCCCCTTTCCCACCGGAGACCGCATGACCGCCGCCCGTCCACGGCCCTGGCTGCTCGCCGCGGCCGCCGCCGGCGTTCTCGTCACCGGTCTCGTGGTGCCACCCGCCCACGCCGACGGCGGCGGGGCGGCCCCGCTCGGCACGGTCGCCCGCACCGCGGGGTCCGCCCGCTACACGCCCGGCCCGTGTCCGAGGACCGCCGATCCGGTGCCCGCCCTGGAGGGGGCCCGCTGCGGCACCCTGACGGTGCCCGAGAACCGGTCGCGGCCAGGCGGACGCCGGATCACGCTCGCGGTGGCGGTCGTCCCGGCGGTCACGCGGCGGGCGTCCGACCCGATCGTGTGGTTCGCGGGAGGGCCCGGCGACGACGCGGTGTCCGAGGCCCAGCTCGCCGTGGACGGCGGCCTGAACCGCGACCGGGACGTCGTGTTCATGTCGCAGCGCGGCACCTACTCGGCCCACCCCGCACTGACCTGCCCGAACATCGACAAGTTCAACGCCCGCTCGGTCGGCCTCGTCCACGGCGCCCCGTCCACCGGCCGGCTGCACGTCCGGGCGACCCACGCGTGCCGGGACCGGCTGGCCCGCCTCGGCGCGGACCTGCCGGCGTACGACACGTCCGAGAGCGCCGCCGACTACGCGGACCTGCGGGCCGCGCTGGGTCTGCGCCGGTGGAACGTCTTCGGCATCTCCTACGGCACCGACCTCGCGCTCACCTACATGCGCCGGTACCCGCAGGGCGTCCGGTCCGTCGGCATCGACGGCGTCCTGCCGCCCTCCCTGGCGGGCGCGGGCCTGACCTGGAGTGCGGCACGGCAGGGCTTCGACGGGCTGTTCCGCGCCTGCGCCGAGCAGTCGGCGTGCGCCCGCCGCTACCCGGATCTGCGCGGTACGTTCGAGCGCCTGGTACGCCGGCTGGAGGCCCACCCGGTCACCACCACGGTGCGGGTGCCGGACCGGCCGGACCCGGTGAGGGTCGTGCTGGACGGCGGCGTCCTGGTGAACTGGCTGACCTCCGCGACCCATGTGCCGGCCGGCGTGCCACGGTCCATCGACGCGCTGGCCCACGGCGACCCGACGCGGATCGCCGAGCAGTGGGCGGGCGGCAAGCTCAGCCCGCAGGCCGTCGGACGGCTGGCCCACGGCCTGGCGTACGGCGTCTTCTGCCGGGAGTGGACACCGTACGAGAGCGAGGCCGACGTGATCCGCGCCGGGCGGCGCGCGTTCCCCTCGTTCCCCCGCTCGGTGCTGGCCAACGCCCCGCAACTGCCGTTCCTGCACGCGGACTGCCGTGCCTGGAACGTCCCCCCGGCGCCCGCGTCGATCCGGAACAAGACCCGCAGCGCCATCCCGACGCTCGTCATGTCGGCCGGTTTCGACGCGCAGACAGGCGAGAGCAACGGGGCGTACGTCGCCCGCACCCTGAGCCGGTCCACGGTGGTCACGGTCCCCTACGTCGCCCACGTCGCCTTCGCGGATTCGCCGTGCGCGCAGTCCCTCACGGTGTCGTTCTTCCGGACGCCGGCCGCGGCGGACCGGTCGTGCCTGGCGACCGTGCGCCCGCCGCGGTTCGAGACCGCGCCGTAGCCCGCCCGGACCGGCGGGTCAGCTCAGCGGCGGCCCGGGCTCGGGGTTCGGCACCGGTTCGGGCCCCGGCGGGATCGGCGACGGGGCGGGCCCCGGCGGCACGGGGTCCGGCGGCGACGGCGGGCCCGGCGGCACCGGATCCGGTGACGGGGGCGGGCCCGGCGTGGGCGGCGGCGGCCCGGGGGCCGGGGGCTGGGGAGCCGGCGGGGGCTCCGGGGTCGGGACCGGATGGGGCTCCGGGGCCGGCGCCGGTCCGGGGACCGGATCCGGATACGGGTTCGTCATGGCGTCCTCCAGCCACTCGACGCACGTCGGCTCTGGACTACTGCCCCGCATACCCGGGACGGGCGCGGGCAGTCACCCGCCCGCACCACGCACGGCCCGCCCCGAGACCGTCAGAACCGCCCGGGATGCGCCCGCAGCCATTCCTTCGCGGCGGCGAGCAGCTCCGGGTCGGCCGCGGGGGCCTCGTCCGGGTGCCGCTCGGCCCACTTGGCGACGTACGGGCAGAGGGGTACGACGGCGACGCCCTCGCGCTCCGCCATGCGGTACAGCTCGCGGGCGAGGGAGCCGGCGATGCCCTTCCCCTCGTGCGCGGGCTCCACGACGGTGTGGACGGGGACGAGGGCGCGGGACGGTTCGTCGAGGACGAAGTACTCGATACGGCCGACCACCTCGTCGCCCTGGACCGCCTCCAGACGGCCCGCCGCCCGATCGTCGCGGATCTCGATGTCGCTCATCGCACGCTCCTGCTCCTTGGACTCAGGCCACCGGCACGGCCTGCGGGCTGCGCTCCTGGTCGGAGCCCGGCACCGGCTCGGACGGGTCCGCGCCGAGGGCGACGATCCGGTTGGCGCCGTCCACGTGCACGACGCGCGGCTCGAACTCCCGCGCCTCGGCGTCGGTCATCTGAGCGTAACTGATGATGATCACCAGATCGCCGGGGTGGACGAGATGGGCGGCGGCCCCGTTGATCCCGACGACGCCGGACCCGCGCTCGCCCTCGATGACGTACGTCTCCAGACGGGCGCCGTTGGTGATGTCGACGATGTGGACGAGCTCCCCGGGCCACAGATCGGCGGCGTCGAGCAGATCCGCGTCGATGGTCACCGATCCCACGTAGTGCAGGTCGGCCTGGGTGACGGTGGCGCGGTGGATCTTGGACTTGAACATGGTGCGCAGCATTTTCAACTCCTGGAAGACGGCTCCCTGCCCGCTTTGTGCAGGTCAAAGGCGTCGTTCACTGTACACGGGCGTGCCTTCGACTCGAAGACCCTCCACACCATCGTGCGCCGTGGCGAGCGGGCTTCTCACCTGCGCGATCTCTGGCGACCGATTCGAAGCGGAGCGGAGCGAACGCATCGAGGGCACGGAGCGCGCCCCGGCGGCGCCCACCCGTGCCGGCCGTCGAACGCGTCCTGGCAGCTGCGGCGAGCAACTACCGGAAACGCACGTCAAAACGTTCATTCGAGCATGCGTACACCCAGGTCACACAACAATGCTGCGCGGACGAAAACCGGAACGAGAGCGGGTGCACAACCCAGGGGGATTCGAATTTTGCATATCATCCGAGCTTCGCAAGGACTCTTGCCTTGATCCCGCGCTCTGCAGCTAGCTATTGCTGCGCCCGCTTCCTGGCCCGGGTTCCCGATGAACCCTGGGCCGACCGACGGCACATCGGCCAGTCCCCTGGGCCGTCGGTCAGGGATGTGGTCGCGCAACCTGCACGTGAGGAGTGGTCATGAAGAAGGCATACGAGGCACCGACGCTCGTCCGGCTCGGTACCTTCCGGAAGGAGACGGGGCTTCTCCAGCGCCACGGCAACGACCGGCTGATCCTGAGCAAGAACTGACGACCGACGGCCCTTGACCCGACGTCATGACTGAACTGCACGAAAGTGCGGGGACGGGCCCCGGCGACGCGCACTTCGCGGTCTTCACGGACCGTGCGGACGCGGCCGCCGCGGCCCGCTCCTTCGCCCGCCCCGGAAGCCGGACCCTCGCGCACCCGTCGGGCCGGCCCTGGCTGGTCGGCCACTGGCACGACGACGAGGTCGTCACGGCCGGCGCCGGCGGCGCCTCCCTCGCCGTCGTCGGCTGCTGTCCGGTCGACGCCGACGATTTGCAGCGCCGGGCCGCACGGTTGCGTGATCTCACGGAGCTCGACGCGCTGGCCCGATCCCTCCCTGGCAGTTTTCACCTCGTCGGCGCCCTCGACGGACAGATCAGGGTCCAGGGCACCGCCTCCGGACTACGACTCGTCTTCCACGCGGAGATCGACGGCGTGCGCGTGGCCGCGACCCGCGCCGACATGCTGGCCACCGTCCTGGGTCTGGACCCCGACGTGGAGGAACTGGCCGTACGGTTGCTGTGGCCCGCCCCGTATCCGCTCTTCGAGACTTCGATGTGGCGTGGGGTCACCGCCGTCCCTCCGCAGGCCGCCGTGGTCGTCGCAGCGGACGGGCGCACGGTACGGCACACTCAGTGGTGGACGCCGCCGGAGCCGGTCCGGCCGCTCACCGAAGCGGCGCCCCTGATCCGGAGGGCACTGCAGGAGGCCGTCGACGCGCGTACCCGTCAGGGCGGCGTGGTGAGCTGCGACCTGTCGGGTGGCCTGGACTCGACCTCCGTCTGCTTCCTGGCCGACCGCTCTCCCGCCCGCGTGGTGGCCAGTACGTGGCCGGGACGTGATCCGGCGGACACCGACCTGTCCTGGGCCGAGCGGGCGATGGGGTACCTGCCGGACGTCGAGCACGTGGTCTGGGACGCCGACGCCTCGCCGCTGGTCTACGAGGATCTGCTCGGCATCGACGACCTCCTCGACGAGCCCACCATCGGCGTCATGGACCGCTCCCGGGTCCTGCACCACCTGCCCGGCCTCGCCGCACGAGGCAGCCGGTTGCACCTGACCGGCATCGGCGGCGACCACGTGGCATGGTGCTCCGAGGCGTACTACCACCGGCTGCTGCGCACCCGTCCTCTTTTCGCCCTGCGCCAGTTGCGCGGGTTCCGGGCGCTGTGGCAATGGCCGCTCGGCGGCACACTCCGCGCTCTCGCCGACTTCCGGCCGTACGGGAAGTGGCTCGCCGACGCCGCCGGTGGCCTACGTGGCCCGCTGCCCCCGTCCGTCGCAACGGGTCTCGGCTGGGGCATGGCTCCTCGCCTGTTCGGCTGGGTGACCCCGGAGGCCGAGCGGATGGCCCGCCGCGCACTGCTCGACGCCGCGGCGACGGCCTCCCCGCTGCACCCGGACCGCGGGCTCCACACCGACCTGGAGCAGATCCGCTCGTGCGGCCGTGTCATCCGGCAGTGGGACCGGATGGCGGCCCGCGCCGGCCTGCCGATGGCCTCCCCCTTCCTCGACGACCGGGTCATCGAGGCGTGTCTCGCCGTACGTCCGGGCGAACGCGTCACGCCCTGGCGGTACAAGCCCGTCCTGAGCGCCGCGATGCGCGGGATCGTGCCCGAGCAGTGCCTGCGACGCAGCAACAAGGCCGCGGCCTCCATGGACGCGTCCAACGGGCTGCGTGAACACCGCGCCGACCTGCTGGCCCTGTGGGAGGACTCACGGCTGGCAGAGCTGGGCCTGGTGGACGACGCCGAGCTGCGCCGCCTCGCCCGGCGACCCGCCTCCCCAGGGCTCTCCGACGCCATCCTCTACTCCACGATCGCCGCGGAGGTGTGGCTGCGCGGGCTCGCCCGCGGCCGCACCCGGGTCCCGCAGCCCTGACCGCATCCTCTCTCGCACACGACAGAAAGGCGCTCACATGCCCCTGCGCTTCGGCGACAACGTCTCCGCGGCCGAGACCGACTACGGCACCGTGCTGCTGGACGAACAGGCTGGTGCGTACTGGGAGTTGAACCCGACGGCCACCTTGGTGGTACGGACGCTGCTGGACGGCGGCGAGGAGGCGGAGGCGGCCGCCGCCCTGGTCCGGGAGTTCGACATCGACCAGGCCCAGGCCCTGCGGGACGTCGAGACGCTCGTACGGGAGCTGCGCGACTCGGGGCTCGTCTCATGACGACGCCCAGCGCGCTGGAGCGGCCCACCGGTGTGCCCCTGGCCCGACGCCTGACCGCCCGCCTCGTCCTGCTGCCGGCCATCGCCTTGGCCCTGCTGCCGCCCCGCCACCTCCGCACCGTGCTCGGTGTGCTGCGGCGCGGCGCCGCGCCGGCGACCACCGCACAGGCCCAGAACGCACGCGACGCCATGTGCGCCGCCAGTCTGCGCTGCGCCGGACCGAAGGGGTGCCTGCCGCGCTCCCTGGGAGCGGCACTGCTGTGCCGGCTGGGCGGAACATGGCCGTCCTGGTGCACCGGCGTACGGGTCACGCCGCCCTTCACCGCGCACGCCTGGATCGAGGCGGAGGGCCGTCCCGTCGGCGAGGGCGTCCCGGAGGGCTACTTCGCCCGGCTGGTGGCCGTCGATCCGCTGCCGCGGCCTACTGAACGATGACCGGCGCGACGGTCCCGCACGGCGGACGGGCCGCCGTCACCGAAGCCGACAAGTCCACCCTGGCGGCGGTGGCCACGATGTACCGGCTCACCGCCGGGCATCGCAGCTCCATCGCCGTCGCCAGCGTACTGACCCTCGTGGGCTCCGCCCTGGGACTGGCCCAGCCACTCGTCGCCAAGCAGGCCGTCGACGCGAGCGGCCGCGGGCAGGTCATCTGGCCGCTGCTGGCACTCCTGGGCACGCTCTTCGTCGTCGAGGCGGCGACGGGGGCCGCAGGACGCTTCCTTCTGGAACGGATGGGCGAAGGCGTCGTACGGCAACTCCGGCACGGGCTGGTGGATCGGCTGCTGCGGCTGGAGATGAGGGAGTACCACCGCCACCGGGGCGGCGACCTCATCTCCCGGGTGACGGCCGACACCACCTTGCTGCGGGAGGTCGTCTCGCAGGCCCTGGTCGATCTCGTGACGGGAAGCCTGGTCGCCGCCGGCGCGATCGCCCTCATGGCGTGGCTGGACCTTCTGCTGCTGCTCCTGGTCGCCGTGACCGTGGCAGCGGCGGCCGTGGTGGTCGCCTCACTGCTCACGGGCATCAGGAACGCGTCCGAACACATGCAGGGCTCGGTCGGTGCCGTCGCCGCCGATATGGAACGCGCCCTGGGCGCCCTGCCGATGGTCCGCGTGCACGGCGCCGAGGAGCGCGAGGCGGCCGGTATCGGCGCCCGCGTGGAGGCGGCCTACGGCGCGGGGGTGCGCACGGCGAAGCTCGCCTCCGTGATGAGCTCCGCCGTCGAACTCGCCGTTCAAGGCTCCTTCCTCATCGTCCTGGTCGTCGGCGGCCTGCGCGTGGGCGGTCATGCCGGCTCCCTCGGTGACCTCGTGGCGTTCCTGCTGTACGCCTCGTACCTCGTCCTGCCGCTGTCCTCCGTCTTCCGCGCCGTGGGCCTCGTCCAACGCGGGATGGGCGCCTACCAGCGCATCGACGAGGCACTCCGCCTTCCTGTGGAGCCCACCGCGCCCCAGATCCCGAAAGACCGCGCACCCACACTGCGGCCGACCCTGCCGTCCGGCTCCCGCGAGCAGCCCGTCCTCGCCCTGCGCGACGTCCACTTCGGCTACGACCCTGAGCGGCCAATCCTGCGCGGTGTCTCGTTCGCTGTCCCGAAGCGCCGGCACGTGGCCCTGGTGGGCCGGTCCGGCGCCGGGAAGAGCACGGTGTTCGCCCTGGTGGCGCGGTTCTACGAGCCAGACGCGGGCACCTTGCTCTTCGATGGGCGGCCTGCGGCCGAACTCACCCGTGGCGCCTGCCGCCGGCGTATCGCCGTGGTCGATCAGAACGCCCATGTCGTCCACGGCACCTTGCGCGACAACATCACCTACGCGGTGCCCGACGCCACGGAGGCGGAGATCCGGCGCGTCGTCGAACTGGCCAGGCTCGACGAGGTCGTCGACCGGCTGCCCGGGGGCCTGGCCGCTGTCATCGGTGAACGCGGCGGCAATCTCTCTGGCGGTGAACGTCAACGCGTCGCCCTCGCCCGCGCGCTGCTGGCCCGCCCTTCACTGCTTCTGCTGGACGAACCCACCTCCCACCTCGACGCGATCAACGAATCGGCGCTCACCTCCGTCATGAAGGACGTCGCCCAGGAATGCGCCCTGTTGGTCATCGCCCATCGCCTGTCCACCGTGCAACACGCCGACCACATCGTGGTGCTCCAGGACGGCCGCACGGCCGCCGGCGGACGCCACGAGGAATTGCTGGTCAGCAGCGCCCTCTACCGCGAACTGGCCGCGAGCCAGATGCTCCGGGCCGGCGGGAAGCCCGGGACCGGCAAGCGAGGGCGGGCGGGCGGTTGAAGCGTTCTGCGTTCGCGACCCGGCCGGCCGAGATCCGGACCCATGTACGGGCCACCGGCCATTCTCCAAGGGAATGTCTCGAAGATGGTCCAGGTCACCGGCTCGGCCAGGGGCTTGTGACGCCCCGGCGTTGGGGCGCCACCGGGGACTGCCTGTCAGGCAGGCAGTCCCCTCTCAGTCTCGTTCCGGAACGGCCATTTCCCCGAGTAGTGACCAACCCTCCTGCGGAACCGTGACGTTGACGATCTCCGGGGTCCGTACGAGGTGGGGCGGCAGGGTGCTCCGTGCCGCGGTGAAGTGGTCCGAGGTGACGTGGGCCACCCCGGCCTCGTCATCGCGGAAGGCTTCGACCAGCACGTAGACCGTGGGGTCCTCGACACTGCGGGACCAGTCGAACCACAGGCATCCGGGCTCGGCGCGGGTGGCCTGGGTGAACTCGCGGGTGATGTCCGGCCAGGCGTCGGCGGATTCGGGCAGAACGTGGAACTTGGCGGTGATGAAGATCAAGGGGGGTCTCCCTGAGGCGTATCGGTCGGCGATCCGTTCACGGAACGAGAATCGCCCGTCCTCGTACCCGGCCTGCGTCGAGGTCGTCCAGGGCGTCCTGGAAGCGGTCAAGGGGGTACGGGGTGGTGTGCAGCCGTACCTTGCCCCGGGCCGCGAGCACCATCAGTTCGCACAGGTCGTTGTAGGACCCGACGAGGTTTCCGATGAAGTTGATCTCGGCGGAGATGATGTCGATGGTGGGTACGTCGATGTTCTCACCGTAGCCGACCACGTGGTAGTCGCCCGCCCGTCGCAGCATGCGCACGCCGTCGCGCGTGGCGCCGCCTTCGCCGACGAAGTCGATCACGGCTTCGGCTCCGTCCCCGCCGGTGAGGGCGAGGACCTCCTCGACCTGATCGCCGCCGCTCAGGACGCCGTGGTCCGCTCCGATCGAGAGGGCCAGCTTCAACGCGTCGGGATTCCGGTCGACGACCACGATCTCGGCGGCGGTCAGTGCCTTGAGGACCTGCACGCCGATGTGTCCGAGTCCGCCCGCGCCGATGACCACGCACCGGTCGCCCGGGCGGAGACGGCGGGCCGCCTTGGCCACGGCGTGGTAGGCGGTGAGACCGGCGTCGGCCAGCGCCGCGACGTCAGCGGGTTCCAGGGAGTCGTCGATACGGACGACGCTGCGGGCGGAGGTCTTGAGGTACTCGGCGTAACCGCCGGCGGTGTCGATGCCGGGGAACTGGCTCTGCTCGCAGTGCACGTCATCGCCCGAGCGACACGCCCGGCACAGCCCGCAGGTGATCAGCGGGTGGACGATGACCTTGTCGCCCTCGGCGACGTTGGTGACGGCACTGCCCACCGCGTGCACCCAGCCGGCGTTCTCGTGCCCGATCGTGTACGGCAGCGTGACGCCCGACTTCTCGGCCCACTGGCCCTCGAGGATGTGCAGATCGGTGCGGCAGACGCCGGCCCCGCCGATCTTCACGATCACGTCGTACGGGCCGGTGACCGAGGGAGCCGGTACGTCTGCCAGCTCGAGGTTGCGGTCGTATCCGACGACCTGGACTGCCTTCACGGGGTGGGCTCCTTTTCGGGGCTGAGGAGAGTGGTGTCTTCCGGGCGGGGCGACTGGTCCGGGGCGGCGTCCGGGTAGCGGGTGCGCAGAAGGGCACGGCAGAAGTGCGCGTTGCCGTCGATCGACAGGCGGACCGACCGGGCGAAGCGCAGCCGCAGCGGGATCTCGCCCGCCGGGTAGGGCAGTCCATGGTCGTCGACCATGGCGGGGTCGGAGGGTGATATGCCGAGCCCCAGGGCCTCGCGGCGTTGCAGCAGGGCGCGTGTCGCTTCGGTGCTCGGAAGATCGCCGAGCACGATGCCGTGCAGTCGTTCCTCGGTGAGCGAGGTGTCCTGCCGCAGCAGCGCGGCGAGCGCGCGTTCCATGGCGGCGGCGTGGGCTTTGCGGCGGAAGATCAGCCGCAGTTCCTCGAGGTCCTTCTCCGCCTCGGCTCCGAAGGTCCCGCGGTAGCCGGCGTCGGCGGCCAGTCCGCGGTTGATCAGGTCCGAGTCGTGATGGTCGTCGAGCAGCACCGTGACCGCGCCGACGCCGGGGAGGGCCGTCAGGACGTCTTTCGCGTCGGACGCCATGAGGTAGGCGAAGTTCGGCGCGCAGAACGAGGTCGGCAGCCGCAGGTGCACGGTCAGCCGGTGATCGCCGTCGGTCTCGATGGACCGTACGAAACCGAGGTCCGTGATCGGTTCGTCCAGCTCAGGATCGAGGACCTTGTCGAGCGCCTGCCGGGCCCGCTCCTCCAGTGTCGCGGCACGTGTCTCGCGCGCCGGGGCGTGCACCGCCATCTCACACCCCCGCCGGCTGGGCCAGGGCGTGTTCGGCGGGGACCGGGATGTCGTACAGGGCCGCCGCGTTCAGCCCGAGGATCTTCTTCTTCTGTTCCACGGTGATCGGCGGGTACTCCTCCTGCATGTCCTCGGGGATCTGGAAGTCGACGAACCTCTCGATCAGCCAGCGGGGAGTCCACAGCGCGTAGTCGCTGGAGAACTGGATGCGGTTCTCGTCGAGCCAGAACAGGAGCTCGCCGATGATCTGTGCGAAGTACCGGGGACGGCGGTGGATGAAGGGCATGGCGACCGCGAGACCGGCGTGCACGTTCGGTTCCTGCGTGGCTATCCAGCAGAAGTCCTCGAGGCGGGGCAGTCCGCAGTGCTCCACGACGAAGTTCAGTTCCGGGAAGTCGCTCGCGGCCTTGTCGACATCCGCTACGTCGAAGGCGTCCCTGTCGAGCGGCCGGATCGTCGGACCCTTGTGGATGTGGATGTTCTTGATGCCCACTTCCTGGGCTGCCTCCAGGTAGCGGTACGACCACGTGTCGTCGAGTTTGTAGCCGCGTGAGTCGCCGTGCCATTCCGCGGTGTACAGCTTGGCGCCCTTGAGCCCGAACCGTGCCGCGTCCCGGCGGAGCTGTTCGAGCCCCTTCTGCTCGAGACGTGGGTCCCAGCAGTGGTTGTAGGTCAGCCGGTCGGGGTGCTGCTGCGCCAGCGCGAAGGCTTCTTCGGCCTGGCCGAAGCCGCTTTCGAAGAACGCTCCGAGATGGGCGGGCTGGAAGATCGCGTGGTCGACGTGCCCGTCGTCGAAGAGGTCCTTCATCAGGCGCCGACCGCCGTAGTAGAGGAAGTCCTCGTACGGCCACAGCTCGGCTTCCGGGCTGAGGTTGCGGTGATAGTCGTAGAAGCAGTCGATGAACTGCTTGCCGTGGATGTTGAGCTGGTTCGAGGGGCGCGCGTCCCACAGTGCGACGTGCGCGTCCACGATGAAGTAGTTCTCGCCGTCCTTGGCGTACATGTCGGTCTCCGTCCCGGTGACGACCGTGTTTCGGAGAGCGACGTTAGGCAGTGTCACGGCGATGGGGCAGGCCCGTACCGTCTCACTTTGAGACAGTCGGCCGGGAACGCTGTCCGGCACCCGCGTCGTAGCCTGATCGCAGATCGACGCACGGGCTCAGTGTGGAGGCCGCAGTGGACCAGAACCGCAATCCGGCGCCCGTCGCCCGCCACGAGGACGAGGCGACGGCCGCAGAAACAGCCCTGCTGACGCCCCGCCTGCAGGCATCATGGCAGCGCAGCCGACGGTACGGCCTGACTCCGGAGGACCTGCAGCCCGACTTCACGGGCACGGTGGACACCGAGTGCCTGCTCTACGAATGCGGCCACGAGGTGCTTCAGGGACTCAAGGACACGCTGGCCAACGAACCGGTCGGCATGATGCTCACCAGCAGCGACGGCTTGGTGCTGTCCCGCTCGTGCAGCGACTCCTCGGTCAGCCGGTCCCTCGACCGAGTCAACCTCGCCCCCGGCTTCTCCTTCTCCGAGAGCAACGCCGGCACCAACGGGATGGGCCTCGCCCTCGCCGACCGCGCACCCTCGTTGGTACGCGCCGAGGAGCACTACTGCACCAGCCTGCGGCAGTACACCTGCGCTGCGGCACCTGTGCTCGACCCCCTCACCGGGGAACTCGCGGGCAGCATCAACCTCACCACCTGGTCGGACTCCTCATCGAAGCTGCTCCTGGCGCTGGCGCAGGCGGCGGCAGGGAACACGGCCGCCCTGATGCTCGCCCGCACCACCGGCAGGAAGCCGCGTCCGGCTCCTCGCGGCGAGGTGTTTCAGGTGTTCGTGCACCGGGCCCAGCCGGGGAGCGAGTCCCTCCTCCTCTCCTCACGCTGGACGGACGCGGTCGCGGAAGCCCGTACCGCCCTGGCCGAGGGCCGGCTCCTCGCCGTGGTGGGAGAGTCCGGAACGGGCAAGTCGACCCTTGCGGCCCTCGCCCGGCGCCAGGTGCGATCCCGGGAACGCATCCTGTGCGCCCGTCCGCCGCTGGCCGCCGACATCACGCCGTGGATGGGGATCTGGGCCCCGGAGCTGGCCAAGACCGACACCTGCGTCATCACCACAGGGGTCCACACACTGCCCGCGTGGGCAGCCGAAGACCTGGCCGAGCTGCTCTCCGGCGGACCGCGCGGGAACACCGCGGACCAGCACCCCGACCTGCACCCGGCCATCATCACCGCCGAGAACTACGCGCGCATCCCCCAAGCCCTGCGCTCACTGGTCGGCGCCGTGGTGGAAGCGCCCACCCTGCGTTCCCGCCCCGACGACATCCTTCCCCTGGCGGACCACTTCGCCCGCGGGTTCCGGGGCCGCCCCCTCACCTTCTCCCCTGCCGCCGCCCGGGCGCTGTCCGACTACCACTGGCCGGAGAACAGCAGGCAGCTCCAGCGGACCGTACGCGACGCCGCTTCCCGCACGGACGTCGTCGACCTCCGGCACCTCCCCGCCGAGGTCTTCGTCGGCACGCCCCATCGGCTCAGCCGGATACAGGCCATGGAACGGGACGAGATCGTCAGATGTCTCACCGAACCGGCCACCACAGTGGCGCAGGCTGCGGACGCCCTCGGCATGAGCCGGGCGACCATCTACCGCAAGATCGCCCAATACGACATCACCATTCCCCGCCCGTACCCGATGAGCAGGCTCAGTCCGCGAGGTCGGCCTTGCCGAACAGGACCGCGTAACTGGAGGGGAGCTGGCTGAGGATCTGGTTCAGCTCTCCGCCGGTGACAGCGTCGGCGACAGTGGTCAGGACCGCGCTGGCGTCCCATTCCGCCGTACGAGGCCGGGCATCGGTGCGCTCGGCGACCCGGCGGTAGAACTCTTCGATCCCGAAGCTTCGCGCCTGCTGCGGCATGGCATCGTCCAGGACTTGCCGCAGCGGGCCGGGCAGCTGCGATGCGAGGTCCTTGACCTCACCCGGGCTGATCCGTTGGGCCAGCACTTCCAGCACGGCGTTGGTGACGTCCGCGGCTTCGTTCTGGTCGTTGTATTCGCCTCGCTCGCGCACACGGGCGAGGAATCCGTCGTATTTCATAGCTGACTTCCTTCTGCCTTGGTCACCGCTGGCTCATAGGGGGCGCCCACTGCGTCGTCGGGGCGGGGCCGGGTCCGTCCGCCGGCGCGCAGCTGCCGTTCGCAAGGCCCTTGGCCCGGTTGGTCGTCGAGGCGTTGTCCTCGGCGCATTCAGGGCGCTGCCCGGTCCGGTGCCCGGGCGGTGACGGCGGGCTCCTGATCGCCTCCTTCCTCCTTCTCCTGATCTCATCGTCCGCCGTTCGTCATGCGAGCCATGCGGACTCTTTGTGGCGTGTGTGGGGGGAGGCGTCCGAGTGGCCCGCGACGGCTGATGTGCCCGTGGTGCCGGGGACGGCCGAGTGTCCCAGGTGTCGGTGGATGTA
The DNA here is from genome assembly GCF_040645135.1 of Streptomyces sp. NPDC046859. Taxonomy (NCBI): domain Bacteria; kingdom Bacillati; phylum Actinomycetota; class Actinomycetes; order Kitasatosporales; family Streptomycetaceae; genus Streptomyces; species Streptomyces sp. NPDC046859. The sequence goes on from NZ_JBEYXR010000024.1 coordinate 107,120, forward strand.
GTGGATGCTCATTGAGCCTTCGCCGGCTGCGGAGGCTACGCGTTTGACGGAGCCGCTGCGGACGTCGCCGACGGCGAAGACTCCGGGGAGGCTGGTTTCCAGGCTCATGCAGGTGCGTCCGCGGCTCTGCCAGGTTTCGGGGGTGGTGCAGGCTTCCTGGGCTTCGGGTCCGGTGAGGATGAAGCCGCGGGAGTCGAGGGCGAGGGTGCCGGTGAGCCATTCGGTGTGGGGGTCGGCGCCGGTGAAGACGAACAGGCTTCGTGCGGGCAGGCGGCGGTGCTCGCCGGTGCG
>NZ_JBEYXR010000025.1:0-107343 GCF_040645135.1 Streptomyces sp. NPDC046859
GTGCTGTTGTATCTCTCGGTGGCCGCCTCCGTCGGGGGCCGCGGGGGGGGGGGGGCCCCCCGGGGGGGCCCCCCCCCTCTCAGTGTCCTGCGGGGATCACGCCCAGGTGATCAGCCGCTTGGGCTGCTCCAGGATCGCCGCCACGTCCGCGAGCACCTTGGAGCCCAGCTCGCCGTCCACCAGGCGGTGGTCGAAGCTCAGCGCCAGCGTGGTGACCTGACGCGGCTTCACCTTGCCCTTGTGCACCCACGGCTGGAGCTTGATCGCACCGACCGCGAGGATCGCGGACTCGCCCGGGTTGAGGATCGGGGTGCCGGTGTCGACGCCGAAGACGCCGACGTTGGTGATGGTGACCGTGCCGCCCTGCATCGCGGCGGGGCTGGTCCTGCCCTCCCGCGCCGTCGACACCAGCTCGCCCAGCGCCTCCGCCAGCTGCGGCAGCGTCTTGGCGTCGGCGTCCTTGATGTTCGGCACGATCAGCCCGCGCGGGGTCGCCGCCGCGATGCCCAGGTTCACATAGTGCTTGCGCACGATCTCCTGGTTCGCCTCGTCCCAGGACGCGTTGACGTCCGGGTTGCGCTTGATCGCGACCAGCAGGGCCTTGGAGATCAGCAGCAGCGGGTTCACCCGCAGCCCGGCGAACTCCTTGTCCGCCTTCAGCTCCTCGACCAGCTTCAGGGTCCGCGTCACGTCCACGGTCACGAACTCCGTGACATGCGGGGCCGTGAACGCCGAGCCCACCATCGCGGCGGCCGTGGCCTTGCGGACGCCCTTGACCGGGACCCGGGTCTCCCGGGCGCCGTCGTACGGGGCGACGGGCGCCGCCGCGGCGGCGGCCGGCGCGGGCGCCTGGGGGGCCGCGGGCACCGGCTCGGCGGCCGGGGCCTGCGGCGCCACCGCGGCGTGCACGTCCTCACGGGTGATGATGCCGTCGGGACCGGTCGGGGTCACCGTCGCCAGGTCGACGCCCAGGTCCTTCGCCAGCTTGCGCACCGGCGGCTTGGCCAGCGGCCGGGCCTGGGCGGGCGCGGCGGCGGGGCCGTGGCCGTTCAGCTCGGCCTGGAGGGCCCGCGCCGCCGGCTCGGGCTCCTGGCGCGGCACCTCGGCGCCCTTGCGGGGGCGGCGCTTGGTGGACGAGGCGGAGACGCCGTAGCCGACGAGCACCGGCTGGCGGCCCTGCGGCTCGGTCTCCTCCTCCTGCGGCGGCGCGGCCGGCTCCTCGGCGGCCGGGGCCGCCCCACCGGAGACGTCCACCGCGATGATCGACGTGCCGACGTCGACCGTCGTGCCCTCGGGGAAGTGCAGGGCGCGCACCACGCCGTCGTAGGGGATGGGCAGCTCGACGGCCGCCTTGGCGGTCTCGACCTCGCAGACCACCTGCCCGTCGGTGACGGTGTCGCCCGGCTGGACGTACCACTTGAGGATCTCGGCCTCGGTGAGTCCCTCACCGACGTCGGGCATCTTGAACTCGCGCACGGACGCGTCTGTCATCGTCGTCACGACCCTCTCCTCAGTACGCCAGGGCACGGTCGACGGCGTCGAGCACCCGGTCCAGGCCCGGCAGGTACTCGTCCTCCAGGCGCGCCGGCGGGTACGGGGCGTGGTAGCCGCCGACCCGGAGCACCGGGGCCTCCAGGTGGTAGAAGCAGCGCTCGGTGATCCGGGCGGCGATCTCCGCGCCGGACCCGAAGAACACCGGGGCCTCGTGGACCACGACCAGCCGGCGGGTCTTCTCCACCGAGGTCTGGATGGAGTCGAAGTCGAGCGGGGAGACCGACCGCAGGTCCAGGACCTCCAGGTCGCGCCCCTCCTCGGCGGCCGCCGCGGCGACCTCCAGACAGGTCTTCACCATGGGGCCGTAGGCGGCGAGCGTCAGGTCGGTGCCCTCGCGGACCACCGTCGCCTTGTGCAGCGGGCCGGGGATCGCGTCGGTGACGACCTCGCCCTTGTCCCAGTAGCGGCGCTTGGGCTCGAAGAAGATCACCGGGTCGTCGCTCTGGATGGCCTGCTGCATCATCCAGTAGGCGTCGGACGCGTTCGACGGGGACACGATCTTCAGACCGGCCACGTGCGCGAACAGCGACTCCGGGGACTCCGAGTGGTGCTCGACCGCGCCGATGCCGCCGCCGTAGGGGATGCGCACGACGACGGGGAGCTTGACCTTGCCCAGCGAACGCGCGTGCATCTTCGCGAGCTGCGTGACGATCTGGTCGTACGCCGGGAAGACGAAGCCGTCGAACTGGATCTCCACCACCGGGCGGTAGCCGCGCAGGGCGAGACCGATCGCGGTGCCCACGATGCCGGACTCGGCGAGGGGGGTGTCGATGACCCGGCTCTCGCCGAAGTCCTTCTGCAGGCCGTCGGTGACCCGGAAGACACCGCCGAGCTTGCCGACGTCCTCACCCATCACGAGGACCTTCGGGTCCGTCTCCAGGGCGTGCCGCAGCGACTCGTTGATCGCCTTGGCCAGAGCCATCTTCTCCGCTGCCATGTCAGGCCCCCTCTACGTCCGCGAACGACGCCTGGTAGGCGGCGAACTGGGCGCGCTCCTCGTCGACGAGCGCGTGCCCGTCCGCGTACACGTTCTCGAAGATGGCGAAACGGTCCGGGTCCGGCATGGCGCGGACCGCCTCGCGCACTCGTCTGCCCAACGCCTCGCTCTCGGTCTCCAGTTCCGCGAAGAATCCCTCGTCCGCCTGGTTCGACGCCTCGAGGTGGGCGCGCAGGCGCAGGATCGGGTCCTTGGCCTCCCAGGCCAGGCGCTCCTCGTCCCCGCGGTACCGGGTCGGGTCGTCGGAGGTGGTGTGGGCGCCCATGCGGTACGTGTACGCCTCGACCAGCGTCGGGCCCTCACCGTTGCGGGCGCGCTCCAGCGCCCACTTCGTCACGGCGAGGCAGGCCAGGACGTCGTTGCCGTCGACGCGGACGCCGGGGAAGCCGTAGCCCTGCGCGCGCTGGTACAGCGGCACCCGGGTCTGCTTCTCGGTGGGCTCGGAGATCGCCCACTGGTTGTTCTGGCAGAAGAACACCACGGGGGCGTTGTAGACCGCGGAGAAGGTGAAGGACTCGGCCACGTCGCCCTGGCTGGAGGCGCCGTCGCCGAAGTAGGCGATCACCGCGCTGTCCGCGCCGTCCTTGGCGACGCCCATCGCGTAGCCGGTGGCGTGCAGCGTCTGGGAGCCGATGACGATCGTGTAGAGCTGGAAGTTGTTGCTGTTGGGGTCCCAGCCGCCGTTGTTCACCCCGCGGAACATGCCGAGCAGGTTGGTCGGGTCGACGCCCCGGCACCAGGCGACACCGTGCTCGCGGTACGTCGGGAAGACGTAGTCGTCCTCACGGGTGGCGCGGCCGGAGCCGATCTGGGCGGCCTCCTGGCCGAGCAGCGAGGCCCACAGGCCCAGCTCGCCCTGGCGCTGCAGGGCGGTGGCCTCGGCGTCGAAGCGGCGGGTGAGCACCATGTCGCGGTAGAGGCCGCGGAGCTCTTCGGGGGTGATGCCGGCGACGTACTTGTCGAACTCGGCGTTCTTGACGCGCTTGCCCTCAGGCGTCAGCAGCTGGACGAGCTCGGGTTCGGCGCCCGCCGTCTTCCTCGCGGATGTGGTCTTGCCGGCCGTGCTCTTGGTACCGGCGCTGCGTCGCGGCTTTCGCGCGGCAGTGCTCTCCACGGTCACGTGTGCTCCTCCGTCGGTCCGGCTACCCGGGTTCGCCGGGTGCTGGGGTTACCCCCTGTTCCGCGGTGGGAACGTGGGGGCGCGGCTCACCTGCGGCCCTCGGACGCACGGGGTGGGTGCGGCTCGTTGGGGACAGGCGTGACAGGTGCCCCGGCGAGCACCCTGCAGAAGGCACGTTACCCAGTGCTCCACATTTCTGTGAAACCCCTCCTGACCTGGAGTTTTGCTTGGAAATCCAAGTAAATCGCCAAAGTCGGGATCAGTCCTGGTCACAGCCTTGCAGGGGGCCGGAACAACGGCACGTTATATCGGTGAGCCAGGTCACGGGAAGGGTCGTCGTGTCACGTTCGGTGCCCGGTGGCCACATGGAGCGACAAAGCGCAGCTCAGGGGTGTGAAAAGCGCGCGTGAGCCCGTTTCGGGGCGCACGCGCGCGGGTGGAGCGGGGAGCCGGGGGTCAGCCGGTGGCGCCCTCCGGCGGGGTGATCGGGGTCGTGGGGGCCACCGTCGGGTCCTCCGTCGGGTCCTCGGTGGGGTCCTCCGTCGGGTCCTGCGTCGGCTGCTGCGTCGTCGGGTCCTGGGTCGGCTCCTGCGTCGGCTTCTGCGTCGGCTCCTGCGTCGGCTCCTGGGTCGGCGACCAGTCCGGGTCGCCGCCCGTGTCCGTGCCGCCGTCGTCGATGCCGCCGGTCTGGTCCTCGGTCACCTCGTCCGTGGGCTCCTCGGACGGCTTGTCCCGGTCCTCGCTCTGCGTCACGGTCGGCTTGGTGGGCGTCCTGTCGCCGTCGCCGCCCTTGCCGTTGTTGACGGCCAGCGCGACACCGGCCGCGATCGCGATGACCGCGAGGACGGCGAGGATCCACAGCTTGCCGCGGCCGCTGCCCCTGTTGCCGTGCCCCTCGAAGCCGCCGTCGTCCCCGCCGCCGTAGCCGCCGGGCAGGATCGGCTGCGGGATCTGCGTCGTACCGGAGGCGGGGTCCCCCGGGTGGCCCATGACGGCCGTCTGCGTGAAGCCGCCGGCCGGGGTGTGCCGGCCCTCGTGCGTCGTCGTCACCGGGCCGGTGTTCCAGGTGCCGGTGTGGCCGCCCTGGTCGTACAGCATCTGGAGCGCGTACTGGACGAGGCCGCGCATCTCCTCGGCCGTCTGGAACCGGTCGTCCGGCTCCTTGGCGAGCGAGCGCATGACGAGGCCGTCGAGCTCCGGCGGCGCGGCGTCGGACGCCTCGGACGGCGGGGTCGGGATGTCCTGGACGTGCTGGTAGACCACCGACAGCGGGGTCTCGCCGGTGAACGGCGGACGCAGCGCGAGCAGCTCGTACAGCAGGCAGCCGGTCGCGTACAGGTCGGAGCGGTGGTCGACCGCCTTGCCGAGCGCCTGCTCGGGCGACAGATACTGCGGGGTGCCCATGACCATGCCGGTCTGGGTCATCGTGGACTGCGCGCCGTGCAGGGCGCGCGCGATGCCGAAGTCCATCACCTTCACGGCGCCGTTGTTGGTGATGATGACGTTGGCGGGCTTGATGTCGCGGTGCACGATGCCGTGCTGGTGCGAGTAGGCGAGTGCCTCCAGGACGCCGGAGACGATGATGAGCGCCTGCTCGGGTCCGGGCGCCTCGGCGTTGATCAGGAGGTCGCGGATGGTGCGGCCCTCGACGATCTCCATGACGATGTACGGCACGGAGTGGCCGCCGACGACGTCCTCGCCGGAGTCGTACACGGCGACGATCGCGTGGTGGTTGAGGCCGGCCACGGACTGGGCCTCGCGCGTGAAGCGGGCCTTGGACACCGGGTCCTCGGCGAGGTCGGAACGCAGCAGCTTGACCGCCACGGTGCGTCCCAGCCGGACGTCCTCGGCCGCGAACACCTCGGCCATACCGCCCCGGCCGAGTCTGTGGGTCAGCCGGTAACGGCCGTCCCCGACCAGCCCGCCGTTACCCCACATCTCCGGCGCGTCTGACATACCGCCGCCAGCCGCCTCGGGGTCGGACGGGCCCTGAGCGCGCTGCTGCTGTGCCATCGGTCCTCGCCGTCGTTTCTGCCCGCGGTGCGCGCGGTGTTGTTACGGTCTCCGTCGGCCACGCTACAGCCTCGGCGCAAGCCGCCGGTCCGGGACGGCCGCCCCGCTCCGACGAAGACGGACCGGCCATGAAACCTTCACCCGGCCCCCACGTGCAAATTGTGTGCACCGACGGTACGGCCCCTGTAACGCTTGCGCGACGCTGCCTTCGCGTACGGTCACGGAACGGGCACCTCGCTTGACCTGTCGGTGCCGTGGGGCAGACTTGGCCGGGAATAGCACATTGGATCAACCGGGATCAGCGGATCCCGGGCAGCCGCAGGCGCCCAAGGGGCACGGGGGACGCAGAACATGAGCCAGGACGGCGCACAGAACGCGCACGCGGGACGGGCGCTGGCGGGGGGCCGCTACCAGTTGCGCGACCTGCTCGGCCAGGGCGGCATGGCCTCCGTCCACCTCGCCTACGACTCCGTGCTCGACCGCCAGGTCGCGGTCAAGACGCTCCACACCGAGCTGGGCCGCGAGCCGGCGTTCCGCGAGCGGTTCCGCCGCGAGGCCCAGTCAGTGGCCAAGCTCACGCACACCAACATCGTCTCCGTCTTCGACACCGGCGAGGACGAGATGGACGGCATGACGACGCCGTACATCGTCATGGAGTACATCGAGGGCCGCCCGCTCAGCTCCGTCTTCGACGAGGCCGTGCGGCAGGCCGGGGCGATGCCCGCCGACCAGGCACTGAAGATCACCGCGGATGTGCTCGCCGCCCTGGAGATCAGCCACGAGATGGGCCTGGTCCACCGCGACATCAAGCCGGGCAACGTGATGCTGAACAAGCGCGGCGTCGTCAAGGTCATGGACTTCGGCATCGCGCGCGCCATGCAGTCCGGTGTGACGTCGATGACGCAGACCGGCATGGTGGTCGGCACCCCGCAGTACCTCTCACCGGAGCAGGCCCTCGGCCGGGGCGTGGACGCCCGCTCCGACCTGTACTCGGTCGGCATCATGCTCTTCCAGCTCGTCACCGGACGGCTGCCGTTCGACGCGGACTCGCCGCTGGCCATCGCGTACGCGCATGTGCAGGAGGAGCCGGTCGCCCCGTCCTCGATCAACCGCTCGCTGCCCCCGGCGGTGGACGCGCTGGTGGCCCGCGCGCTGAAGAAGAACCCGAACGAACGCTTCCCCAGCGCCGAGGCCATGCGCGACGAGTGCCTGCGCATCGCGCAGTCCTTCCACGCGGCGCCGCCGAGCATCGTGCCGGGCGCGCAGACGCAGAGCGGCCAGGGCGTCGGCGCCTCCGTGTTCCCGCCGGTCGGCCAGGCGCCGCCGAGCACCGGCCCGGTCCATACGCCCTACCAGCCGACCCCGCAGCCGTCCCCGTACGGCGCGCCCGGCACCCCGCCGCCGTCCGGGCCGGCCCCGGCGTACGGCTATCCGCAGCAGTCCGGCTTCGCGACGCCGGCGCCCGCCTCCTACTCCCCGCAGCCCGGCCACGCGACGCCTCCGCCGTACACGATCGCGCCGCAGGGACAGGGCGCGCCGGGCGGCGGCAAGAGCAACCGGACGGTGATCATCGGCTCGATCGTCGTGTCGCTGGTCGCCGTGGGCGGTCTGATCGCCGCGCTGTCGATGAACCGCGGCGGGGACGACGAGGGCAAGGGGGGCGGCGGATCGACCGAGACCACCGAGATCTCCAAGGCACCGGGCTGGCGGCAGGGCGACACCTCGCGGACCGTCGAGACCAGCGAGTGCACCGAGCCGCGTGAGGCCTACCTCGACCCCGACAAGGTGACGATGCCGGACCTGACCTTCCGGTACTGGCCGTCGGTCGAAAAGTGCCTCAAGGCGGCCGGCTGGAAGTACGAGAAGATCGACACCGACGAGAACACCTACGGCCAGGGCACCGTCATGGAGCAGGACCCCAAGGTGCGCAAGGACTTCGACCCGGACAACCCCCCGGTGATGAAGTTCAAGGTGTCCACCGGCAATCCGGAGTGACGGACCTGGGCGGAAGGGCCCGGCGGCATCGGCCGCCGGGCCCTCGTCGTCCGTGGCTCAGGGCACCTCTAGAGCCCCTACAGGTACGGGCCGCCCGTCCGGCCGGCCTGCGGGTGGTCGCCGTCGTCGCCGCCGAGTCCCGGCGGAAGGGCGCGGCGCATCTGCTCCAGCTGGGCGCGCGCCGCCATCTGCTGGGCGAACAGGGTGGTCTGGATGCCATGGAAGAGGCCCTCCAGCCAGCCGACCAACTGGGCCTGCGCGATGCGCAGTTCCGCGTCGGACGGTGTCCCCTCGTCCGTGAACGGCAGTGACAGCCGCTCCAGCTCCTCGACGAGCTCGGGGGCCAGGCCGTCCTCCAGTTCCTTCACCGAGCTGGCGTGGATCTCTTTCAGCCGGGCCCGGCTCGCCTCGTCGAGGGGAGCGGCGCGCACTTCTTCGAGCAGCTGCTTGATCATGCTGCCGATGCGCATGACCTTCGCGGGCTGCTCCACCTGCTCCGTCACCGGGATCTCGCGGGGTTCGTCGTCCCCGCCGCCGCCGCCACCGAGCGCCATCCCGTCCTGGCCCACGACCAGGATCTGGGGGTTCTCGGGTTGCCTGTCGTTCCTCGGCATCTCCATGCCGCCATTCTCTCGCACCCGTACAGCTCATCACCGAAGTGCCCCCCACGAGGGGCACTACACCGTTCCGGCACCGGGGATCGCGCGCCGCCACCAGGGCGGGTCGGCCGGGTGGCGGCGCCCGGAATGCCGGGTGCGCCGGGTCCTGTGAGGCTTGTCCTCCGGGGGTGGGTTCTGGCTCGGGGTGCCGCGGACTCTTGGGTGGTGAGGGCAGTGGGAGCAATGGGGGTCATGCGCACGACCGGGCTGCTGGGTGTGCTGGTCGTGGGACTGGTCGCGGGCGGTGGCACCGGCGTGGCCTGCGCCGCCGAGGCGGCGCGCGCCGCTCAGGGCCTCACGGGCGGTTTCCGGGGCTCGCCGTCGACGGACCCGCCGGCCGACGGGCCGCAGGACCCGGAGGACCCGGAGGCCGGGCCGTCCTCGGACCCGGCCCCCTCCGAGGCCCCCTCCGCCGCGCCTTCGCGGCACGGGGAGCACCGGGAGCACCGGGAGCCCCACAGGCCGGGCGGACGCGAGGAGGCCCGTGACCGGGAGGAGGTGCGGGAGTCCTGGCACTCCGGGCGGCGGAAGCCGTCGCCCAGCGCCAGCGCCCACGGACCCGCCGCCGACCGGACGAGGAAGCCCTCCGGCGAACCGTCCCGGGCCGGGAGCCGGCCGGGTGAGGGCCGCGAGCGGCCGGGACGGCAGAAGGCGCCCCTGGAGGAGTCCGAGGCGGCGGTGCGCCCGGCCGGCGAGCGGGACGCCACGGCACCACCGGCCGAGGAGGAGGAAACCGCGACCGTACCCGGCGACGAGGACACGGCCACCGCCGACGCCACCGCGCGGCCGTCCGGCCGGGCGGCGGACGACACGCAGGGCGCCCGCACCCGGGAGCGGGCCGAGCCGGTCCTGCAGGTCCTGCCCCTCGGCACCGGCCTGGTCCTCGTCGGGCTCGGCCTGGGCCTGGCCTTCGTCGGGCTGCGCCTGCGCCGCGGCTAGAGCCGCCGCGAGGCAGGCGGGACCGGACAGGGACAACCCCCTGGGGGCGTCCCTGTCCGGTCGCTACGGGACGACCAGCAGCACCTTGCCGATGTGCCCGCTCTCCTCGACCACCCGGTGCGCCTCGGCTGCTTCGTCCATCGGGATCTCACGGTCGACCACCGGACGGACGTGGGCGGCCTTCAGCAGCGGCCACACGTGCTCGCGCACCGCCGCGACGATCGCCGCCTTCTCCTCCAGCGGGCGGGCGCGCAGCGAGGTCGCGCTGATCGCGGCGCGCTTGGCCAGCAGGGCGCCGATGTTGAGCTCGCCCCTCGCGCCGCCCTGCAACCCGATGATCGCCAGCCGGCCGTTGACGGCGAGCGCGCGGACGTTGCGATCGAGGTACTTGGCGCCCATGTTGTCGAGGATGACGTCGGCCCCGGCGCCGGCCGTGGTCTCCCTGATCTCCTCGACGAAGTCCTGCTCCCGGTAGTTGATCAGGATGTCGGCGCCCAGCTCCGCGCACCGCTCCAGCTTCTCCTTGCTGCCCGCCGTGACCGCGACCCTCGCGCCGATCGCCTTGGCGAGCTGGATCGCCATGGTGCCGATGCCGCTGGACCCGCCGTGCACGAGCAGCGTCTCCCCGGGACGCAGATGGGCGACCATGAAGACGTTCGACCAGACCGTGCACACCACCTCGGGCAGCGCCGCGGCCTCCGTGAGGCTCACGCCCTCCGGGACCGGCAGCAGCTGCCCGGCCGGCACGGCGACCTTCTCGGCGTATCCGCCGCCCGCGAGCAGGGCGCAGACCTCGTCGCCGACGGCCCAGCCGGAGACGCCGGGACCGAGCGCGGCGATCCGGCCGGAGCACTCCAGACCGGGGTACGGGGAGGAGCCGGGTGGCGGGTCGTAGAAGCCCTGCCGCTGCAGGAGGTCGGCCCGGTTGACGGCGCCCGCCGCCACCTCGACCAGCACTTCGCCCTCGCCCGGCACGGGGTCGGGGACCTCGTCCCACACCAGCGCCTCGGGCCCGCCCGGTTCCGCAATCGTGATCGCATGCATGTCACGGACGCTACCCCCCGGTGCCCGCGTCCGCGGCCGCCGGCCGTCCCGTGCGCCGCATCGGTCCCCGTGAAAATCCTGTGCGTCACCGATGAGTTTGCGAGACCGTAAAAGTCTCCCCATGCGTAGCCCAAGAGCGCGGAAGGACCCTCCGGAAGGACTCCGACAGCATGAGCACGCAGACGACCGGTCTCGCCATCGAGACCGCGGGCCTGGTGAAGACGTTCGGTGAGACACGGGCCGTCGACGGCGTGGACCTCGCGGTTCCGGCCGGCACGGTCTACGGCGTCCTCGGACCGAACGGCGCCGGCAAGACGACCACGGTGAAGATGCTCGCCACCCTGCTGCGCCCGGACGGCGGCGAGGCCCATGTCTTCGGTCACGACGTGGTGCGCGAGGCCGACGCGGTCCGCGGCCGGGTCAGCCTCACCGGCCAGTACGCCTCCGTCGACGAGGACCTGACCGGCACGGAGAACCTGGTCCTGCTGGGCCGTCTCCTCGGCCACCGCAAGCCGGCCGCACGCGAGCGCGCGGCGCAGCTGCTGGAGGCCTTCGGGCTGACGGACGCGGCGGGCAAGCAGGTCAAGAACTACTCCGGTGGCATGCGCCGCCGCATCGACATCGCCGCGTCCATCCTCAACACCCCCGATCTGCTCTTCCTCGACGAGCCGACGACCGGCCTCGACCCGCGCAGCCGCAACCAGGTGTGGGACATCGTCCGCGCGGTCGTCACCCAGGGCACCACCGTCCTGCTGACCACGCAGTATCTGGACGAGGCCGACCAGCTGGCGTCCCGGATCGCCGTGATCGACCAGGGCCGGGTGATCGCGGAGGGCACCAAGGGCGAACTGAAGGCGTCCGTCGGCGCCGGCACCGTCCATCTGCGGCTGCGCGACCCGGCGCAGCGACCGGAGGCCGCGCGCATCCTGCGGCTGGCCCTGGACGCCGAGGTGCAGTCCGAGCCCGACCCCGTGGCCCTGACCGCCCGCGTCGGCGGCGCGGGCAACGGGCAGGGCGCGGCCGAGCAGGCCGGCCGCGCGCTCGCGGAGCTGGCCCGCGGCGGCATCACCGTCGACAACTTCTCGCTGGGGCAGCCCAGCCTGGACGAGGTGTTCCTCGCCCTGACCGGACACGACACCCACAAGACCGAGGGCGACCAGGACGAGGTGACGGCATGAGCACCGTGACACAGACCGAGGGCAGGGAGCTCGCCCCCGTCAGCGCCGAATCGCTCGCCGCGCTGCTGATCGCCAAGGAGCGGCCGCCGCGGCCCAGCGCCTGGTCGGCGTCGATGACGTTCGGCTGGCGGGCCATCCTGAAGATCAAGCACGTGCCCGAGCAGCTCTTCGACGTCACCGCGTTCCCGATCATGCTGGTGCTGATGTACACGTACCTGTTCGGGGGTGCCCTGGCCGGGTCCCCGACGGCGTACATCCAGTTCCTGCTGCCGGGCATCCTGGTGATGTCGGTCGTGATGATCACCATGTACACCGGTGTGTCGGTGAACACCGACATCGAGAAGGGCGTCTTCGACCGGTTCCGGACGCTGCCGATCTGGCGCCCCTCGACGATGGTCGGCTATCTGCTGGGCGACGCCCTGCGCTACACCATCGCGTCCGTCGTGATGCTCACCGTCGGCATGATCCTCGGCTTCCGGCCGGACGGCGGGGCGGGCGGCGTCATCGCGGGCATCGCGCTGCTGGTCGCCTTCTCCTTCGCGTTCTCGTGGATCTGGACGATGTTCGGTCTGCTGCTGCGCTCCGAGAAGTCGGTGATGGGCGTCAGCATGATGGTGATCTTCCCGCTGACCTTCCTGTCCAATGTCTTCGTCGACCCGAAGACCATGCCGGGCTGGCTCCAGGCGTTCGTCAACAACAGCCCGATCACGCATCTGGCCACGGCGGTGCGCGGACTGATGGCGGGCGACTGGCCGGCGGCCGACGTCGCCTGGTCGCTGGGCTGGACGTGCCTGTTCGTGCTGGTCTTCGGGCCGGTCACGATGCGGCTGTACAACCGCAGGTAGACCCGGGCGGGGCGTCAGTCCTGGGGCAGACGCCGGGCGTCGGGTGCGACCTGCGCGCCCGGCGTCATCCGCACGATGGTGATGAGCCGGTCCGTCAGCTCCAGGGTGCCCACGTCCGGGTCGTCGTAGCCGAGCACCCGGTGCCCGCGCAGGACGCTGATGACCAGGTCGTCCAGCTCCCGGGGTTTCTTGCCCACCTCGGCCTTTATGACCGGCCGTTCGATGATGTCGAGCCCGGTGCCCTGGTGGATCAGGTCCTCCAGCACCATGCCGGCCGCGGGACTGAGCACGGAGAGGCCGAGCAGCCGTCCGGCCGCGCTGGCGCTGGTGATGACGGCGTCCGCCCCGGACTGCTTGAGCAGCGGCGCGTTCTCCTCCTCGCGGACCGCGGCCACGATCTTCGCGCCCCGGTTGAGCTGCCGGGCCGTGAGGGTCACCAGCACGGCCGTGTCGTCACGCTGGGTCGCGATGATGATCTTCCGCGCCTTGTGCACCTCGGCCCGCTTCAGGACCTCGCTGCGCGTCGCGTCCCCGGTGACACCGGCGTATCCCTCGGCGACGGCCGCCTCGATCACCTTGGAGCTGGGGTCGACCACGACGACCTGGTCCTTCGGCAGCCCCGTCGCACAGACGGTCTGGATCGCCGAACGGCCCTTGGTGCCGAAGCCGACGACGACGGTGTGGTCGCGCAAGGTGGACCTCCAGCGGTTCAGGCGCCATTCCTCGCGGGTCCGTTCGGTCAGGACCTCGAGCGTGGTGCCGACCAGGATGATCAGGAACAGCACGCGCATGGGCGTGATGACGAAGATGTTGGTGAACCGGGCGGCGTCGCTGACCGGGGTGATGTCCCCGTACCCGGTGGTCGACAGCGTGACGGTCGAGTAGTAAAAGGCGTCGAGAAGGTCGACCGAGCCGTCGGAGCTGTCGTTGTAGCCCCCGTGGTCGGCGTAGACGATCAGAGCCGTGAGCACGAGCAGGCCGAGGGCCAGCGACACCCGCTTGGCGACCTGCCGGAAGGGGTGCTCCACGATCTTCTTCGGGAGCGTGACCCGATAGGTCACGATCCGCTCGTCCGCCTGACGGGCGATCGCGTCCTGACCCGGAAGTTTCACGTGAAACACACCTCGATACCGGCGGCCGCCCAGGGCAGATCCAGCAGTGCGGTCTCCTGACCGGCCCGGGCACCGCCCGGCGGTACGACGGCCAGGGCATCGGCCGCCGCCATGCCCCGCAGCATCGCCGGACCGTGGTAGTGCAGCGGCACGGCGTGGTCGCCGCGCAGGACGACCGGCACCAGCCGCGTGTCGTGTGGATGCCCGTGCACGGCTTCCTTCAGCGGGAGCGTGTAGGACTCCGGCGCGGGACGTGCCGCGAGCGTCCGCAGCAGCGGCTCGGCGAGCGTGAGCAGCCCCGACACGGCGGCCAGGGGATTGCCGGGCAGGCCGACGAGGTGCTGGCCCTCCTTGAGGAGGGCCAGCAGCATGGGGTGGCCGGGGCGCACCTGGACGCCGTCCACCAGGAGTTCGGCGCCGATGCGCTCCAGCGTGGGGTGGACATGGTCGACGGGGCCGGCGGCCGTGCCGCCCGTGGTGACGACGAGGTCGGCGCGGGAGGCGGTGAGCGCCTTGTGCAGGGCCTTGGCGGAGTCGCCGAGCCTGCGCACGGTGAGGATCTCGGCCCCGAGGGCGCGCAGCCACGGCGGGAGCATCGGCCCGAGGGCGTCACGGATCAGGCCGTCGTGGGGCAGCCCCTCGGTGAGCAACTCGTCGCCGAGGACGAGGACTTCCACCCGGGGGCGGGGCACGGCCGTGAGGGTGTCGTACCCGGCGGCCGCGGCCAGGCCCAGCACGGCCGGGGTCACGATGGTGCCGGTCGCGAGCAGATGGTCGCCGGTACGGCACTCCTGGCCGCGCGGGCGGATGTCCTGGCCGTGCTCGATGTCCCGGCCGGCATGCAGCCGGCCCTTGGCGTCCGTGGTCCCGTGCTCGGAGCGCAGCACGGCGGTGGTGTCCGGCGGGATACGGGCGCCGGTCGCGATCCGCACGGCCTCCCCGTCGGTCAGCGCGGCGGCCTCGGCGTGCCCGGCCAGGACGCCGTCCTCCCGCACCGCCCAGGGGCCGGGCCCGGCGATCGCCCATCCGTCCATCGCGGAGGTGTCGAAGGAGGGCAGGTCGGTCAGCGCGGTGATCGGGGCGGCCAGGGTGAGGCCGAGGGCGGCGTCCAGGGGCACCGAGACGGGGGCGCGGCGCGCGGCCTTCACCGCCGCGCGGGCCGCCCGGGCGGCGACCTCGCGGGCGTCGGGCCAGGGCATGGCCCGGTGGTGGCCGTCCTCCTTGTGCCGGCCGGGCTGCCCGAGGCCGTGGGGGCGCGAGGCGGGGGCGGGCACGGAGTCGCCGTGCGCGGACGGGCCGTGGCCTTGGTTCACGAGGGCGAGCGCCTCCTCGATGTCGAGGTCCTCGGCGTCCTCACCCGCACGCGTGCCGCCGGCGGTCATCCGGCGTCCGGGCGGGTGTCGGGAGTGGCGTCGGGGGCCAGGTCGCCCTTGGCGGCGGCGGCCTCGTCCGCCCAGCGCTGGGCGAGGGCGGCGGCCTTGCGGGACGCCTCGGCGACGGCTTCGGGGCCTCCCCCGGCCCGGCCCGCGGCGTAGCCGACGAGGAAGGTGGTCAGGGGTGCCGCGGGCCGCGCGACGCCGTGGGCCGCGTCCCGGGCGAGGTCCAGCAGGACCTTGATGTCGACGTCGAGGTCGATGCCCAGTTCGCTCTTGGCTGCGGAAATCCATTCATCCAACACGTGCCCATGCTCCCTGATGCGTGCCCTGGCGGTGGCGATGTCGTCCCAGGTGTCGCAGTCGAAGGACGCGACGGGGTCGGGGACGCGGGTGAGGTCGAGGGCGCCGGTCAGCCGGCGCAGGGGAAGCCCGGTCAGAGCGCCGTGTTCCCGGGTGAGCGCGGCCAGTTCACGGCGCAGGGCCGGGACGCGGTAGGCGGCGACCAGTGGCTGGTCGCGGCCGCCGGCGTCGGTGAGCAGCGCACCGGCCGTGTCCGGGGCACCGCTCAGGGCGGCCAGCAGGGTGCGGACCGTGTCCTCGTGGAGGAACGGCAGATCGGCGGAGAGGACGACGACCACGTCGGCGGTGGTGTGCCGGAGCCCCGCGTCCAGGGCGGCGAGCGGGCCGCCGCCGGGCGGGTCCTCCCGCGCCCAGCGCACCGGACGGGCGGTGGGCCGCGGGCCGGCGACGACGACGGTCTCCCGCGCGTCGGCGCAGGCGCCGAGGACCCGGTCGAGCAGGGCCCGGCCGCCCACCCGCACCGCGGGTTTGTCCACGCCCCCCAGCCGCCGCGCCGCGCCGCCGGCGAGCACGACGGCGTCGTACGCGGCGGGGACGGCGCCCGGCGGGGGCGTGGGTTCGTACGAGGTCACCCCCCGAGTATGCGGGCCCCGGCGATCACAGGGAACGCGCGGGGGGCGGCCCGTCGCGACGGGTGCGTCACAGGGTGCGCAGCAGCACCGCCGGGTTCTCGACGCAGTCCGCCACATGGCGCAGGAAGCCGCCCGCCGTACCGCCGTCGCAGACCCGGTGGTCGAAGGTCAGCGAGAGCTCGACGACCTGACGCACCGCCAGCTCCCCGTCGTGCACCCACGGCTTGGGGATGATGCGGCCGACGCCGAGCATCGCGGCTTCCGGGTGATTGATGATCGGCGTGGAGCCGTCGACGCCGAACACGCCGTAGTTGTTCAGCGTGAAGGTGCCCCCGGTCAGTTCGGCCGGGGTGAGGGTGCCCGCGCGGGCCGCCTCGGTCAGCCGGGCGAACTCGGCGGTCAGCGACTCCGCGTCCCGCGCGTGGGCGTCGCGGACGACCGGGACGACGAGACCCCGCTCGGTCTGCGCGGCGAAGCCCAGGTTCACCTGCTCCAGCTGGACGACCTCCCTGGCCTCCAGGTCGACCGTGGAGTTCAGCTCGGGGAACCGGGTGAGGGCGGCCGTGCAGATCCGGGCCAGCAGGGCGAGCAGGGAGATCTTCGGCCCGCCCACGGCGTTCATCGCCGCGCGCGCTCGCATCAGCTCCGTCGCGTCGGCGTCCACCCAGCAGGTGGCGTCCGGGATCTCGCGCCGGCTGCGGGAGAGCTTGTCGGCGACGGCGCCGCGCACGCCCTTGAGGGGCACACGGACACCGGCGGCGGGCGCCGAGGAACGGATGGGGCTCCGCGCGGGTGCCGACGCCTCGTGGAAGGCGGGCGCGGCGGGCTGCGCGCTGCGGCGGGACTCGGCGGCCCGCAGGGCGTACTCGACGTCGGCCCGCAGGATGAGGCCGTCGGGTCCGGAGCCGTGGAGCTCCCTCAGGTCCAGGCCGTTCTCCCGGGCGAGACGGCGTACGAGGGGGGAGATCACCGGCACGGGGCCGTCGTGGCGGACCGGTTCACCGGCCGCCGGGGTGCCCGTGCCGTGGCCGGCGGCGGTGCCGACGGGCCGCGCCACGCGCTCGGCGGACGGGGTGCCCGCGCGCGGGGCGCCGTTCGCCGAGCTGTCCCCGGCCGGCGCCGGCGGGGTCGCCGGCCGTACGCGGCGGCGGCGCGCCGGGGCCTCGGAGGTGCCGTAGCCCACCAGCACGTTGCCCGAGCCCTCGGACTCCTCGCCCAGGGACGGCGCGCCGACGGCGACCGTCAGCAGCGGTGCGCCGACGGGCAGTTCGGTGCCCTCCTCGCCGAAGCGGGCGGTGACGACACCGCCGTAGGGGCAGGGGACCTCGACCATCGCCTTGGCCGTCTCGACCTCGACGACGGGCTGGTCGATCGCGACGACGTCGCCGACCTGGACCAGCCAGCGCACGATCTCCGCCTCGGTGAGCCCCTCCCCGAGGTCGGGGAGCTTGAACTCCAGCACCTGTGCCATCAGCTCTCGGCCTCCCACTGCAGACGCCCGACGGCGTCCAGGATGCGGTCCACGCCGGGCAGGTGGTGCCGCTCCAGCATCGGCGGCGGGTAGGGGATGTCGAAGCCGGCCACGCGCAGCACCGGCGCCTCCAGGTGGTGGAAGCAGCGCTCCGTGACGCGGGCCGCGATCTCCCCTCCCGGGCCGCCGAACCCGCCCGACTCGTGCACGACGACGGCACGTCCGGTCCGCCGGACCGAGGCGGCGACCGTCTCGTCGTCGAACGGCACCAGCGAGCGCAGGTCGACGACCTCCAGGTCCCAGCCCTCCTCGCGGGCCGCCTCGGCGGCTTCGAGGCAGACCGGCACGGACGGGCCGTACGTGATGAGCGTGGCGCTGCGGCCGGAGCGCCGCACCACCGCGCGGCCGATGGGCTCGACGGACTGCGGTTCCTCAGGGTTCCAGTCGGCCTTCGACCAGTAGAGCCGCTTGGGCTCCAGGAAGACGACCGGGTCGTCGGAGGCGATGGAGGCGCGCAGCAGGCCGTAGGCGTCGGCGACGGTCGCGGGGGTGACGACATGGAGCCCCGGGGTCGCCATGTAGTACGCCTCGGACGCGTCGCTGTGGTGCTCGACGCCGCCGATGCCGCCACCGTAGGGGATGCGGATCGTCAGGGGGAGGGGCATCTTGCCGCGGGTGCGGTTGCGCGTCTTCGCCACGTGCGAGACGAGCTGCTCGAAGGCGGGGTAGGCGAAGGCGTCGAACTGCATCTCCACGACCGGACGCAAGCCGTACATGGCCATGCCGACCGCCGTGCCGAGGATGCCCGCCTCGGCCAGCGGGGTGTCCGTGCAGCGGTCCTCGCCGAACTCGGCGGCGAGTCCGTCGGTGACGCGGAAGACGCCGCCGAGGGTGCCGACGTCCTCGCCCATGACGTGCACGGACGGGTCGGCGGCCATGGCGTCGCGCATCGCGCGCGTGAGGGCGTGCGCCATGGTGGCCGGCTTGACGGCGACGGTCGTCATCGGTGGGCACCCCCGTGGGCGTCGTGCTCGGCGTCGAGCTCGGCCTGCAACTGCGCCTGCTGCTCCCGCAGCTGCGGGGTGGGCTCGGCGTACACATGGGCGAACAGGTCCGCCGGGTCGAGCGCCGCGTCCTGGTTCATGCGCTCGCGCAGGTCGGCGGCCATGGCCTCGGCGGCGTCCCGGGCGGCCTCGCGGCCGGCGTCGTCGAGCAGGCCGCGCTCGGTCAGCTCGTGCTCCAGGAGCGCGATGGGGTCGTGGTCGCGCCAGGCGTCCACCTCGGCGTCGCCGCGGTAGCGGGTGGCGTCGTCGGCATTGGTGTGGGCGTCGATCCGATAGGTGATCGCCTCGATCAGCGTGGGGCCGCCGCCCTCGCGGGCGCGGCGCACGGCCTCGCGGAGCACCTCGTGCACGGCGACCGCGTCGTTGCCGTCGACCAGGCGGCCGGGCATGCCGTAGCCGACGGCCTTGTGGGCCAGCGTCGGTGCCGCGGTCTGCTTGGCGAGCGGGACGGAGATCGCGAAGCCGTTGTTCTGGACGAGGAAGACGACCGGCGCCTGCCAGACGGCCGCGAAGTTCAGCGCCTCGTGGAAGTCGCCCTCGCTGGTGCCTCCGTCGCCGACCATGGCGAGCGCGACCACGTCGTCGCCCTTGATCCGGGCGGCGTGCGCGAGGCCGACGGCGTGCGGGAGCTGGGTGGCGAGCGGCGTGCACAGGGGGGCCACGCGGTGCTCGTAGGGGTCGTAGCCGGTGTGCCAGTCGCCGCGGAGCAGTGTCAGCGCCTCGACCGGGTCCACGCCGCGCGCGACGGCGGCCAGGGTGTCGCGGTAGCTCGGGAAGAGCCAGTCGCGCTCCTCGAGGGCCAGCGCGGCGGCGACCTCGCAGGCCTCCTGGCCGGTGCTGGACGGGTAGACCGCGAGACGGCCCTGCTTGGTGAGCGCGGTCGCCTGCGCGTTGTACCGGCGGCCGCGCACCAGCTCGGCGTACAGCCGGCGCAGCAGGTCCGGGTCGGCCATCGCGGCCGCCTCGGTGCCGAGAACGCGGTGGGGCTCCGCGTCGGGCAGCAGGGGCGCGGGGTCCATGCGGGGCTGCCAGGCGGGCGGCGGCGATGGCCGGTACGCGCCTCGCTGCTCCATGACCGTCATGACGGCACCTCCTCGTGGGAGCGGCTACGGGAGGCGCGGCGTCCGTGACGCGCCTCACCTACCGATTGTTCGGTCGTCGGCACATTTTGGCTACAGGCACCCCCAGGCTGTGGACAAACGGTTCTCCACAACCTCCAATGAACGCAGGACGTCCACGCGAGGAGGGTGGGGGGACATGGACTCTGAACAAATGGCCGAAGGCGACGGGGACGGCCCTCTCCGGCCGCCCGCCCGTCCGCTGGACGCCATAGACCAGGACATCCTCCAGATGCTCCAGGCGGACGGCCGTGCCTCGATCCGGTCGGTCGCCGAGCGGGTGCACGTCTCCCGGGCCAACGCCTACGCGCGCATCAACCGTCTCGTCGAGGACGGCGTCATCCGCGGCTTCAGCGCCCGCGTCGACCACGAACGGGCGGGCCACGGCACCTCGGCCTACATCACCCTGAAGATCGTCCAGAACTCCTGGCGCACGGTCCGCGAGGAGCTGCGCCGGCTCCCCGGCGCCTCCCACATCGCCCTGGTGGGCGGCGACTTCGACGTCCTGCTCCTCGTGCACACCCCGGACAACAGGGCCCTGCGCGAACTCGTCCTCACCCGGCTCCAGGCGATCCCCCAGGTGCTCAGCACCCGCACCCTGCTGGTCTTCGAGGAGGAGGACCTGGAGCCCCAGGGCTGACCCGCGCGCGGACGGCCCGGCGGACGGTCAGCCGGCCTTGCGCAGCCCGTCGAAGACCAGGCGGACCACCGTCTCGGCGACCTCGCGCTCGCTCGTGCCGCGGCCGTCCGGCCGGTACCACTCGACAATCGAGTTGATCATGCCGAAGACGAGCCGGGTGGCCAGGCGCACCTCCACGTCGGCGCGCACCTCGCCGTCCGCGGCGGCCGCCTTCAGCAGCGCGGCGACCCGGTGGTCGAAGTCGCGGCGCCGCTCCAGCGCCCACCGCTCGGTGTCCGTGTTGCCCCGCACCCGCAGCAGCAGCGTCACGTACGGCAGCTCGGTCATCAGCACCTCGACCATGCGCCGTACGACGTACTCCAGCCGGTCGGCGGCGTGTCCCGTGCACGCGTGCTCCTCGTCCAGGATGCCGAACAGACCGTCCAGGGCCCGGCTGACGGCGCGCTGCAGCAGCTCCTCCTTGCCGGTCACATGGTGGTAGATCGAGGACTTGGAGATGCCGGCCGCCTTGGACAGGTGCTCCATGGAGGTGCCGTCGTAGCCCCGCTCGTTGAAGACCTGGACGGCGACGGAGAGCAGGGTCTCCGGCGTGTACGTGTCGCGCTTGGCAGTGGTCATGGGGTGCTGCCCTCCCGGGTCATGAGGAGCCGCCCTGGCGCTTGTCGGAGGCGTAGGCGTGGCGGTACAGCGCGAGGGACGGCGCGTAGCGGCCCGACGGATCGCGCAGGTGCAGGTCGTCGAGGAGGGCGTAGGCCCAGTTGCGCCCGAGCCTGCGGCTCCACTCGAAGGGGCCGAGGGGGTAGTTGACGCCCAGGCGCATCGCGGTGTCGATGTCCTCCTCGGTGGCGACGCCCTTGGCGACGGCGTCGTGGGCCAGGTCGACGATCCGCGCCACGGTACGGGCGACGATCATGCCCGGGACGTCGCCGATGACGCTGACGTCCTTGCCGAGCGCCTGGAAGAGCCCGGTGGCCTCGGCGAGGGTCTGCGGCGAGGTGTCCTGGGAGGCGGACAGCGCGATCCGGGTGGCCCGCCGGTAGTCGAGGGCGAGATCGAAGTACACGACGTCGCGGAACTCCACCGAGGTCTGCCCGTCGGCGAGCGCGAGCTGGCCGCCGCTCGGCAGCACCAGGCGGGTGCCGTGGTCCTCGTCCTCCTCGCGCACCGGGATGCCGGCCTCGCGGATCAGCGCCAGCAGCTCGGAGGCGGGGCCGAGGTCGCCCTCGGCGACGACGTACGCGGGGGTGCGGCCGGGCTCGGCGGTGTGCGGCTCGGGCCGCCCGTCGGCGCCGCTCCCGTCGGAGTAGTCGTACCAGCCGTGCCCGGTCTTGCGGCCGAGCCGGCCGGACTCGACCAGGCGCCGCTGGGCGAGCGAGGGCGTGAAGCGCACGTCCTGGAAGAAGGACTGCCACACCGAGTGCGTCACGGACTCGTTGACGTCCTGCCCGATGAGGTCGGTCAGCTCGAACGCGCCCATCTTGAAACCACCGCACTCGCGCAGCACCGCGTCGATGGTGGCGGGGTCGGCGCCCTGCGCCTCGTGGACCGCGAACGCCTCGGCGTAGAAGGGCCGCGCGATGCGGTTGACGATGAAGCCGGGGGTGTCGGCGCAGGCGACCGGCGTCTTGCCCCACGCGCGGGCCGTCTCGTACGCGCTCGTGGCCGACGTGACGTCGGTGGCGAACCCGGAGACGACCTCGACCAGCGGCAGCAGCGGGGCGGGGTTGAAGAAGTGCAGCCCGACGAACCGGCCCGGACGGTCCAGCGCGCCGCCGATGGCCGTCACCGACAGGGACGAGGTGTTGGTGGCGAGCAGGCAGTCCTCGCCGACGATGCCCTCCAGCTCGCGGAACAGCTCCTGCTTGACGTCGAGACGCTCCAGGACGGCCTCGACGACCAGGGCGCAGTCGGTGAGGTCACCGAGCGCTTCGGCGGGCAGCAGTCGGTCCCGTGCCGCGTCGCGGTCGGCGCCGGTCAGCCGCTCCTTCGCCACGAGCCGGTCCAGCCGGGCGACGATGGCGTCGGCCGCGGCCCGCGCCCGTCCGGGAGCGGCGTCGTACAGCCGTACCGGATGCCCCGCGAGCAGTGCGACCTGGGCGATGCCCTGGCCCATGGTGCCGGTGCCGACGACGGCCACGGGGCTGCTGAGGTCGAGTGCTGTCATGGACGCGATCCTCCCGCACGGGGTTTTCCACAGATGCGGCGGACCCCCTTGAACCGACCGATCGTTCGGTTACTCTAACTCTGACCGCCTGTTCCTGCCCATGTTTCTGCCCAGGTCATGAGCTCGACGGAGAGCTCAGGAAACGAGGAGTTGGTCCCGCATGGCCACCGCCGAACTCACCGCCCACGAGCTGATCGCCAAGCACCGGCCCACTCTCGACCAGGCCCTGGAGGCGATCCGTACCCGCGCCTACTGGTCCCCGCACCCGGAGCACCCCAAGGCCTACGGGGAGAGCGGCAGCCTGGACGCGGCAGCGGGCAAGGCCGCCTTCGACGCCCTCCTCGGCAGCCGCCTGGACCTCGGCCAGCCCGGCACGGACGGCTGGGTCGGCGGCGAGGTCTCCCCGTACGGCATCGAGCTGGGCGTGGAGTACCCGCACGCGGCCCTCGACGAGCTGCTGCCGGCCATGCGCTCGGGCATGCGGCGGTGGCGGGACGCGGGCGCCGAGACGCGCGCGGTGGTCTGTATGGAGATCCTCAAGCGGATCAGCGACCGGACGCACGAGTTCGCCCA
The DNA here is from genome assembly GCF_040645135.1 of Streptomyces sp. NPDC046859. Taxonomy (NCBI): domain Bacteria; kingdom Bacillati; phylum Actinomycetota; class Actinomycetes; order Kitasatosporales; family Streptomycetaceae; genus Streptomyces; species Streptomyces sp. NPDC046859. The sequence goes on from NZ_JBEYXR010000025.1 coordinate 22,795, forward strand.
CGCGGTCATGCATACCTCCGGCCAGGCGTTCATGATGGCGCTCCAGGCGGGCGGCCCCCACGCGCAGGACCGCGGCCTGGAGGCGGTGGCCTACGCGTATGTCGAGCAGGTCCGCACCCCCGACAACGCCGAGTGGACCAAGCCCCAGGGCAAGCGCGACCCGCTGGCGCTGAACAAGCGGTTCACGCCCGTCCCGCGCGGCATCGCCCTGGTCATCGGCTGCAACACCTTCCCGACGTGGAACGGCTACCCGGGCCTGTTCGCCTCCCTCGCCACCGGCAACGCCGTCCTGGTCAAGCCCCACCCGCGCGCGGTGCTGCCGCTCGCGCTCACCGTCCAGGTCGCCCGGCAGGTCCTCACCGAGGCCGGCTTCGACGCCGACCTGGTGGCGCTGGCCGCCGAGCGCCCCGGCGAGGGCATTGCCAAGGCCCTGGCGACCCGCCCCGAGATCCGGATCATCGACTACACCGGCTCCACCGAGTTCGGCGACTGGCTGGAGGCCAACGCCCGCCAGGCGCAGGTCTACACGGAGAAGGCCGGCGTCAACACGGTCGTCGTGGACTCCACCGACGACTACAAGGGGATGCTGTCCAACCTGGCGTTCTCGCTGTCCCTGTACAGCGGACAGATGTGCACCACCCCGCAGAACCTGCTCATCCCGCGTGACGGCATCCGCACCGACCAGGGCCCCAAGACCTACGACGAGGTCGTCGCCGACCTCGCGCGCGCGGTCGACGGCCTCCTCGGCGACGACGCCCGGGCGAACGCGCTCCTCGGCGCCCTGGTCAACCCGGACGTGAAGGCCCGGCTGGAGGCCGCCCACGGTCTCGGCGAGGTCGCCCTCGCCTCACGGGAGATCACCCACCCCGAGTTCCCGGGCGCGGTCGTGCGCACCCCGGTCCTCGTGAAGCTCGACGGCGCCAAGCCCGACGACGAGGCCGCCTACATGAGCGAGTGCTTCGGGCCGGTGTCGTTCGCCGTCGCCGTCGACTCGGCGGCCGACGCGGTGGAGCTGCTGCGGCGCACCGTGCGCGAGAAGGGCGCGATGACCGTCGGGGCGTACACCACCGACGAGGAGGTCGAGCAGGCCGTGCAGGAGGTGTGCTTCGAGGAGGCGGCGCAGCTGTCGCTGAACCTCACGGGCGGCGTGTACGTCAACCAGACGGCCGCGTTCTCCGACTTCCACGGCTCCGGCGGCAACCCGGCCGCCAACGCGGCGCTGTGCGACGGCGCGTTCGTCGCCAACCGCTTCCGTGTCGTCGAGGTCCGCCGCGAGGCTCAGGGCCTGTCCTGAGCCGGGAGGGCGCCCCGGGTCAGACTCCAGTGGTACAGGGTCATCGCCACACTGGTGGCCAGGTTGTAACTGGAGACCTGGGGGCGCATCGGCAGCGCCACCGACCGGTCGGCCCGCGCGCGCAGCCCGGCTGACAGACCGACGCGCTCGGACCCGAAGGCGAGGACGGCGCCGTCCGGGATCTCCACACCCCGGATGTCGTCGCCCTCCGGGTCCAGCGCGAACAACGGGCCCGGCGGCAGCTCCGCCACGGCCAGCCGTTCCACGGCCGTGGCGAAGTGCAGGCCCGCCCCGCCGCGCACGACCGTCGGGTGCCAGGGGTCCAGGGTGCCGGTGGTGACCACGCCGGTCGCGCCGAACCCGGCGGCCAGCCGGATCACGGCGCCCGCGTTGCCGAGGTGGCGCGGATCGTCGAGGACCACGACCGGGGCGGTGCGCCCGGGCCGCCCCAGCCTCGCCAGGTTGGCCTCGCGGGACGGGCGTACGGCCAGCGCGGCGACCGCGGTGGGGTGCGGGCGCGGCACGAGCGAGGCGTACTCCGCCTCCGTCACCTCGGTCAGCCGCGCGTCCAGGGCGTCCCGCACGTCCGGGGCCAGCTCCTCGGCGAGGGCGAGCGCGGCCTTGCGGTCGACGGCCACCGCCACCGGGATCTCGGCGCCGAAGCGCACGGCGTGCTTGAGGGCGTGGAAGCCGTCGAGCAGGACGGCCGTGCCGGAGAGGCGGTGCCAGACGCGCACGGCACCGGTGGCGGGGTCGGTCATGCCGTGAAGCCTACGTGCGCCGGCTCCGGGTCCTCCGGGGTGCGCGGCTCCGGCACCCGCACCCCGCCGTCGCGGCGCCGCAGCGCGCGCCCCAGCCGGGCCCGGGCGCGGGCCGCCCCGTCGCCGACCCGGCGCAGGAACGGCGTCGGCAGGAACACCGCGTCCGCCGCGATCATCGCCAGCGAGAAGAACGGCAGCCCGAGGACGACCGCGATCACGGCGTGCTCGGTCATCATCGCGGCGAGCAGGACGTTCTTCACCCTCCGGTGGAACAGGGTGAAGGGGAAGGCGACCTGGACGAGGACCGTGCCGTAGGTGATGAGCAGGACCATGGTGCCGCTGGCGGACAGCAGCTCTGCGAGGGCCGGCCAGGGCGAGAAGTAGTCGAGGTGCAGCGGGTAGTAGACGGCCGTGCCGTCCTGCCAGCGGGAGCCCTGGATCTTGTACCAGCCGGCGGTCGCGTAGATCAGGCACGCCTCCGCCATGATCACGAGCAGGGCGCCGTTGTGCGCGATGTTGCCGACGACGTCGAGCAGGATGCGGGGCTGGTCGGTGCGCGCCCGGCGGTCCACCACCCACCACAGCGCCGTGCCCAGCCACACCGTCCACAGGATCATCGGAATCGTCGGGTCCCCGTCCAGCCGGCCCAGGGCGGTGACCGCGCCCAGCGCCAGACCGAGCACCGCCCACAGTGCCGGGCCCACCCGGTCGGGGCCGACGCGCTCTCCCCGCGCGCGTGCCTCACCGGCGCGCCGGGCCCGGCGCGCGTCCAGCGACCAGACCTGGCCGCAGCGCGTGAAGACCAGGTAGACGCACATCAGGTGCAGCACGTTGTCGCCGCCGTCGCCCACGAAGACCGAGCGGTTCTGCAGCGACAGCACCCCGACCATGAACAGCGCGGACATCGTGCGGGTGCGCCAGCCCAGCAGAAGCAGCACCGACGCCAGCACGGCGAAGGCGTAGACGGTCTCGAACCAGACCTGGCTCCCGGACCACATCAGGGCGGTGAACGCCCCGTTCGTCCCGACCAACTGCTGGGCGAGGTCGAAGTCCCAGGGGCCGTCCGGCCCGTACAGCTCCTGGCGGTGCGGGAACTCCCGCAGCAGGAACAGCAGCCAGGTCGCCGTGAACCCGATCCGGATCACGGCCGTCTGGTACGGGCCGAGGGCGGACTCGGTCATCCGGGCGATGGCGGCGGAGACCGCGAGGGCGACGCGGTTCACCGGGCGTCCTCCCGCCCACGCGTCTCCGGGATCCGCCACCAGGGCAGGACGCGGTAGGTGGGCCGGCCGGAGACGCGCTCGTCGCTCCACTTCGGGGGGCGCACATTGGTGGTGCGAGAGCGCACCTGGACGCGTTCCACGACGCCGCCCTCGCCGGCCGCGCCCTCCCGGTCCAGACGCAGCTCGACGATCCGCCGCAGATACGACTCGGAGAGCGCTCCACGCAGGCCCACCGGGCGGTTCTGGGCGTCGTGCGTGGCGACGAAGAAGTCCCAGGCCCGGCGCAGCGCGTTCTGCTGGGTGTGGCTGGGCAGCGGATTGCCGTCGATGGACCGGCCGTCCTCGGCGGACAGGTCGTACCAGCGGGTGGTGAGGATCCGGCCGTCGGCGGTCGCGACACCGGCGCGGGCCTGGACGGCGATGTTCTGCTGGAGCGGGTTGGGCGCGAAGAGCTTCCAGTTCTGCTCGAACTCCGGATATATCCAGTCGTCTATCGCCTGGCCGTGCTGCTTGGTGACCGTGTTCGAGGGCGCGACGTGCAGGAAGACCATGCCGGTGTGGACGCAGACGGTGATGGCCACGACCGCGAGGGCGAGGGCCGCGGCGATCTGGTACCGCAGGGAGAGGGCCGCCACTCCCGGACGGGGTTCCGCTTCCGGCTCCGGGGCGAGCGGGGGCACGTCGGCGGCCGGAGCGTCGCGTGGCTCCCCGCCGGGCCCGTGCCACACGGCCGAGCCTGCCTCGTGCGCGTCCATCCTGCCCCGTTTCCCGATTCCGGTCCGTCTTTCCCAGGCGTCGCACGGGAACGGTACTCAGGCTTGCCCGCCGGGCACAGCCCCTGCCGGGCCGCCGTTGCCCACACCATACGGGGGTCCGGGCGGCGGCATTCCCTTCTTCTAGAACCTGTTCTATCTTGACGATCCGTCAGATCGCCGTGCCGGACGCGCGAAAGGTCAGGGACCGTGGACTTCACCTTCACCGAGGAGCAGCAGGCGGCGGCCGAGGCGGCCCGCGGGGTGTTCGCCGGGGTCGCTCCCGACGCGGTGCCCTCGCCCGCCCGCGTGCCGGGCGCCGTCGCCGACGGCTTCGACCGCGCCCTGTGGGACCGGCTGGCGGAGGCGGACCTGCTGAGCCTGCTGCTCGCGCAGGAGTACGGCGGAGCGGGCCTCGACCCGATCGCGCTCTGCCTCGTCCTGCGCGAGTCCGCGAAAGTGCTGGCCCGGGTCCCACTGCTGGAGAGCTGCGCCGCCGCGGCCGCCGTCCAGACGTTCGGCACCGGGGAACTGAGGGACCGCGTGCTGCGCCGGGCGGGACGCGGGGACCTCGTCCTGACCGTCGCCGCGCACGGCCGCACCGGGCACGGCCCGGCCGAACTCGCGGTGACCGCCCGGCAGGACGGCCGGGACTGGCTGCTCGACGGGACACAGACGGCGGTCGCCTGGGCGTACGACGCCGATCTCGTCGTCGTCCCGGCCCGCACCCCCGCCGACCGCACCGTCCTCGCGGTGCTGCCGCGCGAGGCCGCGGGCCTCTCGCTCGCCGAGCAGTTCTCGACGAGCGGCGAACGACTGGGGGAACTGCGCCTGGAGGCGGTACGGATCGCCGCGCGGGACGTGATCGACGCCCCGGACGCCTGGGAGTGGCTACGGCACCTGCTGGCCACCGGGACCTGCGCGCTCGCCCTCGGACTGGGCGAACGGGTCCTCGACATGACCTCCGCCTACGTGGCGAAGCGCGAGCAGTTCGGGCATCCCGTCGCCACCTTCCAGGCGGTCGCCGTGCAGTGCGCCGACCGCTACATCGACCTGTGCGCGATGGAGGCCGCGCTGTGGCAGGCGGCCTGGCGGATCGGCTCGGGGGCGCCCGGCGCCCTGCCCGCCGCCGCGGACGTCGCCGTGGCCAAGATCTGGGCCTCGGACGGGGTACGGCGCGTCGTACAGACCGCGCAGCATCTGCACGGCGGCCTCGGCGCCGACGTCGAGCATCCGCTGCACCGCTATCACGCCTGGGCCAAGCACCTGGAACTCTCGCTCGGCCCGGCCGCGGCCCATGAGGACACCCTCGGCGACCTGCTGGCGGCCCATCCCCTGGGGTGAAGGCGGCGACGACGGCCGGCCGAAGCGCGCCGACGCCTCAGAGAACGTGCCCCGGCCCGCCGTCGTCGGTCACCACGGGACGCCCCGACGCGGCCCACACCTGCATGCCGCCCTCGACGTTCACCGCGTCGACGCCCTGCTGGGCGAGGTACATCGTGACCTGCGCCGAACGCCCGCCGGAACGGCAGATCACATGTACCCGCCCGTCCTGCGGGGCGGCCTCGGTCAGCTCGCCGTAGCGCGCCACGAACTCGCTCATGGGAATGTGCAGGGCGCCCTCGGCATGACCCGCCTGCCACTCGTCGTCCTCGCGGACGTCCAGCAGGAAGTCGTCGTCCTTGAGGTCCGTCACCTCGACCGCCGGTACGCCAGATCCGAATTGCATACTCCGACGCTACCCGACCCGCGCCCCGCACCGCGGGCGCACGGTACGCCGCGCTCTCAGGCCCCGGTGCCGTCCGCCTGCGCGAGCAGTGCCGCCAGCTCCGTCTCCCGCTCGGCGACCTGCGCCAGAAGCTGCTCGGCGATCTCGTCGAGGAGGCGGTCGGGGTCGTCGGGAGCCAGCCGGAGCATCGACCCGATCGCGCTCTCCTCCAGCTCCTTCGCGACCAGGGTGAGCATCTCCTTGCGCTGGGCCAGCCACTCCAGGCGGGCGTACAGCTCCTCCGCCGGCGTCGGGCCCTGCTCCGCGGGCTTGGGCCCGGCCGCCCACTCCTCGGCCAGCTCCCGCAGCAGAGCCTCGTCGCCCCGGGCGTAGGCCGCGTTGACGCGGGTGATGAACTCCTCGCGCCGGGCGCGCTCGTCGGCCTCCTGGGCCAGGTCCGGGTGCGCCTTGCGGGCCAGCTCGCGGTAGAGCTTGCGCGCCTCCTCACTGGGACGCACGCGCTGCGGCGGCCGCACCGGCTGGTCCGTGAGCATCGCCACGGCCTCGGGGAACAGCCCCGAGTCGTCCATCCAGCCGTGGAACAGCTCCTCGACGCCGGGCATCGGCATCACCCGGGCCCGCGCCTCGTCGGCCTTGCGCAGGTCCTCGGGGTCGCCGGTGCGCGCGGCGACCGCCTCGGCGATCCGGGCGTCCAGCTCGTCGAGCCGGGCGTACATCGGGCCGAGCTTCTGGTGGTGCAGCCGTGAGAAGTTGTCGACCTCGACGCGGAAGGTCTCCACCGCGATCTCGTACTCGATCAACGCCTGCTCGGCGGCCCGTACGGCCTTCTCCAGCCGCTCCTCGGGCCGTGCCGCACCGTCCTGCGCGGCCGCGCCGACGGGCACCTCGGCACCGCCGGGCGCCGTCGCGTCGGCGGTCTCGGCCTGGGACTGCTCAGCTTCCGGCGTAGTCACCCGCCCAGCGTAGGCCACCCGGCCGCCGGCTGTTCGAACACCGCCGCTGCGCCCGCCGCCGGTCCGCTCACACCCCCAGCTCCGCCGCGATCCGCCCCGACCGCACGGCCGCCACCAGATCGGCGTGATCCGCCTCGGTGCGGTCGGCGTAGGCCACGGAGAACGCGGCTATCGCCTCGTCCAGCTCCTCGTTCTTCCCGCAGTAGCCGGAGATCAGGCGCGGGTCGGCACTGTGCGCGTGGGCACGGGCCAGGAGGGCGCCGGTCATCCGGGCGTAGTCGTCGATCTGGTCGGCGGTCAGCGCCGCGGGGTCGACGCTGCCTTTGCGGTTGCGGAACTGGCGCACCTGGAAGGGCCGCCCCTCCACCGTCGTCCACCCCAGCAGGACATCGCTGACCACCTGCATACGCTTCTGCCCGAGCACCACGCGCCGCCCCTCGTGCTGCGGCGCCGGCGTCTCGAAACCGGCCGTCGCCAGATGCGGGACCAGGGCCGACGGGCGCGCCTCCTTCACCTGGAGGATCAGGGCCTCACCGCGGTGGTCCAGGAGCAGGACGACATAGGACCGCGTGCCCACGCTGCCGGTGCCCACGACCCGGAACGCCACGTCGTGCACCGCGTGCCGCGCCAGCAGGGGGTGCCGGTCCTCGGGGACCGTGGTGACGTAGCCCTCCAGCGACGCCGCGACCGCCGCCGCCTCCGCGTCCCCGACCCGGCGCAGCACCGGCGGCGCGTCCACGAACCGGCGCCCGCCGTCCTCGGTCCGCTCCGTCGACTTCGCCGCGAAACGGCCGCTGGTGTTGGCCCGCGCCTTCTCCGCGACCCGCTTCAGGGTGCCGGCCAGGTCATGGGCGTCGGCGTGGGAGACGAGCTCCTCGTCCGCGATGGCGTGCCACGCCTCCAGCACCGGGAGCCGGGCCAGCAGGCGCATGGTGCGCCGGTAGGCGCCGACCGCGTCCCGCGCCGCCAGGCGGCACGCGTCCTCGCTCGCGCCGGCCTCCCGGCCCGCGAGCACCAGCGAGGTCGCGAGCCGCTTCAGGTCCCACTCCCAGGGGCCCCGAACGGTGTCGTCGAAGTCGTTCAGGTCCATGATCAGGTCGCCGCGCGGGTCGCCGTACAGACCGAAGTTCGCCGCGTGCGCGTCCCCGCATATCTGGGCGCTGATCCCGGTCACGGGCGTGCGGGCCAGGTCGTACGCCATGAGCGCGGACGAACCACGCAGGAAGGCGAACGGCTTCGCCGCCATCCGGCCCACTCGTATCGGCGTCAGCTCGGCGATCCGGCCGAGGTTGGACTCCTCGACGGCGGTCACGGCGTCCGGGCGGGCGCCGTCCACGTCGAAGCGGGCGTGCTCCGCTCGTGGAAGCCGCTTGCGCAGCGCCTTCCCCTCGGCCTTTGGCTCACCTCCGGCGTCCCGGTCGGCGAACCCGCGCACCCGCGGCAGCCGGCGGGTCCACGAGCCCGGTCCCGACCCTGACTCGACCGCGCTCGCACCGCGCTCGGCATCGGTCATCACGACCTCCTCCACCCATCCCCCGCTCCCGCACTTCCACTCTCCCGCACGAACATCAACTCGGGCCGACCGTACAGGTGGTGGCCGAAACGCGTCAGTGCCTGTGGACAACTCCGGGCCTGTGGAAAAGGGACCGGGGCCTGGGACGGCGTCAGCAGTTACCGGGCCGGTCCTTCTCCGGAAGATGCTTCATCGCCCAGCCGCCCAGCTCCGCCAGAGCGGGCTCCAGCGCGGCACCGGCCTCCGTCAGGCGATACACCACACGCAACGGCGGTCCCTCGTACACCTCTCGCACCACGAGCCCCGCCGCCGTGAGCTCCGTGAGCCGGTCGGAGAGCATGCGCTCGCTGATCCCGGGGACGGCCCGGCGCAGGGCGACGAAGTAGGCGGGGCCGGCGGTCAGCACCGACACGATCGGCCCGGTCCAGCGCTTGCCGAGCAGCTGGAAGACGCGGGTGATGCCCTCGTCCACCCGTTTGCAGCTCGCTACGTCGTGATGCTCCTCACCCGCCATGCCTCAAGAGTACTGGGCAGTCGTGTGGGGATGAAAAAAAGTAAGTAACTGTGTTATCCATAGTCCAGTACGAAGTTATAGCCCCTGAGGAAAGCTCAACCCTCATGGCGGCGGCTCACCCCTTCCTGCCCTTTTGATCCCCTTCTGGAGACGTCATGGCCACCCTGTTGCACATCGACTCCTCGGTCTTCGCCGTCGGAACCTCCTCGTCCCGCACCGTCACCGAGGCCTTCCGGCGGACCTGGGAGGAGCAGCACCCCGGCGGCACGGTGATCCACCGCGACCTCGCCGCGCACCCGGTGCCGCACATCTCCGCACCCGCCCACAGCGCCGGCTTCACGGACCCGTCCACGCACACCCCCGAGCAGGCCGCCGCCTTCGCGGAGCGCGTGAGGCTGATCGAGGAGCTGGAGTCCGCCGACGCCGTCCTGGTCGGCGCGCCGATGTACAACCTGACGATCCCGTCGACGCTCAAGGCGTGGCTGGACAACGTGATCCTGGTCGGCCGCACCGCCGGCGAGGTCCAGTCGCTGAAGGGCACCCCGGTCACCGTCGTCGCCAGCCGCGGCGGAGCGTACGGCCCGGGCAGCCCGCGCGAGGGATACGAGTACGTGCAGAACTACCTGTCGGCGATCTTCAAGGACTTCTTGGGCGCCGATCTCACGTTCATCGTGCCGGAGCTCACCATGGCCCCGGCCGACCCGAAGATGGCCGAGCTGGTCCCGCTGTTCGAGGCCTCGCGCGAGCGCGCCCTCGACGAGGCGGCCACGACGGCGAAGACGCTGGCGCGGCGCCTGGCGGCCTGACACCCGCGCAGGCGGCCGGTGACCTGCCGGCCACGCCCATCCCGCCTTCGGACCTGCCCGCCCGAACGGCCCTCACCACGGCCGCCGCGGCGGGCAGTGCGCCGCGCCCGACCTGAGAGCTTCATCACAGGACAGCCCGTCAGAGAGGGGCAGCCGAGGAGCCCTCGGAGCGGCGACGTGGCGAACACAACAGAAGAGGCGGCACCGTTCACACGGTGCCGCCTCTTCGTCTGTGCGCGAGGGGGGAGTTGAACCCCCACGCCCTTTCGGGCACTGGAACCTGAATCCAGCGCGTCTGCCTATTCCGCCACCCGCGCATTGGGTGTGTCCTCAGGGCCTTTCCGTGCGGTCCGGCGCCTTCCGACACCCAGAACATTAGCACGCTCGCCAGGGTGGATTCACACCCCTTATGACCGGGCAGCCGCTGTGCGACCGGCGTACGGACGACGTGCGCGCGCCCACCGGCACAGTCACGTCCCGCCTCATACCGACGGGACACACGGCCGCACCGCGGGGGACGTCCGCCGGCGCCCGTACCAGGCCACAGCCGCGTCCGCTCCGTATCGGCGAGAAGTTGTTCACGTATCAACCTCGTACCGGTACCGCGCATCTCCGCAGGACCGGACCGGGGTCCGCGGTCAGGTGCGGGACACTGGTCTGCGGCCCCCTCTACGATCCATGGGCAGGACACCGTCCATGAGGAGTTCGAAGGGGAGCTCCCAGGGGAACTTCGAGGGCGTCGACACCTGTCGACCCGGCCGACAGGGGGAACCAGCCGATCGACCGGCGCGTGGATACGATCAGTAAGCAGTACCAGGTAAGGCAGTACCCGCCCCGCGGGATGCAGGACGTAGGCAACGACGGAGGAGGTGCCCCATGGGAGTCCTGAAGAAGTTCGAGCAGCGTCTCGAAGGTCTGGTCAACGGCACCTTCGCCAAGGTGTTCAAGTCCGAGGTGCAGCCCGTGGAGATCGCCGGAGCGCTGCAGCGCGAGTGCGACAACAACGCCACGATCTGGAACCGCGACCGCACGGTCGTCCCCAACGACTTCATCGTGGAGCTGAGCACACCGGACTACGAGCGGCTGAGCCCCTACTCGGGCCAGCTCGGCGACGAGCTCGCGGGCATGGTCCGCGACTACGCCAAGCAGCAGCGCTACACCTTCATGGGCCCGATCAAGGTCCACCTCGAGAAGGCCGACGACCTCGACACCGGTCTGTACCGGGTGCGCAGCCGAACCCTCGCCGGCTCCACGAACCAGCAGGGCGGCGGCCCCCAGGGGCCCGCCCCGGCCGCACGCCCCGGCGGCGCCCCGGGCGGCTACGGATACCCGCCGGCCGCCGCGCCCGCCCCGCCGATGCCGGCCGCGCCGCCCCCCGGCGGACGTCCCGGCGGCTACGGATACCCGCAGCCCGCGGGCGGCCCGCGTCCTCCCGCCGCCTCGGCGCCCGGCGGACGCACCCGCTACTGGATCGAGATCAACGGCACCCGCCATCAGATCTCCCGCGCCACGCTCGTGCTGGGCCGCAGCACCGACGCCGACGTGCGGATCGACGACCCCGGCGTCTCCCGCCGGCACTGCGAGATCCGGACCGGAACGCCCTCGACGATCCAGGATCTCGGGTCCACCAACGGCATCGTGGTGGACGGGCAGCACACCACCCGCGCTACGCTCCGCGACGGCTCGCGGATCGTCGTGGGCAGCACCACCATCATTTACCGGCAAGCCGAAGGGTGAAGCGGGGGCAATGTCAGAGCTGACCCTCACGGTCATGCGGCTGGGTTTCCTGGCCGTACTGTGGCTGTTCGTGATCGTGGCCGTGCAGGTCATCCGCAGCGACCTGTTCGGTACGCGTGTCACCCAGCGCGGGTCCAGGCGAGAGGCCGGGCGGCAGCAGCAGGCCGCCCGCCAGGCCGCCGCGCCGCCGCAGCAGCGCGGCCAGCAGGGCGGCGGCCGCCAGCGCCGCAACGCCCCCACCAAGCTGGTCGTGTCCGAAGGCACCCTCACCGGCACGACCGTCGCCCTCCAGGGCCAGACGATCACCCTGGGCCGGGCGCACGACAGCACGATCGTGCTGGACGACGACTACGCGTCCAGCCGGCATGCCAGGATCTACCCGGACCGCGACGGCCAGTGGATCGTCGAGGACCTCGGTTCCACCAACGGCACGTACCTCGACCGAACGCGGCTGACGACCCCCACGCCTGTTCCGCTGGGCGCGCCGATCCGCATCGGCAAGACCGTCATCGAGCTGCGGAAGTAGTACGAACATGAGCGAGCGGAGCGAGCACGCAGCGGTGGCCCCCACCCCGGGCCCCGGCGCGCTCCCGACCGGAGGGTGGGCACCGTGCGGATGTACCCGGAGCCGACGGGCGAGGTGCGCATGAGTCTGTCACTGCGCTTCGCCGCCGGATCGCACAAAGGCATGATCCGGGAGGGCAACGAGGACTCCGGATACGCCGGACCCCGCCTGCTCGCCATCGCCGACGGCATGGGCGGCGCGGCCGCCGGCGAGGTCGCCTCCTCCGAGGCCATCTCCACCATCGTCGCGCTCGACGACGACGTCCCGGGCTCCGACCTGCTCACCTCGCTCGGCACCGCCGTGCAGCGCGCCAACGACCAGCTGCGCTCGATGGTCGAGGAGGACCCGCAGCTGGAGGGCATGGGCACGACGCTCACGGCCCTGCTGTGGACCGGCCAGCGCCTCGGCCTCGTCCACGTCGGCGACTCGCGCGCGTACCTGCTGCGCGACGGCGTCCTCACGCAGATCACGCAGGACCACACCTGGGTGCAGCGCCTGGTCGACGAGGGCCGTATCACCGAGGAAGAGGCCACGACCCACCCGCAGCGCTCCCTGCTGATGCGCGCCCTGGGCAGCGGCGACCACGTGGACCCGGATCTGTCGATCCGCGAGGTCCGCGCCGGCGACCGCTACCTGATCTGCTCCGACGGCCTGTCCGGCGTCGTGTCCCACCAGACCCTGGAGGACACCCTCGCCAGCTACCAGGGCCCGCAGGAGACGGTCCAGGAGCTGATCCAGCTCGCCCTGCGCGGCGGCGGCCCCGACAACATCACGGTGATCGTCGCGGACGTCCTCGACCTGGACACCGGGGACACTCTCGCCGGACAGCTCTCCGACACGCCGGTCGTGGTCGGCGCGGTCGCGGAGAACCAGCAGCACCACCTGCACGACAACGGCATCATGCAGACTCCCGCGGGTCGCGCCTCCGGGCTCGGCCGCCAGGTGCCCGGCCAGGGCGGCGGCGGCGAGTTCGGCCCGCCCGGCTCCGGCGACACCACCGGCTATGTGCCGACGGCCGGCTTCGGCGCCTACACCGACGACGACTTCGTCAAGCCCGGCAAGGGCCGCAAGTGGCTGAAGAGGTCCTTCTACTCGGTCCTCGCGCTCGCCGTCATCGGCGGCGGCATGTACGGCGGCTACCGCTGGACGCAGACGCAGTACTACGTCGGCACCAACGACGAGCACGTCGCGCTGTACCGCGGGATCAGCCAGGACCTGGCCTGGGTGTCGTTGTCGAAGGTGGAGAAGGACCACCCCGAGATCGAACTCAAGTACCTGCCGCCCTACCAGCAGAAGCTGGTGGAGGCGACCATCGCCGAAGGCGGTCTGAAGGACGCCCAGGCGAAGATCGACGAACTGGCGCTGCAGGTGTCCGCGTGCAAGAAGCGGGCCGAACGCCAGGCCGCCGAGAGCGAGAAGAACGCGAAGACGGGCGAGGGCGAGGCCGGAGGCACCACGGGAACCACCCGTACCTCCCTCACGTCCAAGGCGACATCGACACCGTCGACCAGCCCTTCGACCGCACCTCCCTCGTCCACCTCCCCGACACCGACTGCGACGCCAAACCCCGGCCCGACCCTCTCGGAGGAAGAGCAGAAGGTCGTCTCGAACTGCGGTACGCAGTAGGCAAGCCGTGAGAGGCCCCGTCACACGATGAGCAGTACTACGAACTCGCCGACGCACCACACGTCCACCATCGGCGCCATCGGCGCGCCGAGCCGCCGCAACACCGAACTCGGGTTGCTGGTCTTCGCGGTCGTGATCCCGGTGTTCGCCTACGCCAACGTGGGTCTGGCGATCAACGACGAAGTGCCGGCCGGCCTGCTCGCCTACGGCATCGGCCTGGGCCTGCTGGCAGGCATAGGCCATCTCGCCGTACGCAAGTTCGCGCCGTACGCGGACCCGCTGCTGCTGCCGCTGGCCACGCTGCTGAACGGGCTCGGCCTGGTCATCATCTGGCGCCTGGACCAGTCGAAGCGTCTTCAGGCGAGCAGGACGTTCGTCGAGGCGGCGCCGCGTCAGCTGCTGTACTCGGCCATGGGCGTGGCCCTGCTGGTGGCCGTCCTGATCTTCCTCAAGGACCACCGCGTCCTGCAGCGGTACACCTACATCTCCATGGCGGGTGCGCTGTTCCTGCTGCTCCTGCCACTGGTGCCCGGACTCGGCGCCAACGTCTACGGCGCCAAGATCTGGATCAAGATCCCCGGCCTCGGCACGCTCCAGCCCGGCGAGTTCGCGAAGATCGTCCTCGCCGTTTTCTTCGCGGGTTACCTCATGGTCAAACGCGACGCGCTCGCACTGGCCAGCCGCCGCTTCATGGGCCTGTACCTGCCCCGCGGCCGTGACCTCGGACCGATCATCGTGGTCTGGATGATCTCGATCCTCATCCTGGTCTTCGAGACCGACCTCGGTACGTCCCTGCTGTTCTTCGGGATGTTCGTCATCATGCTGTACGTCGCCACCGAGCGGACCAGCTGGATCGTCTTCGGTCTGCTGATGTCCGCGGTCGGCGCCGTCGGTGTGGCGAGCTTCGAGCCCCACATCCAGACGCGTGTGCATGCCTGGCTCGACCCGGCGAACGAGTTCAAGCTCAGCCGTGCCGGCGTCCAGGACGGCATCATCCACTCCGAGCAGGCCATGCAGGCCCTCTGGGCCTTCGGCTCCGGCGGCACCCTCGGCACCGGCCTCGGCCAGGGCAACTCCGACCTCATCGGCTTCGCCGCCAACTCCGACTTCATCCTCGCCACCTTCGGCGAGGAGCTCGGCCTGGCCGGCGTCATGGCGATCCTGCTGCTCTACGGCCTGATCGTCGAACGCGGTGTGCGCACGGCCCTCGCGGCCCGCGACCCCTTCGGCAAGCTGCTGGCCGTCGGCCTGTCCGGCGCCTTCGCCCTCCAGGTCTTCGTCGTCGCCGGCGGTGTCATGGGCCTCATCCCGCTGACCGGTATGACGCTGCCCTTCGTGGCGTACGGCGGTTCCTCCGTGATCGCCAACTGGGCCCTGATCGGCATCCTGCTCAGGATCAGCGACACGGCCCGCCGTCCCGCGCCGGCCCCGGCGCCCAATCCCGACGCCGAGATGACCCAGGTGGTCCGTCCGTGAACAAGCCCCTACGCCGGATCGCGGTCTTCTGCGGACTCCTCGTTCTGGCCCTGCTGATCCGTGACAACTGGATCCAGTACGTCCAGGCCGACGAGCTGAGGACCGACAAGAACAACCGTCGCGTCATCATCGAGCGCTACAGCACCCCGCGCGGCAACATCATCGTCGACGGCAAGGCCATCACCGGCTTCAAGGAGACGAGCGGCAGCGACTTCAAGTACAAGCGGACCTATGTCGACGGCCCCATGTGGGCGCCGGTCACCGGATACGCCTCACAGGCCTTCGGCGCCACGCAGCTGGAGTCCATCGAGGACGGCATCCTCACCGGCAACGACGACCGCCTGTTCTTCCGCAACACCCTCGACATGATCACGGGCAAGGAGAACAAGGGCGGCAACGTCGTCACCACGCTCAACGGCGCCGCGCAGAAGGCCGCGTACAACGGCCTGAAGGCGCAGGGCGGCAAGGGCGCCGTCGCGGCCATCGAGCCGTCCACCGGCAAGATCCTGGCGCTGGCCTCCTTCCCGTCGTACGACCCGTCGTCCTTCGCGGGCAACTCCACGACGACCGACAGCAAGGCGTGGACGGGCCTGCAGAAGAAGAACAACCCGGCCGACCCGATGCTCAACCGGGCGCTGCGCGAGGTCTACCCGCCCGGCTCGACCTTCAAGGTCGTCACCGCGGCCGCCGCGCTGGAGCACGGCCTCTACACGGACGCGGACGAGAAGACGGACTCCCCCGACCCGTGGGTCATGACGGGGACGAACACCAAGCTGCCCAACGAGGGCAACATCCCCTGCAAGGATGCGACGCTGCGGGTCGCCCTGCAGTACTCCTGCAACACCGTCTTCGGCAAGGTTGGGGCGGACCTCGGCAACGAGAAGATGCTGGAGACCGCGAAGGCGTTCGGCTTCACCGAGGAGCAGTTCACCCCGGTCCGCGCCACCGCCTCCGTCTTCTCCGACGACATGAACCCCTCGCAGACCGCGCTGTCCTCCATCGGCCAGTTCAACACCGCCACGACGCCGCTACAGATGGCCATGGTGGCCTCCGCCGTCGCCAACGGCGGCACGCTGATGAAGCCGTACATGGTCGACGAGCTCCAGACGCACAACCTGGACGCCATCGAGAAGACGGACCCGGAGGAGCTGGGCAAGCCGCTGTCGGCGAAGAACGCCCAGATCCTGCAGTCGATGATGGAGACGGTCGTCGAGAAGGGCACCGGCAAAAAGGCGCGGATCGCGAACGCCACCGTCGGCGGCAAGACCGGTACCGCGCAGCACGGCGTGGACAACAGCGAGAACCCCTACGCGTGGTTCATCTCCTACGCCAAGGTCGACGACAGCGCGCCGGTGGCCGTGGCCGTGGTGGTCGAGGACGAGGACGCCGTCCGCGGCGACATCTCCGGCGGCGGTCTCGCGGCACCCATCGCGAAGAGCGTGATGGAGGCGGTCATCAACAGCAAGAAGTGACCCCGCTCACGTCCCCTTCACATCGGTGCACGTTGCGATACCGGTCCTGTATCGGGTTACGGGCTTGGCCAGGTCACGCAGGATGAGCCGGGTACCGTATGCCCGGACGGACCACCGCCACACCCACAAGGGTGAGGGCGGGACCGACGGAGAGGGCTGGTAGGTAGCTATGGAAGAGCCGCGTCGCCTCGGCGGCCGGTACGAACTGGGCCAGGTGCTCGGTCGTGGTGGCATGGCGGAGGTCTACCTCGCGCATGACACCCGGCTCGGCCGCACCGTGGCGGTGAAGACGCTGCGGGCGGACCTCGCGCGCGACCCGTCCTTCCAGGCCCGGTTCCGCCGGGAGGCCCAGTCGGCCGCCTCGCTCAACCATCCCGCGATCGTGGCGGTCTACGACACGGGCGAGGACTACATCGACAACGTGTCGATCCCGTACATCGTCATGGAGTACGTCGACGGGTCCACGCTGCGTGAGCTCCTTCACAGCGGCCGCAAGCTGCTGCCGGAGCGTGCCATGGAGATGACCATCGGCATCCTCCAGGGCCTGGAGTACGCCCACCGCAGCGGCATCGTCCACCGCGACATCAAGCCGGCGAACGTCATGCTGACGCGCAACGGCCAGGTCAAGGTCATGGACTTCGGCATCGCCCGCGCCATGGGCGACTCCGGGATGACGATGACCCAGACCGCGGCCGTCATCGGCACCGCCCAGTACCTCTCGCCGGAGCAGGCCAAGGGCGAGCAGGTCGACGCCCGGTCGGACCTGTACTCCACCGGTTGTCTGCTGTACGAGCTCCTGACGGTCCGTCCGCCGTTCGTCGGCGACTCCCCGGTCGCCGTCGCGTACCAGCACGTGCGGGAGGAGCCCCAGGCCCCGTCGGTCTTCGACCCCGAGATCACGCCCGAGATGGACGCGATCGTGCTGAAGGCCCTGACGAAGGACCCCAACTACCGCTACCAGTCGGCCGACGAGATGCGCGCCGACATCGAGGCCTGCCTCGACGGCCAGCCCGTCGCCGCCACGGCCGCGATGGGTTCGGTGGGCTACGGCGGCTACCCCGACGACCAGGCGACGACGGCCCTGCGCCAGACCGACGCCGGCGCCACGTCGATGCTGCCGCCGATGAACCCGGACGACGGCGGCTTCGGTTACGACGACCGCGTCGACCGACGCCGGCAGAAGAAGTCCAACACCTCCACGATCCTGCTGGCCGTCGCGGCCGTGCTGGTCCTCGTGGGCGCCATCCTCATCGGCAAGTGGGTCTTCGACGGCAACACCGCGAGCAATGACTCCGTCGCCGTCCCGAGCCTGATCGGCGAGAGCCAGAGCGCCGCCAAGGAGCTCCTCGCCAACGTCGACCTCGAGCTGGGCGAGGTCAAGCAGGACGAGTGCGAGAACCAGCCCAAGGGCAAGATCTGCTCGCAGAGTCCCGACTCCAGGACCAAGGTGGACAAGGGCTCCGCGGTCGACATCGTGGTGTCCACCGGCGCCCCGAAGGTGACCGTGCCGAGCGTGATCGGGCTCAGCCTGGAGGACGCCCGGAAGAAGCTGGAGGGCGACGACTTCCAGTTCACGATCAAGACCGAGACGCGTGAGGTCTCCTCCGAGGAGCCCGGCACCGTCCTGGACCAGGACCCGCAGCGCGGCGACGAGGTCGAGAAGGGCTCCACGATCACCCTGACCGTGGCCAAGGCGCAGGAGAAGTCGACCGTCCCGGACGTCGTCGGCCGGACCTGCGACGAGGCGAAGGCGCAGATGCAGGCCAGCGACCTGACCGGCAACTGCACCGAGGTCGACACCCAGGACCCGAGCCAGGTCGGCAAGGTCATCTCGACGTCTCCGCCGGCCGGCAGCAAGGTCGACAAGAACTCCACGGTGACCATCCAGATCGGCAAGCAGGCCGCGCAGAAGGCGCAGGTGCCCAACGTCGTCGGTCAGACGGTCGGCCAGGCCAAGCAGACCCTGCAGGCCGCCGGGTTCACGACCATCCAGTTCGAGAACGGCAGCGACCAGGGTGACAACGCCCTCGTCATCCGGCAGGACCCCAACGCCGGCCAGCAGGCCGACCCCGCGAACACCGCGGTCAAGCTGACCACGGTCGGCTTCGGCGGCGGCGGCAACGGAGGCGGCGGCAACGGCGGCAACAACGGCGGCTTCGGCAACTGACCGGCAGGGGCCGGCCGGCCCCCGACCGCATGAGCGAGCCCCGGTGTCCTCTCCAGGACACCGGGGCTCGTCCGTGTCCGGGGCACACCCGGGCCGGTCCGTCTCAGCGGATCAGCGCAGTTCCTCCGGCGGCGTCCGCTGCTCGTCCACCTTCTCGACCCGCTCCAGCTCGCCCCACACGACGTACCGGTAGCGGCTCGTGTAGACCGGCGTGCAGGTCGTCAGGGTGATGTAGTGGCCCGCCTTGGTCTTCCCCGACTCCTTCGGGACGTCGCCGAGCACCTGGACGTTGTACTTCGAGGTCTCCGGCAGGACCGAGTAGACCTTGTAGACGTACCACTTGTCCTTCGTCTCGAAGACGATCGGATCGCCCTTGGCGAGCTTGTGGATGTTGTGGAACTTCGCGCCGTGCCCGTCCCGGTGCGCCGCGAGGGAGAAGTTGCCCTTCTTGTCCGACGTCGGCAGCGTCGCCTTGACGGGGTCGGTGTAGTACCCGGCGACCCCGTCGTTGAGGATCTTCGACGTCGTGCCCTTCTCGACGAGGATCTCGCTCCTGCTCATCGCGGGGACGTGCAGGAAGCCGATGCCGGCCCCGGAGTCGAACTCGACGGAACGGCCGGAGCCGTCGTCCTGGTGTGCCCAGCCGTCGCGGACCTTGTCGGCCTGTTTGTCGGCCGCGCGGTCGGCGAGGACGTTCGTCCACCACAGGGAGTAGACGACGAACAGGCCCATCACCAGGCCCGCCGTGATGAGGAGTTCACCGAAGACGCTGATCACCGCCGCCACGGGACCCAGACGGCGGCGGCGGTCCGGCCGGCGCGGGGACTGACGTGTCGCGGAGCGGTCCGCGTACTCGGTGTCGTCGGTGGTCGATGCCACGTTCATCTGCCCTTAACTGACGAGCGCATCCGGCTTGCCCTTGCTGCGCGGCCGTTCCTCGACCATCTTGCCCCAGACGATCAACCGGTACTTACTGGTGAACTCCGGCGTGCACGTGGTGAGCGTGATGTAGCGGCCCGGTTCGGTGAACCCCGATCCCCGCGGAACCGGCTCCAGCACACTGACGTTGCTCGGCGACGTCACCGGCAGGACGGACGCCATCTTGTACACGAAGTACTTGTCCTGCGTCTCCACGACGATGTCGTCGCCCGGGGTGAGCCGGTTGATGTACCGGAACGGCTCGCCATGGGTGTTGCGGTGCCCGGCCAACGCGAAGTTGCCGGTCTTGGCGTCCGGCATCGCCGTCTTCAGCTTGCCCTCGCCGTAGTGGCCGACCATGCCCCGGTCGAGCACCTGCTTGTTGCTGATGCCCTCGGCGATCGGCACCACGACGTCCAGTTTCGGGATGTGCAGCAGGGCGAAGCCCTGGCCCGGCTCGAAGCTGCCCGGGTTGCGCTTGCCGCTCGCCCAGTCGTCCTGGAGGCTGCTGGCCTCCTTGTCCGCCTGTGCGTGCGCCCGGACGTTCGTCCACCACAGCTGGTAGCTCACGAACAGCAGCATCAGCACGCCGGTGGTGATGAACACCTCGCCGATGGCCCGGCTCGCCAGCGTCGCGGCGCTGGGCTTGCGGGCGCGCGCCTGCCTGCGGGCCTCCAGGCGTGAACGGGGGGCCGTGGGAGCGTCCGGCTCCGTCTCCACGGTCTGCGGGTCCGGCCGTCCGGCACCACGGCGTCCATGGCGCCGCTTGGCGGCCCTTCTGCGGGCAGCGCGGCCACCCACGGGGGATTCGTCGGCGGTCTCCGCGGAAGGGGCGCCAGAACGCGCTCCGGCCGCGACAGCGGTGTCGGCTATCCGCAGGGCGACGGTCTCGTCGTCCGCGGGCGGTATGTACGGCTGCTGCGGCTCCGCGTGCTGGGGCCGGGTGGACTGCGCCTGCGTGTACCGCGGCTGGGCGTACGGCTCCTGGTACTCCTCCGTGCCGTACGTCTGCGCCCCGTACCGCTCGCTGCCGTAGCCGTAGCCGCCCTGGGCCGGGGCGGCGGCCGCGGTGCCGCCGTACCAGTCCCCGTGCGCACCGGGGTCCCCGTACGGCTGCTGCCCGTACGGGGTGCCCTGGTCGCCGGCGCCGCCGTAGAAGTCCGCGGAGGACTGCCCGTAGGAGGTGCCGGACTCGCGCTCGGGGCGCAGCGCGGTCACGCCGTGGCCCTGCCCACCACCGGGGCGAGCCCCGCCGACCTCGCCACCGCGCCCTCGTCGCCGCATTCGGCCAGCCAGTTGGCCAGCATCCGGTGCCCGTGCTCGGTCAGCACGGACTCGGGGTGGAACTGCACCCCTTCGACCGGGAGTTCACGGTGCCGCAGACCCATCACGATGCCGTCGTGGGTGCGGGCGGTCACCTCAAGCTCGGCGGGCACGGTCGCGGGCTCCGCCGCCAGCGAGTGGTAACGGGTCGCCGTGAACGGGGTCGGCAGGCCCGCGAAGACGCCCTTGCCCTCGTGCTCGACGAGCGAGGTCTTCCCGTGCAGCAGCTCCGGGGCCCGGTCCACCACACCGCCGTACGCCACCTGCATCGACTGCATGCCGAGGCAGACCCCGAAGACCGGGACGCCGGTCGCGGCGCAGTGCCGCACCATGTCGACGCAGACCCCGGCCTCCTCGGGGGTGCCCGGGCCCGGGGAGAGCAGGACGCCGTCG
This sequence comes from Streptomyces sp. NPDC046859, assembly GCF_040645135.1. Classification (NCBI taxonomy): domain Bacteria; kingdom Bacillati; phylum Actinomycetota; class Actinomycetes; order Kitasatosporales; family Streptomycetaceae; genus Streptomyces; species Streptomyces sp. NPDC046859. Next base: position 44,017 of record NZ_JBEYXR010000025.1, read on the forward strand.
AAGCCGTCCTGGGCGTGGGCCGTGGAGACCTCGTCGTTGCGCAGGACCTCGCACTCGGCGCCCAGCTGGTAGAGGTACTGGACCAGGTTGAAGACGAAGCTGTCGTAGTTGTCCACGACGAGGATGCGCGCGCTCACTGGTTGTCCACCGTCACATCGTTGAAGGGCAGCAGAGGTTCGGCCCACGGGAAGACGTAGTTGAAGAGGACGTAGACCACGGCCATGACCAGCACGAGCGAGATCAACGCCTTCAGCCACGCGTTCCCCGGCAGATGCCGCCAGATCCAGCCGTACATGCCGTCCCTTCCGTCGCACCACGGCACCAGAATCACGCCGTACCGTCACCAGACTAACGGCGCAGGGCCTTCGGTTTCCCGGCCTCCACAGGCTGTGTGGAGTCCAGGTGCGCCCACACGATCAGCCGGTGACTGTGCCCCCACTCGGGATCGCACGTGGTCAGCGTCAGATAGCGGCCCTCACGCGTATACCCCGACTTACGGGGCACAGGGGCGATCACCTCAATGTCGGAGGGCACTGTTTTGTAGGGGCCTTTGTCGATCCTGTACGTGAACCATGAGGTTCCGTCCGTCAGCACCACCGCGTCGCCCGGGCGCAGCCTGGGGAAGTCCTTGAAGGGGTCGCCGTAGGTCCGCCGGTGACCGGCGACCGAGAAGTTGCCCTTCTGTCCCAGCCGGGCGGTGTTCGCGTAGTGGCCGAGCCCCTTCTTCAGGGTCCCGGTGGCCGTGCCTTCGAGCACCGGCTTGTTCCACGTGAAACCAAGACGCGGGATGTACATGATCGCGAAGGGCTTGTCCGCCGTGTACGGGGCGGGCGTCGGCGGGCCGGCGGGCACCTGCGGCGCGCCCGACGCGCCGGATGCCCTGGACGCACCGGGCGAGGGGCGCATCGCGCTCTGGGCCCACTGTTCCTGTAACTGGTCGATCTGGTCGTCCATGACGGTGTCGGCCCGTACGCCGGTCCAGAACAGCACGTAGACGACGAAGAGGACGATCACCGTGCCGACGGTGAGGCACAGCTCGCTGACGGCCCTGACGACGACGCGCACCGGCAGCTCCAGTGAGGCTCACTCCACGGGCTTGGCGTACTGCAGATCCACTGTGCCCGAGTAGCCCGGCAGAGTCACCGTCCCGTCCTCCGTGACTTTCCAGCCGAGGCCGTAGACGTTGACGTAGACCATGTAGTTCTGGATCGCCCGCGAGGCCGCGAGGGCCTGCTGCATCTTCTCCGGATCACCGACCGCCGTGATCTTGTACGGCGGCGAGTACACCCGGCCCTGGAGGATCAGGGTGTTGCCCACACAGCGCACGGCGCTCGTGGAGATCAGCCGCTGGTCCATGACCTTGATCCCCTTGGCGCCGCTCTCCCACAGGGCGTTGACCACGGCCTGGAGATCCTGCTGGTGGATGACCAGGTAGTCCGGCTGGGGCTCGGGGTAGCCGGGGAGCTTGGCGGTGGCGTCCGGTGGGGCGTCGTTCAGCGTGACGGTGATCGCCTCACCGGTCAGCTTCTGCGTCCCCGACCTGACCTCCAGCGCGGACAGCTTGGCGTCCTCGGCCTTGGTGCTGCCGTCGTCCCGTTCGGCGAGCGCCTCCACGTCGTTCCGCAGGGCCGCGTTGGTCTCGTCGAGCCGGCCGTTCTCGTGGCTGCGCTCCTGGATGAGGTCGGAGAGTTTCAGCAGCGAGGCGTCCGTACGGATGTCGGTGCCCTTGGCGGTGTTGAAGCTGGTGAAGAAGATGAGCCCGGCGAGGGCGAAGACGGCGGCGGTGAGCACCCGTACGGGCCGGAATCCGCCACGGACAGGGCTGGATCCCGTACCGGGGGATTCGGCAGAATTGCTCAACGTACCCTTATCTCCTTCGGCGCCGCGGAAGCACTACGCTAACGGACGCCCGGGGGAGCCCACAGTGTCCCCTTGTACGCTGCCCCGAGCCCGACCCAGTTCCCTGCGCGGCCACGCAGCGCATCGACAGGAGAGACCCTCGTGCCGAAGTCACGTATCCGCAAGAAGGCCGATTACACCCCGCCGCCGTCGAAGCAGGCGACCGCCATCAAGCTGACCAGCCGCACCTGGGTGGCACCGGTCATGCTGGCCATGTTCGTCATCGGTCTCGCCTGGATCGTCGTCTTCTATGTGACCGACGGTTCCCTGCCCATCGAGGCGCTGGGCAACTGGAACATCGTGGTGGGCTTCGGTTTCATCGCCGCCGGATTCGGTGTCTCCACACAGTGGAAGTGACGGCCCGCGCGGGAGCGGAAGCGACGGCCGCTTCGCGGTGAACGCAGCTCTGCCCACGGCTATCCACTGAGTTATCCACAGCGGTTTTCCACAGTGTTGAAAAAGAACGACGATCTGTGGATAACCAACCAGGATTGACGCCGGTGTGACGGAACTACCGGTGATCATGGACCGTCGAAAGCTTGTTCGCCCTCTGTCTGACCTGCGGAAACGTTGGTCCACGACAGGGGGCGTGCTGCTGTCCGCACACTGTGCACAAGATCCGCCACCCGCTGTGGACAACTGTGCGTCTCAGGTGGCAGAACCCGCTGCTCAGGTGAGCTGAAGGGTTCTGAGGGCGGTCACCAGGACGACCACCGCCAGGACCGCGGCACAGGTGCCGTACTGGATCAGCGCGCGGTGCTCACGGGGGGCGTGGACCATGGCGTAACCGATGACGACGCCGGCCACCAGACCGCCGATATGGGCCTGCCAGGCGATGTTGCTCCACCCGAAGGTGAAGATCAGGTTGATCACGAGCAGGGCGATGATCGGGCGCATGTCGTACTGGAGCCGGCGCATCAGGACGGCCGTCGCACCGAACAGGCCGAAGATCGCGCCGGACGCCCCGAGCGAGGCCGTGGTCGGCGCGGCCAGCAGATAGGTGAGGGCGCTGCCCGCGAGCCCCGAGCCGAAGTACAGGGCGAGATAGCGGGCCCGGCCGAGGGCCGCTTCGAGCGGGCCGCCCAGCCACCACAGGCTGAGCATGTTGAAGGCGAAGTGCCAGATCGCCTCGTGCGTGAACATCGAGGTCACCAGGCGGTACCACTCGCCGTCCGCGACCCCCGAGGTCGTCTGGAAGGGAGCGGGCGGCCAGGTTCCGATCAGGAAGAGGTCACCCAGCAGCGCTTCATTCGTCCGTACGGCGATGAACACCGCGAGGTTGATCCCGATGAGGATCTTGGTGATCAGGCGGGGATCGGCCGCGATGCTGCCACCCGCGAGGGTGCGGGGCCGGGCGGCGTCCGGGGCGTGGCCGGTGCCGGAGCCGGTGCGGACGCACTCCGGGCACTGGAAGCCGACGGAGGCGCTGATCATGCACTCCGGGCAGATGGGACGGTCGCAGCGGGTGCAGCGGACACCGGTCTCGCGGTCCGGGTGGCGGTAGCAGACGGGCAGGCTCTGAGCGTCCTGCTGGCTACCCACCGGCTGGTCCATCGGATCCCCTAGGTCGTCGTCCGCGGCGCACAGGCCCGTACACCGCCCCGCCCATCCTTACGGACGAGCGGGGCGATTGGTTCCCTGCGGGAGGTGTCGGACGCCCGAGCGGACGATGTCCGCGTCAGCCCTGCCGCGTCTCGATCACGACGGACTCGATGACGACGTCGTTCACCGGACGGTCGGTGCGCGGGTTGGTCTGCACCGAGGCGATCGTGTCGACCACCTTCTGGCCGGCCGCGTCGGCGACCTCGCCGAAGATCGTGTGCTTGCGGTTCAACCAGGTCGACGGGGCGACGGTGATGAAGAACTGCGAGCCGTTGGTGCCCGGACCGGCGTTCGCCATGGCCAGCAGGTACGGCTTGTCGAAGGCCAGGTCGGGGTGGAACTCGTCCTGGAACTGGTAGCCGGGGCCGCCGGTGCCGTTGCCCAGCGGGTCACCGCCCTGGATCATGAAGCCGCTGATGACCCGGTGGAAGACGGTGCCGTCGTAGAGCCTGGCCGCGGCCTTCTCGCCGGTGGCGGGGTTGGTCCACTCACGCTCGCCCTGGGCGAGTTCGACGAAGTTCCTGACCGTGACCGGCGCGTGGTTGGGAAGAAGCCGCACCGCGATGTCGCCGTGGTTGGTCTTCAGGGTGGCGTAGAGCTGCTCGGCCACGATCTGCCTTCCGTTGTCGTCCTGTGATCCCCCGATCCTCGCACGGACGGTCCCGGCGGTGGCCCGGCGCCCGTGAACCGGCACCCAACCGGGCAGATCGTTGCGGAAAACGCGTCGAGTCCTCCCGTGGCGGGGGCGCGACACGGCGAACCGTGGCATTGTCGACGACAAGCCACTGTTGCCCCATATTGATCTGTTATTCGATCACTTTCACCGGCACCCGAATGCCAGCCCTCACATGCCCCACCGCGTTCCGGGAGGCATGATCCGTAAAAGGGTGGAAAGTCGAATTACCGTACGCCACCGAGGAGGAGGAACCCGTGACCCGCATCGAAAGCGTGCGCGCCGCGACCGGCTCGGCGAAGGACAGCGTGCTGCACGCCGCGGAAGTGGTGGCGCCCTACGCCGACACCGCCAAGGACAGGGCCGCCCACTACGCACACGAGGCACGCGTACGGCTCGCGCCCAAGGTGTCGCTGGCCACCGAGCAGGCCCGCGCCCAGTACGGCGTCCATGTCGCCCCGCGCCTGGAGCAAGCCCGCGCCCATGTGCCGCCGAAGGTCGATCAGGCCGCCCACGAGGCGGCGCTCCGCACCCGCAAGGCGGCCCTGCAGGCCGCCGAGTACTCCCGGCCCAAGCTCGAGCAGGCAGTGGCCGCGGCCGGACCCGTCAAAGAGGAAGCGGCCGCCCGTGGGGTCGCCGCACTGGCCGCACTGCGCGGTCAGGTCTCGCCGAAGGACGTGCAGAAGCTGATCCGCAAGCACCAGCGGCGCGCCAAGGCCGGCCGTCTCGCGAAGACCCTGGCCGTCGTCGGTCTCCTTGCGGGTGGCGCCTTTGCCGCCTGGAAGTGGTGGGACAAGCAGGCGAACCCGGACTGGCTCGTCGAGCCCCCCGCCGCGACGGAGGTGCCGGAGTCAGGCCGTCTGACATCGGTCGACGGCACGGACCAGAGCGGGCTCGACCCCGAGGTCCAGGCGAAGGAAGCCGAGGAGGCCGCCCGACGCGACGAGGGCCGGTGACCTGAGCCTCGGTCACGTCGGCTCGTTCCAACACCGCCAGGGGGCGGGAGACTTGAAGTCTCCCGCCCCCTGGCGGTGTTTCACGTGGAACATCCACTGCTGTCGAAGATCGGCTGTCTTCGAGCGTCGTCGGCCTCCACTCGAGGCTGTGAGGCGACTGTGTTCACAGCTCCGTCCACGATGACGTTTGCAACGACTTGTGTGCGCGAGCTCCACACAAGCTCCCCTAACGGAATGCATCCTTCTGATTACCTGAACATCTGAAGACCAGCTCACACGGGGGTTCGACCGCAGCGAACAGAGATCGACGAACCCTGGACTGCGAGCTTCCATTCCCTGGCCGGCGACATCGAGAATGTTTGCGCAAATATGCGCAACGCCGTCACGGCGCTCCAGCCGGTGACACACGTCACGGCCGCACGCACAGGAGAACGGCCGCCGGGCAGACGAAACCGGTCGGCACCCGAGAGGGTGCCGACCGGTCCGGAGAGTGGAGCCTAGGGGAGTCGAACCCCTGACATCTGCCATGCAAAGACAGCGCTCTACCAACTGAGCTAAGGCCCCGGAAGAGGAGCATCCGACAGGAACGAGCACGTCCCGGCGGCTACCGCACACCAGACTACCGGGTCGCGCCCCGTATCTCGCAAAAAAGATGGGGGGTCCCGATGCACAACCACTCTCCGTAAGATGCTCGGCGTGGTTCGCGACAGCGAACCGCGGTTTTGGGGAAGCGATGGGGAGACGCAATGGACGCCGCACAGCAGGAAGCCACCGCAAGAGCGCGGGATCTGCAGCGGAACTGGTACGGGGAGCCGCTGGGGACGCTCTTCCGTAGGCTCATCGACGATCTTGGCCTCAACCAGGCTCGTCTCGCGGGGGTTCTGGGACTGTCCGCGCCGATGCTGTCGCAGCTGATGAGCGGCCAGCGGGCGAAGATCGGCAATCCCGCCGTGGTCCAGCGGGTGCAGCTGCTGCAGGACTTGGCGGGGCAGGTCGCTGACGGCAGCGTGAGCGCGGCCGAGGCCACCGAGCGCATGGAGGAGATCAAGAAGTCGCAGGGGGGCTCGGTGCTCAGCAACACCACACAGACGACGAGCAGTTCGGGCGCGCCCACCGTGAAGAGGGTGGTCCGTGAGATCCAGTCACTGCTGCGCTCGGTCGCGGCCGCGGGGGACATCATCGAGGCCGCCGACAGTCTCGCCGGGACCCACCCGGAACTGGCAGAGTTCCTCCGGGTGTACGGCGCCGGCCGGACGTCCGACGCGGTCGCGCACTACCAGTCGCACCAGAGCTGAGCTGAACCCCGGGCCCGATCGCCGAAGGGGGTCGGCGATCGGGCCGACGGCTGAGTGGACGCCGGCCCACCGGTGCTTCCGAGGACCGCGCCCCACGGGGAGCCGGGCGGGAGGAGTCGTATCGCCCGTCGTGGGGGAAGCAAGGGGGATGACCGCAGGGGGAGGAGCGACGCACAGCCATGGGTGAGGTCTTCGCCGGCCGGTACGAACTGGCCGACCCGATCGGGCGCGGAGGCGTCGGTGCCGTCTGGCGTGCCTGGGACCACCGCCGCCGCCGGTACGTGGCGGCCAAGGTGCTCCAGCAGAGCGACGCGCACTCGCTGCTGCGGTTCGTCCGGGAGCAGGCCCTGCGGATCGACCACCCCCATGTGCTCGCGCCCGCCAGCTGGGCCGCGGACGACGACAAGGTCCTGTTCACCATGGACCTGGTGGGCGGCGGTTCGCTCGTCCACCTCGTCGGGGACTACGGCCCCCTGCCGCCCTCGTTCGTGTGCACGCTGCTCGACCAGCTGCTGGCGGGCCTGGCGGCCGTGCACGCCGAAGGTGTCGTCCACCGGGACATCAAGCCCGCCAACGTGCTCCTGGAGGCCACCGGGACGGCTCGACCCCGGCTGCGGCTGTCCGACTTCGGCATCGCCATGCGGCTGGGCGAGCCCCGGCTGACCGAGACCAACCTCGTGGTGGGGACGCCCGGTTATCTCGCTCCCGAGCAACTCCTCGGCTCCGACCCGGACTTCCCGGCGGATCTGTTCGCCGTGGGACTCGTGGCGCTGTACCTGCTGGAGGGCGCCAAGCCGGACGCCAAGGCGCTCGTGCAGTACTTCACCGAGCACGGCACACCGGGCCCGCCCAAGGGCGTTCCGGAGCCGCTGTGGCAGATCGTGGCGACGCTGCTCCAGCCCGATCCGCACGCGCGGTTCCGCACCGCCACGGGCGCGCGCAAGGCCCTCGCGTCGGCCGCCGAGCTCCTGCCGGAACCCGGCCCCGACGACGAGTTGATCGAGATCTTCGACCAACTCGGCCCCCTGCCGGTGGGATTCGGCCCGGAGGGGCCCCACACGCGTGCGCCCGGGGTCATCGACGGGACGGGCACCACCTCGGGTGCCCTGCGGGTGGACAGGTCCGGACCGGCCGGAGCCGGCTCGTCCGCGTCCCTGACCGGGGACCACCCGCCTTCCGTGCCACCTCGCCCCGTCCCGTCCCCACCCGTGTCGGCGCCATCCATACCGGCCATACCGGCCCCACCGGCAGTGGCGCCACCCGTCCCGTCCACCCCCGCGCCGGCACCGCCCCCACACCGCCCCGAGGCGCCGCGGCAGGGCATCCGGACGCCCACGGGCTCCTCGCCGTCCGGCGGCGGCCATCGGCTGCCCAACATGTCGGACACCGGCAGCTTCCCGCTGCCCCCGCCCGACAGCACCGCGTCCACCGCCCGCGCCACCGCGCCCCCACCGCCGTACGACCGCACCCGCGACCTCGCCGCCCATCGATCCCCCGTCCCGCGGCACCCGTACGGGCCCCCGGCCCCCGCGGAGCCCCCGACGCCCACTCCCCCGCCCGCACCGACGCCGTATCACCGCATCGACGTCTCCACTGCCTCATACACCGCCCAGAGCCCGCAGGTTCCCCTTTCATCGCCGCCCGTCGCGCAGCCCCGTCGTCGCGCCGGTCACCGGGCCGTGCGCCGGCCCGGTCCTCCCGCCAAGGTGGCCGTCCCGCTCCTGCTGCTGGCGCTGGTGTGCTACGCCGTGGGGTTCTGGGCGCTCAGCCACATCTGAGCCCCGGCGCACGCCCGCCGCGCCCCCCTGTCCGTCCGGGCGCTCCTACGGGCTACCGAGCCTCCGGCGCGCGACCACCCTCCACACGCCGAGCACCCCCAGCAGAGCCGTCCCCGTACCGATGCCGCTCACCGCCAGCACGGTCATCGCGGCATCCCCGCCCCCGCCTCCACCCGCCGTACCGCCCTTGGCCGGGCCCTCGGTGACCTCGCCCAGGTCCACGGGCACGGCCTCGAAGACGTCGTCCGGCCTGGGCTCACCCGCGTAGTCGGGCACGGCCTTCTCCGAGCCGTCCGTCCGCACCCGCAGGGCCACGCCGAAGGGCCCGTCGCCGAACTTGTCGCCCACCTCGGACGCGAGGTGCACGACCAGATAGTAGGAACCCGCGAACCGCATGGCGCTGAGCCGGTCCGGCCCCGCGTACCGGTTCTCGTAGGCGACCGGAGGCAGGGGCGGCAGTGCGGCGGACTCCCGCCGGCCGGCGTAGTTGGCGCTCACGTCGTCGACGAACCCGCGCGCGGGGTTGTAGAGCGTGAGGCTCAGCGCGCCGGTCGTGTAGCCGCCCCGGCCGTCCGCGGCGGCCAGTTCGGCGGTCGCGGAGAGCTGCCCGCCCCAGCCGACCGGCACCTTGTAGAAGAGCGTGCCGCCGGGCTCGATGCCCGCACCCCACACGCCCGGGCCGACGGGCACCGCCGAGGCGAAACCCGAGCCTCCCTCGCGCGCGACGGGCTCGCCGGTGGCGGGCGCCGGGGTCCGCGAGTTCCAGGCTTCCGGGACCTCGGCGGCGGGCTCGCGCAGCGCCGGCTCGGAGACGACGAACAGCTCCAGGTCCCAGGCGTCCGGCGCGGTCACCGGCGTACCGACGCGCTCGACGACCACGTCGTAGGTGCCCGCCGTCTTGCAGCGGGGCCGGTCGGCGGAGATCTCCCGGGCGCCCCAGGCGGCGATCGGACGGGCGCTGCGGACGACGCCGAAGGTCTCGGTGTCGAAGGAGCAGGAGCGGCCCGCGGCGTCCTGCACGGTCACCTTGACGCCCTCGCCCGCGGAGACCGTGCTGCCGGGGGCGGGGGCCGCGGTGGCGGAGACGTAGGTGTCGGAGGTGGCGTCGAGTTCGAGGGAGTAGTGCACGACCCCGTCGGCGGGCAGCGAACTGCGGTACGTCGTCCCGGCGGAGAGGGGCTTCGCACCGGCCGTGGTGGGCGCGCCGGTGACGCTCGTGGCATCCGGGTCGAAGCCGTACGGACCCGGCGTCCCGGCGGCGAGCGCCGCGGGCACCGGCAGAACGGCCGTCGTGCACAGCAGCAGCGCCCCCACGGCGGCCGACCGCGCGCGGCCCGCGTGACGCACCGGACGCGCCCCCTGCCGTGCCCCCGTACGCCGCCTCATCCCGCGCCACCCCTCGTCGCCGCTTCCGGACCGTCGCCCATCCTGCCCACCCCGGCGGCCGGGCGCCCCCGCATTCCGTACGCCCGTCCGAAACGGAGGCGTCTAGACGCTGTGGCTGGCTTCCGCAACTCGAGGAACGGTGGCCGTGCGTTGCTCCGAACACACGAAACCCCGGCCGCGTCGGCGGCCGGGGTCTGTGTCGAATCCGTCGTGACGGCTCACGAACCCGTGGGCACGGAGTCAGTCGCCTCCGTCCACAGATCCTGCTCGGCGCGATCCGCCTGGATCTGGCGGTACACGAGGAGCCCGCCGATGGCGGCCAGTGCGACCAGGAGAAGCTTCTTCACCGCGCGACCTCGTCTTTCCTTGACGTAGGGGACCTCTGGCGCCCGACTATACACACCGGCCGATACCGATCGGTGACCTGCGTGGGGGCTCAACTGCCGCCCGGCACACGCCAGTAGATGGGGACGAACCGCCACCGGGCCGGAGAGTGATCACCTCCGGACGGAGGGTGACTTTGCCGCCTCCCGCCACTTTTGCCACTCTTCGCGCCTTATGCGGCCATTCGAGTGCTGTTCATCTGAAGATCGACGCGCCACGGGCGTCGGTCCATGACTTCGCGGCCCACATCCACATCATGAGGAAAGTACGCAAATCGCCCAACCTGAAAGTGAGGGGCCATGACCAGGAACAAGGTCATGAACCTGTGGACCGCCATCGTCACCGCCTTCCTCGCGCTGTTCTCGGCGCTCGGCTTCGTCTCGAACACCTCGGCCGCGGCCTCGCCGCAGACCGAGACCTCCTCCCGCAACACCGGCCGCAACGACAGCGAGCGCAGCGCGGAACTCGCGGTGCCGGCGCCGCCCCCCTGGGCCTGGTCCTACGCCAGGGCCCTGCCTCCCACGATGAAGCAGCGCATCCGGGCGGAGGCCCACGGAAAGACCCCCAGCTGCCGGCACCGTCCGCTCTCGGACACGGAAGCGGCGGCATCGATCCCGGCGACCCGCGAGTGCGCCACGGCGGCCTCCCCGGCCCAGCCTCTGGTGCCCCACCAACGCTGACCCCTCGGGCCCGCCCGAGCGACAGCCTCCCGCAGTACGGACGTAACGCGATAACGCAGTACAAGCAGCACGCAGCACGCAGCACGCAGCAGTGAACGACGACGCAGAACGACGCCCTCCGCTACGGCGGTACGTCATTCCGCTTCGACGATGTGCCGCAGATAGGCCCCGGGGTCGTTGAGATAACGACGCCAGTGGTCGACGAGCTCCAGATCCCGCCAGCCGGCGGGACGCATTCCGTGGTCACCCACCTCGATGATCTCGGCGCCGGGTAGCGCCGTGAGCACAGGTGAGTGCGTGGCGCAGACGATCTGCGCGCCGGAACGCCCCAGGTGATGCAGCAGCCCCACGAGTTGAAGACAGGAAGCGAACGACAGCGCGGCCTCGGGTTCGTCCATGACGTACAGCCCGGGCCCCTCGAAACGCTCGCGGAAGGCCATCAGAAAGCCTTCGCCGTGGCTCATCTCGTCCACGGCCCCCGAGAGCCTTCCCGTCATCTGCTCCCGGCCCAGCGCGTCCAGCGCCGTCTCCGCCCGCAGGAAGAACCCCCTGCGGCGCGTCCGAGACCCGCGCAGCATGCGCCGCCCGGCCGCCGTCGCCTCGAACCGCACCCGCGCGCCCAGCTCCGAGGGCTCGCGGGCACTGGCGTACCGGTAGCCCGCGGACCCGCCCCAGGAGTCCAGGCCGAACCCCTCCGCCAGCGCCTCGACCAGCGTGGACTTCCCGGAGCCGTTCTCCCCCACCAGGAACGTGACAGGCGCGGAGAACCGCAGCCCCTCCTCCACGAGCTGCCGCACGCACGGCACGGACCACGGCCACCGCCCCTCCGCCGCCTCACCCGCGGTGACATGTGCATAGGCCCGTTCCACAATCACCCCGCCACACTCCCACCCACCACTGACAACGGCCTCCCGCCCGGGAAGCAGAAGCCCCCCGGACCGCTGGTCCGAGGGGCTTCTCGCTGGTGCCCGCCGAGCGTCTGGAAGATCCACTGATCGGCTGACTCATCCTGGGGCTGCGCGTCGGGCATGCATGATGGCGACATGACCCAGGACTCATCGATCCCCATCGTCGAAGCAGGCTGGCAGGCCGTACGCGACGACGGGCGCGTACGCGACGAGCTTCTGGAAGCCGCTTACACCGAGCCGCGTCTGCGGCAGCTTTTTCCCTGGACAGGAATGGGCGAGCTTCACTTCAGCCGTTGCACCGAGCGGCGATGGACCTGGGACATCCCCTACATCGCGCCCGGTACTGAGGGCACCTACTGGGTTCTCGGGCCACTCCGATCCGAGTCGGTAGGACAGGTGGCCACGGTGCAGGAAGCCATCGCTCTGGTGGTCGACCGCCTGCCGCCTGACTGCGGTCCCGCCTTCGTGGGCACCCCTGAAGAACTCGCCGCTCATGAGGCCACGACGTTGGATCGGTAGAAAGGCAACGATCCGGCAGAGCGCGGCTGATGTGACCCGTAAATGTCGAAGACCCCCAACCATGATCGGTTGGGGGTCTTCTCGCTGGTGGGGCTAACAGGATTTGAACCTGTGGCCTCATCCTTATCAGGGATGCGCTCTAACCAACTGAGCTATAGCCCCGCCGCGCTCTGCGGTGTGTCTCCCGCGCGCTGACTCCTGAACATTAGCGCACGACACGGGGAGTCCCAAAATCGGTTCTCGGAGGGGCGTACGGCAGGGCCTGGGCCCTGTCTCACTCGTCCTCCGCGAGGGTCAGCTCGACGCCGCCCACGAAGCCCGCGGAGAGGTTGTAGATGAACGCCCCGAGGGTCGCCAGCGCCGTCGCGAGGACGACGTCGATGACCGCGATGATCGACGTGAACAGCAGGACGTTCGGCAGCGACAGGAAGGACTGCAGGTCGAAGCCGTTCGACTCGTTCGAACCGGTGGCCTCGGAGATCGTGCCGCCGACCGTGGAGAAGACGCCCATGGCGTCCATGACCATCCACAGCACCGCGGCCGCGACGATCGTGCAGATGCCCAGCGCGATGGACAGCAGGAAGCTGACCTTCATCACCGACCACGGGTCCGCCTTGGCGACCCGCAGCCGCGCCTTGCGGGTGCGCGGGGTCGTACGCGCCCCGGTGCGCGGCTTGCGGACCGCGCCGGCCGGAGCGCCGCCGCCGGCCGTCTGATAGGCCTGCGGCGGGTGGTACGGACCGCCGGCCTGCTGAGGGTGGCGTTCACCCGGCAGGGGCGACGCCTGCTGCTGGGCGCCCCCCGGTGCGGCCGGGCCCCCACCGGCCGCGTAGGGGTCCGTCACGGTTCCCCCCTGCGATCCGGGTGCGTCGGGCGTGGACGCGCCCTTCGCGGGCGACGGCTTGATCGCCTTCAGCTGCGTGGTGTGGGTGTCCGCCGCCTGCGCGGCGGAGCCACGACCGCCGCCGCCCGTCTCCGAACCAGCCGGAGAACCGGCCGGGATACCGGACGATCCGGTGCCCGTGGCTCCGCTCACGATGACTCACTCCTCGTGCTACTCGGCAGAGGGCGCGTCACCCTCGTCCGTGCCGGTGGTCGCGACCCCCTCGGCGGTCTCGTCGACGGCCACGTCGCCGTCGACCTCCTCCGCCTCGCGTCCAGCCTCGGCGTTGCGTGCGATACCTACGACGGCATCGCGCTTGCCGAGGTTGATCAGTTGGACGCCCATGGTGTCACGGCCCGTCTCCCTGATCTCGTTGACTCGCGTACGAATCACACCGCCGCCGAGCGTGATGGCGAGGATCTCGTCGGTCTCCTCGACCACCAGCGCCCCGACGAGCGAACCGCGGTCCTCGACGATCTTGGCGGCCTTGATGCCCAGGCCGCCGCGACCCTGAACGCGGTACTCGTCGACCGCGGTCCGCTTCGCGTAACCGCCGTCGGTGGCAGTGAACACGAACGTACCGGGTCGAACAACATTCATCGAGAGGAGCTCGTCCCCCTCGCGGAAACTCATGCCCTTGACACCCGAGGTGGCGCGGCCCATGGGGCGCAGCGCGTCGTCCGTGGCGGTGAACCTGATCGACTGGGCCTTCTTGCTGATCAGAAGCAGATCATCGTCGGACGAGACCAGTTCGGCACCGATCAGTTCGTCGTCGGAACCGTCCTCCATCGCACGGAGGTTGATCGCGATGACACCACCGGAGCGGGGCGAATCGTAATCCTTCAGAGGCGTCTTCTTGACCAGGCCCGCCTTGGTGGCGAGCACGAGGTACGGCGCCGCCTCGTAGTCGCGGATCGCGAGGATCTCGGCGATGGCCTCGTCCGGCTGGAAGGCCAGCAGGTTGGCCACATGCTGCCCGCGCGCGTCCCGGCCGGCGTCCGGGAGCTCGTACGCCTTGGCCCGGTAGACACGGCCCTTGTTGGTGAAGAAGAGCAGCCAGTGGTGCGTGGTCGAGACGAAGAAGTGGTCGACGATGTCGTCTTCCTTCAGCTTCGTGCCGCGTACGCCCTTGCCGCCGCGCTTCTGCGCCCGGTAGTCGTCCGTCTTGGTGCGCTTGACGTAGCCGCCCCGGCTGACGGTGACCACGATGTCCTCTTCGGCGATGAGGTCCTCGATGGACATGTCGCCGTCGTAGGGCACCAGCATGGTCTTGCGGTCGTCGCCGTACTTCTCGACGATCGCGGCGAGTTCCTCGCTCACGATGCCGCGCTGGCGGACCGGGGAGGACAGGATCTCGTTGTACTCGGTGATCTTCGTCTGGAGCTCGTCGTGCTCCTGGACGATCTTCTGGCGCTCCAGGGCGGCCAGTCGGCGCAGCTGCATCTCGAGGATGGCGTTGGCCTGGATCTCGTCGATCTCCAGGAGCTCCATCAGGCCGCCGCGCGCGATGTCGACGGTGTCGCTGCGCCGGATCAGCGCGATGACCTCGTCGATGGCGTCCAGGGCCTTCAGCAGGCCGCGCAGGATGTGTGCCCGCTCCTCGGCCTTGCGCAGCCGGAAGCGCGTACGGCGGACGATGACCTCGATCTGGTGCGTCACCCAGTGGCGGATGAACGCGTCCAGGGAGAGGGTGCGCGGGACGCCGTCGACGAGCGCCAGCATGTTGGCGCCGAAGTTCGTCTGCAGGTCCGTGTGCTTGTAGAGGTTGTTCAGGACGACCTTGGCGACCGCGTCCCGCTTGAGAACGATCACGAGCCGCTGGCCTGTACGCGACGACGTCTCGTCGCGGACGTCCGCGATGCCGCCGATCTTGCCGTCCTTCACCAGGTCGGCGATCTTCTGCGCGAGGTTGTCGGGGTTGGTCTGGTACGGCAGTTCCGTGACCACCAGGCACTGGCGGTTCTGGATCTCCTCGACCTCGACGACCGCGCGCATGGTGATCGAGCCGCGGCCGGTGCGGTACGCCTCCTCGATGCCCTTGCGGCCGACGACGAGGGCGCCGGTCGGGAAGTCGGGGCCCTTGATGCGCTCGATCAGCGCGTCCAGCAGCTCCTCGTGCGAGGCCTCGGGGTTCTCCAGGTACCACTGGGCGCCGGCGGCGACCTCGCGGAGGTTGTGCGGCGGGATGTTGGTCGCCATGCCGACCGCGATACCGGCCGAGCCGTTGATCAGCAGGTTCGGGAAGCGGGCCGGCAGGACCGTCGGCTCCTGGGAGCGGCCGTCGTAGTTGTCCGTGAAGTCGACGGTCTCCTCGTCGATGTCACGGACCATCTCCATCGACAGCGGCGCCATCTTGCACTCGGTGTAGCGCATGGCCGCCGCCGGGTCGTTGCCCGGAGAGCCGAAGTTGCCGTTGGAGTCGACGAGCGGCATGCGCATCGACCACGGCTGGGCGAGGCGCACCAGGGCGTCGTAGATCGAGGAGTCGCCGTGGGGGTGGTAGTTGCCCATGACGTCGCCGACCACGCGCGCGCACTTGTAGAAGCCGCGCTCGGGGCGGTAGCCGCCGTCGTACATGGCGTACAGGACGCGGCGGTGGACGGGCTTGAGGCCGTCCCGGACGTCCGGCAGCGCACGCGAGACGATGACGGACATCGCGTAGTCGAGATACGAGCGCTGCATCTCCGTCTCGAGCCCGACGGGCTCGACACGCATGGCGAGTTCGCCGCCCTCTTCAGGGGTGACGGGAGTGTTCTCGTCGGCCATTGCTGGTGAAGATCCTTCCTGGTGCGGTCAGCTGAGACCGACTCAGATGTCGAGGAAGCGGACGTCCTTGGCGTTGCGCTGGATGAACTGGCGGCGGGCCTCGACGTCCTCGCCCATCAGGACCGAGAACAGGTCGTCGGCCTGGGCGGCGTCGTCGAGGGTGACCTGGCCGAGGACGCGGTGCTCCTGGTCCATGGTCGTGATGCGCAGCTCCTCGGCGTTCATCTCGCCGAGACCCTTGAAGCGCTGGATCGAGTCCTCCCTGATGCGCTTGCCGCGCTGGCGGCCCATCTCGATCAGCGCGTCGCGCTCGCGGTCGGAGTAGGCGTACTCCACCTCGTCCCGGCCCCACTTGATCTTGTAGAGCGGCGGACGCGACAGGAAGACGTGCCCGGCCTCGACCAGCGGACGCATGAAGCGGAACAGGAACGTCAGCAGCAGGGTGTTGATGTGCTGGCCGTCGACGTCGGCGTCCGCCATCAGGATGATCTTGTGATAGCGCAGCTTCCCGATGTCGAAGTCCTCGTGCACACCCGTGCCGAAGGCCGAGATCAGCGCCTGGATCTCCTGGTTCTGCAGGATCTTGTCGATCCGCGCCTTCTCGACGTTGAGGATCTTGCCGCGGATCGGGAGGATCGCCTGGTACTCGGGGTTGCGGCCGGACTTGGCCGAGCCGCCGGCGGAGTCACCCTCGACGATGAAGATCTCGCACTTGATGGGGTCGTTCGACTGGCAGTCGGAGAGCTTGCCCGGCAGGGACGCGGTCTCCAGCAGGCCCTTGCGGCGGGTCAGGTCGCGCGCCTTGCGGGCGGCCACGCGCGCGGTGGCGGCCTGGATGCCCTTGCGGATGATGTCCCCGGCCTCGTTCGGGTTGCGGTCCAGCCAGTCCGCCAGGTGCTCGTAGACGACCTTCTGGACAAAGGTCTTCACCTCGGTGTTGCCCAGCTTCGTCTTGGTCTGGCCCTCGAACTGAGGCTCACTCAGCTTGACCGAGATGATCGCCGTCAGACCCTCGCGGATGTCGTCGCCCGTGAGGTTGTCGTCCTTGTCGCGCAGCAGCTTCTTGTCGCGCGCGTACTTGTTGATCAGCGAGGTCAGCGCGGCGCGGAAGCCCTCTTCGTGGGTACCGCCCTCGTGCGTGTGGATGATGTTGGCGAAGGAGTAGACGCCCTCGGTGTAGCTGCTGTTCCACTGCATCGCGACCTCGAGGGACAGGAGCTTGTCCTTGTCCTCGGCCTCCAGGTCGATGACGGTGGGGTGCACCACGTCCCCCTTGCGGGAGTTGAGGTACTTCACGAAGTCGACGATGCCGCCCTCGTAGTGGTAGTCGACCGACTTGACCTCGGCCTTCTCGTCGGCGCCCGCCTCGTCCGCGCCGGAGGTCGCCTTCGCCGACTCACGCTCGTCGGTGAGCCGGATCCGCAGGCCCTTGTTGAGGAACGCCATCTCCTGGAAGCGCCGCGAGAGCGTCTCGAAGGAGTACTCGGTGGTCTCGAAGATGTCCGGGTCGGCCCAGAAGGTGACCGAGGTGCCGTGCTCCTCCGTCGCCTCGTGCCTGGCGAGCGGGGCGGTCGGGACACCGAGCTTGTAGTCCTGCGTCCAGCGGTAGCCGTCCGTCTTGACCTCGACGGCGACCTTGGTGGACAGGGCGTTCACCACGGACACGCCGACGCCGTGCAGACCGCCGGAGACCGCGTAGCCACCGCCGCCGAACTTGCCGCCCGCGTGCAGCACGGTCAGGACGACCTCGACGGCCGGCTTGCCCTCGGACGGGACGATGCCCACCGGGATGCCGCGGCCGTTGTCGACGACGCGGACGCCGCCGTCGGGGAGGATCGTCACGTCGATCGTGTCCGCGTAACCGGCCAGGGCCTCGTCGACGGAGTTGTCGACGACCTCCTGCACGAGGTGGTGCAGTCCGCGCTCGCCGGTCGAACCGATGTACATACCGGGTCGCTTGCGAACGGCGTCCAGGCCCTCGAGGACGGTGATGGCGCTGGCGTCGTACGAGGAGGTGACCTCGGCGCTCGACGAAGCGCCCGCGCCGTCGGCGCCGGCGTCGGTGGACGGAATGTTCTCGTTGGGGTTGCCGGAATCGGCCACGAAGCGCCCTTTCTGGCACAGCACGAGCCAAGCTCGTCGGCGGGTTGCCGGAGCGGCTGCGGCATGTTGCGTTGGTAAGCCTTGATCAGCGTTGCTCAGCGTGTCCCGGACGGTCCCCACGACTGGGGCGGGATTGTCTTCCAGTCTACCGGTAGCGCTGACAGTGATGGGGGTTTGCCGGTACCTGAGTCCGCATGTGCCGCCCTGAACCCGGCTCGGAGGACTCCCGATATAGGGAAGGGGGCTCCAAGAGGCTCACAGCGGCACTCAGCGCTTCGAGCCGTCAACCCTTGGCTACTTCGGAGTCCCCTCACGATTCGCAACCGCGTGCGGTTGTATGACGAACGCCTCGCGGATGTCGATCCGGGGCCGGAGAGAGCCCCCGATGTGATCTCTGTCACCTGCGCCTGGTGGGGCCTCGGAGACGCCTGCGCCGGCTGTTTCGGGCGCTTTTCGGCCGGGGCGGGGCTGGGGAGACAGCGCCCAGGACCGGTGCCGAACGGGCTCAGCCGTAAGTGTCGCCCGGGCCCGTGCTGCCGGGCGCGCGCAGCGGGCCGTAGCGGCGGGCGGGACCGCCGGGGCCCTGCACCTTGATCTGCCGGACGGACCCGTGACCCAGGTCCTCGTTGAGCCTGGCGACCAGCGTCGGCGCGAGCAGCCGCAGGTTCGTCGCCCAGGCCGTGGAGTCGCAGCGCACGACCAGGACCCGCTCGTCCTCGTCGTACCGCTCCGGTTCGCAGTGCTTGGCCACGTCCTCGCCGACGATCTCCGGCCAGCGGCCCATCACGCCGCCCACGGCCGCCGGGGTCTCCCAACCGCGTTCGGTGATCAGGCGGTTGATGGCCGCGCCGAGCGCCAGGGGGTCGCGTCCGTCGGCCCGCGCGCCGGAGCGCAGGCCGCCGCCGCGCCGGGCCTGCTTCTTCTGGTGTGCCGCGTCCCCACGCGCGCGTGCCTGCTCCTTGGCCGCCCGCAGCGCCACGCGCGCGAGGTCGACCCCGGAGGGCTCGGGCGTCCTGGCGGCCTCCCCGGGTGTTCCAGGGGAGGCCGGAGGGTTCTCGGACGGCTGGTCGCTCATACGCGCTCCACCGCCCCCTCGGACACGGCGTACCGCGCCCCGGTCAGGACCTGCGGTACGTCGTCGTCGACCGCGGCGGTCACCAGGACCTGCTCGCCGGGCGCGACCAGCTCGGCCAGGCGCTCGCGACGCCGGCTGTCCAGCTCGGCGAAGACGTCGTCGAGGACCAGCACCGGCTCGTTGCCCTCGGCGCGCAGCAGGTCGTAGGAGGCCAGACGCAGAGCCAGCGCGTACGACCAGGACTCGCCGTGCGAGGCGTACCCCTTGGCGGGCAGCTGGCCCAGCTTGAGCAGCAGGTCGTCGCGGTGCGGGCCGACGAGGGTGACACCGCGTTCGATCTCCTGCTTGCGCGCCTCGGCGAGCGCCGCCATCAGCTGCTCGAACAGGTCCTCACGCGTGTGTGCCTCGCCGGGCGCGGACGGCTTGTAGTCCAGGGCGACGGGACCGCCGCCGGGGGCCAGCTGCTCGTACGCCTTGTCGGCCAGCGGCTGGAGCGCGGCGATCAGGTCGAGGCGCTGGGCGAGCAGCTCCGCGCCCGCGCGGGCGAGGTGCTGGTCCCAGACGTCGAGGGTGGACAGGTCCATGGACCGGCCCCCGTGCCGGCGGGCCAGCGCGGCGGACTTCAGCAGGGTGTTGCGCTGCTTGAGCACGCGCTCGTAGTCGGAGCGCACGCCCGCCATGCGCGGGGAGCGGGCGGTGATCAGCTCGTCGAGGAACCGCCGGCGCTCGCCGGGGTCGCCCTTGATCAGCGCCAGGTCCTCCGGGGCGAACAGCACGGTCCGGACGATGCCGAGCACGTCACGTGGTGTGACCTGCGACGATCTATTGATGCGGGCGCGGTTGGCCTTGCCCGGGTTCAGCTCCAGCTCGACCAGCTGGGTGCGCTCGCCCTGCCGTACCTGGGCGCGGACGATCGCGCGCTCGGCGCCCATGCGCACCAGCGGCGCGTCGGAGGCGACGCGGTGGCTGCCGAGGGTGGCGAGGTAGCCGACGGCCTCGACGAGGTTCGTCTTGCCCTGCCCGTTGGGGCCGACGAACGCGGTGACGCCCGGGTCGAGCGGGACCTCGACCCGGGCGTACGAGCGGAAGTCGGCCAGCGAAAGATGCGTGACGTGCATGGTCGTTCGCCGACCTCCCCCAACGTGTGGTTCAACCGTCCCCAGCTGTGGACAACCGGGTTGTCCAGGGTGCCAGATCGGCTTCCCCGGACGGTGGACCGCCTGCGGCCGCGGCCGCAGGCGGAGTGCGGGTTACTTCTTCTCCACCGCGTGCCCGCCGAACTGGTTCCGCAGGGCCGCGATCATCTTCATCTGCGGCGAGTCGTCCTGCCGCGAGGCGAAGCGCGCGAACAGCGAGGCCGTGATCGCGGGCAGCGGAACGGCGTGGTCGATCGCGGCTTCCACAGTCCAGCGTCCCTCACCGGAGTCCTGTGCGTAACCCCGGAGTCCCTCCAGGTGCTCGTCCTCGTCGAGGGCGTTCACCGCGAGGTCCAGCAGCCAGGAGCGGATGACCGTGCCCTCCTGCCAGGAGCGGAAGACCTCCCGGACGTCGGTCACGGAGTCGACCTTCTCCAGCAGCTCCCAGCCCTCGGCATAGGCCTGCATCATGGCGTACTCGATGCCGTTGTGGACCATCTTCGCGAAGTGGCCCGCGCCGGCCTTGCCGGCGTGCACCGAGCCGAAGTCGCCCTCGGGCTTGAGGGCGTCGAAGATCGGCTGCACCTTGGCGACGTCCTCCTCGGAGCCGCCGTACATCAGCGCGTAGCCGTTCTCCAGGCCCCAGACGCCGCCGGAGACACCGCAGTCGACGAAACCTATGCCCTTGGCCGCCAGCTGCTCGGCGTGCTTCTCGTCGTCCGTCCAGCGGGAGTTGCCGCCGTCCACCACGACGTCACCGGGCTCCAGCAGCGCGGCCAGCTCGTCGATGGTCGACTGGGTCGGCGCACCCGCCGGGACCATCACCCAGACCACGCGCGGACCGGAGAGCTTGCCCACAAGCTCTTCCAGGCTGTGGACGTCCGCGAGGTCAGCGTTGCGGTCGTATCCGACGACGGTGTGGCCCGCGCGACGGATCCGCTCGCGCATGTTGCCGCCCATCTTGCCGAGGCCGACGAGACCGAGCTCCATCAGTTGTGTTCCTTCGGTTGCTGTGGCGTGTGAGGCACCTTCGTACCCGCGTACGAGCCTAAACCCGGACGTCCGCGCACAGCTGTGGGCATACGCGCTCATACGTACACACTCACCTGGGATTTCCCCACAGGCCGGGCGTCCTTCGTCCCCGGCCTGTGGACAACTGCGGTGACCGTCAGCCGCTCAGGCGCACCGGCATGATCAGGTACTTGTAGGCCTCGTCCGCCTCCGTGTCCAGGGCCGGCTTGCCGCTGAGCAGCGCGGGCTTGGTGGACGTGGTGAACGACAGCTGCGCCACCGGGGAGTCGATCGCGCTCAGGCCGTCCAGCAGGAAGGTCGGGTTGAAGGCGATCGAGATGTCGTCGCCCTCCAGCTGGGCGTCGACCCTTTCCACAGCCTGTGCGTCGTCGCTGGAGCCGGCCTCCAGGATGAGCACGCCCTGCTCGAAGCTGAGCCGCACCGGGGTGTTCCGCTCGGCGACCAGGGCCACGCGCTTGACGGCCTCGACGAACGGCGCCGTCTCGATCACGGCGACCGAGTTGAACTCCGTCGGGAACAGCGTGCGGTACTTCGGGAGGTCGCCCTCCAGCAGACGGGTCGTCGTCCGGCGCCCGGCGCCCTCGAAACCGATCAGGCCCTCGCCCGCGCCCGAGCCGGAGAGCGCCAGGGTGACGCTGTCACCGCTGGTGAGCGCCTTGGCGGTGTCCAGGAGGGTCTTGGCCGGCACCAGGGCGACCGCGGAGGCCTCCGGGTTCTCCGGCTTCCACAGGAACTCGCGGACCGCGAAGCGGTAGCGGTCGGTGGAGGCCAGGGTGACGGTGTCGCCCTCGATCTCGATGCGCACACCGGTGAGGACGGGCAGCGTGTCGTCGCGACCGGCCGCGATGGCGACCTGGGCCGCGGCGGAGGCGAAGACCTCACCGGGGACGGTGCCGGTGGCGGTGGGCATCTGCGGCAGCGCCGGGTACTCCTCCACCGGCAGGGTGTGGAGGGTGAAGCGCGAGGAGCCGCAGACCACGGTCGCCCGTACACCGTCTGTGGAGATCTCCACCGGCCGGTTGGGGAGGGCGCGGCAGATGTCGGCGAGGAGACGGCCGGACACCAGGACGGTGCCCTCCTCCTCGACCTCGGCCTCCACGCCCACCCGGGCGGAGACCTCGTAGTCGAAGCTGGACAGGCTCAGCTGACCGTCCTCGGCCTTCAGGAGGAGGCCGGCGAGGACAGGCGCCGGCGGACGGGCCGGGAGGCTGCGCGCCGCCCAGGCCACGGCCTCCGCGAGTACGTCGCGTTCCACCCGGATCTTCACTGTTGCCGCCTCCTGCTGTTGCCGGCGCTTCTCGGCCTGCCTGGCTTCGTCGTCTGTCTCGGTGTCGTCGGCCCCAGTGAGGGGAAGGACACCGGGAACAGTCTGACGCACCCCACTGACAGTAGGTGCCTCTCGGGGTCAAGTCGTGACGTGGGGCAGCCGGGGACCGGACAGCGAGTTGTGCACAGGGCCCTCTTCGAAACGAATTCCCAGCTCTCTCTAGTTGGGAGTAGTAGTAGGGCCTGTGGATACCGTGGATAACCTCGTTTGCCCAGCTCAGGGCCGAGATTTTGTCCACCGGGGCTGTGGGTGGAGGCCGTGGACAACCGGCCGCTTCTGTGGAGAACGGAAAGTTCTGCACACCCCGTGCACAGGACAGGGCGACTTCTCCCCAGCGCCGTCCCCAGCTTTACCCGCCTTTCCCACAGGGCAACCCGGCACCTTCGTGTGACGCCTTTCACTCGCCCCGGTGAGGAGCCGCGTCGCGTTGCCGAACAGTGGACAGCGGTGTGGAGAAGCTGGGGATCACTGGGGACAACCGGCTCCAGGCTGTGGGTTGCCCGTGGACAAGTTCGTGCACAGGCTGTGGATCTCTTCGTCGTCCACAGTCTGTGGAGATCGTTCGTCCACGAATCCACAACCCGTTGACCTGGTCTGATGGTCCTTCAACAGGTCGGCCTGTGGACGCAGTCTGGACAACTTTCCGGTCCCCAGGGTGTGGACGCGAGAAAGTCGCCGAATCTGTGGAGGAAGACCGTAACCCGGCAGTTAATCGAACAGCCGTCGTCGAAGGACACCGTGCGGGAGAGAGCGCCGGACATGACGAAGGACGCCTCCGGATCGCTCCGGAGGCGCCCTCGACGCTGTGCGGCTGTCGCCTTGCGTGCCGGCGGCGGGCCGTCAGCCGTTCTTGATGCGGTTGGTGAGCTCGGTGACCTGGTTGTAGATCGAGCGCCGCTCGGCCATCAGATTCCGGATCTTGCGATCGGCGTGCATCACCGTGGTGTGGTCGCGGCCGCCGAACAGCGCGCCGATCTTCGGCAGCGACAGGTCCGTCAGCTCGCGGCACAGGTACATGGCGATCTGGCGGGCCGTGACGAGCGCCCGCCCGCGCGAGGTGCCGCACAGGTCCTCGACGGTGAGGCCGAAGTAGTCGGCGGTGGCACCCATGATCGCCGTGGAGGTGATCTCCGGAGCCGAGTCCTCGCCGCCGGGAATCAGGTCCTTGAGGACGATCTCCGTCAGGCCCAGGTCGACCGGCTGCCGGTTGAGCGACGCGAACGCCGTCACCCGGATCAGCGCGCCCTCCAGCTCACGGATGTTGCGCGAGATGCGGGAGGCGATGAACTCCAGTACCTCCGGCGGGGCGTTGAGCTGCTCCTGGACCGCCTTCTTGCGCAGGATCGCGATGCGCGTCTCCAGCTCGGGCGGCTGGACGTCGGTGATCAGACCCCACTCGAAGCGGTTGCGCAGCCGGTCCTCCAGGGTGACCAGCTGCTTGGGCGGCCGGTCGCTGGAGAGCACGATCTGCTTGTTCGCGTTGTGGAGCGTGTTGAAGGTGTGGAAGAACTCCTCCTGCGTCGACTCCTTGTCCGCGAGGAACTGGATGTCGTCGACGAGCAGGATGTCCATCTCGCGGTAGCGCTTGCGGAAGCTGTCGCCCTTGCCGTCGCGGATCGAGTTGATGAACTCGTTGGTGAACTCCTCCGAGCTCACGTACCGCACGCGCGTGCCGGGGTAGAGACTGCGCGCGTAGTGCCCGATCGCGTGCAGCAGGTGCGTCTTGCCGAGCCCCGACTCCCCGTAGATGAAGAGGGGGTTGTACGCCTTCGCGGGCGCCTCGGCGACGGCCACCGCGGCCGCGTGCGCGAAGCGGTTGGACGCGCCGATGACGAAGGTGTCGAAGAGGTACTTCGGGTTCAGCCGCGCGGTGGGCTCACCCGGGCCGGACGCCGGCGCGGGCTGCGCGGCGAGCGGACCGGGGGCGCCGGAGGCCGGAAGGTTCGAACCGACCGGCCCGCCGCGGTGCACATGACCGGAGCCCGGCGGCGGATCGGGCAGCTCGCGGCGCGGACCGCGGTCGTAGTCCGAACGCGGCTGGTCGTAGTCCGGGCGCTGCTGCTCGTACTCGGGCCGCGGCTGGTCGTAGTCCGGCCGCTGCTGCTCGTAGTCGGAGCGGCGCTGGTCGCGGTCGGGGCGGTTCCCGTCGTACGACGACCGGTCCACCGGCTGCGGGCGGTAGTCCTGGGACGGGGAGCCGTAGGAGTCCTGGCCGTAGGAGTCCTGGCCGTACGACTCCTGCGGCGAGGCGTACGGGTCCCGCTCGGGGAAGCCGAGGCGCTGCTGCTGCCAGCCGTACTCGTTCTGGGACGGGCGCGGCCAGCCGCCCGGCGCGGGCTCCGAGCGCTGGTACTCGCCGGGGTAGGCCGGGCGCGCGGTCGGCAGCGGGTCGGACGTGTGGTCGTCGGCGCGGTGCCGGCCGTAGCCCTCGTACGACGGGAGCTCCGGCTCCTCGTAGCGGGGCTGGGGCGACGAGGGCGGGGCCGGGGGCTCGCCCGCCGAGTCGTCGACGGTGATCGCGATGCGGATCGGGCGGCCGCACTCACGGGTCAGGGTCTCGCTGACGACCGGGGCCAGCCGGCCCTCCAGTACGCCCTTCGCGAATTCGTTCGGCACGGCGAGCAGTGCGGTGTCGGCGACCAGGGCGAGGGGCTGGCAGCGCCGGATCCAGTGCTCGTCCTTCGCCTCCACACCCTGCACCCGGCCCTCACCGAGGAGCTGCTCGAGTACTCGTGGCCACACTGCGGCAAGATCGGCAGGTACGTCAGCCACAGGGCACGCTCTCTCACGGGTCCCACGAACGTGTGATTGTGGGACGGGTCGGGATTCAATCGGGTGGAGTCAGAATCAGGGGGACAAGGGAACGAATCGGAGTTCCGTCACGGTAGTCAGCGCGACGGGTACGGTTCAAGTCGTTGTCCCCAGCCTGTGGATAGTGTCCCCCAGTCGCGGCTGGTTTGACCGGATGGCGTAGCCGCGCGTACCGTAACCAGGTCGAGTTGTCGATGGCTGCTGCCGCCTGCCTCCGATGGGCACAGGTCACGTCAGGTGATCGGATAGCGGTGCACTCGGGCGTAACTGCGAGCTACTCGTGGGCGCACGGTGACAGCCAGGACGGCACCCGCCACCACCGATTTATTACTGGAGCCCCCGAGTGAGCAAGCGCACCTTCCAGCCGAACAACCGTCGTCGCGCGAAGACCCACGGCTTCCGGCTGCGTATGCGCACCCGTGCCGGCCGCGCGATCCTCGCGTCCCGCCGTAGCAAGGGTCGCGCCCGTCTGTCCGCCTGATCCCGGTCAGGTCATGCCGTCGTGCTGCCCACCGAGAACCGGCTGAGGCGGCGCGAGGACTTCGCGACCGCGGTACGACGAGGGCGCCGGGCAGGACGCCCGCACCTCGTCGTCCATCTTCGTAGCGGTGCCACGGACCCGCATGCGCCTGGGGAGAGCGCTCCCCCGGCGCGTGCGGGTTTCGTCGTGAGCAAAGCCGTGGGTGGTGCAGTCGTGCGGAACAAGGTGAAGCGCAGGCTTCGCCATCTCATGCGCGATCGAGTCGACCAGCTGCCCCCCGGTAGCCTGGTAGTCGTACGAGCGCTACCCGGTTCGGGTGACGCCGAGCATGCACAGCTGGCCCGAGACCTGGACGCCGCTCTGCAGCGGCTCCTGGGAGGGGGCGCGCGATGAAGTACCCACTGCTGGCTCTGATCAAGCTGTACCAGTGGACGATCAGTCCGCTGCTGGGACCGGTGTGCAAGTACTACCCGTCGTGTTCCCACTACGGCTACACGGCCATCGACCGGCACGGTGCGATCAAGGGCACGGCGCTCACCGCCTGGCGCATCCTGCGATGCAACCCGTGGTCACTGGGCGGTGTGGACCATGTCCCGCCGCGCAAGCGTCCGCGGTGGCACGAGCTGCTGCGCAACGCATGGCGCGCACGCAAGGGCGGGCCCTCCGCCGCCGAAACGGCCATTGAAGAGAATGTTCCTTCGAGCCCGGCCGCAGAGACCTCGCCCCATGCCCAAGGAGCATGATTAGTGGACACGATTGCCAGCCTCTTCAGCTTCATCACGACACCCGTCTCATGGGTCATCGTCCAGTTCCACTCGGTGTACGGCGCCATCTTCGGCGAGGACACCGGGTGGGCCTGGGGCCTGTCCATCGTGTCCCTGGTGATCCTGATCCGTATCTGCCTGATCCCGCTCTTCGTGAAGCAGATCAAGGCCACCCGGGCCATGCAGACGCTCCAGCCCGAGATGAAGAAGATCCAGGAGCGCTACAAGAACGACAAGCAGCGTCAGTCCGAAGAGATGATGAAGCTGTACAAGGAGACGGGCACCAACCCGCTCTCCTCGTGCCTTCCCATCCTGGCGCAGTCGCCGTTCTTCTTCGCCCTGTACCACGTGCTCAACGCCATCGCGACGGGCAAGACGATCGGCGTCATCAACGACGATCTGCTCGCCAGCGCCCGTAAGGCGCACATCTTCGGTGCTCCGCTCGCCGCGAAGTTCACGGACAGCGCAGACAAGGTCTCCCAGCTCGGCGCCACGCTGATGGACGTCCGGGTCGTCACCGCGGTCATGATCGTCCTCATGTCGGCGTCGCAGTTCTACACGCAGCGCCAGCTGATGACCAAGAACGTCGACACCACGGTGAAGACGCCGTTCATGCAGCAGCAGAAGATGCTCATGTACATCTTCCCGGTCATGTTCGCCGTCTTCGGCATCAACTTCCCGGTCGGTGTCCTCGTCTACTGGCTGACCACCAACGTGTGGACCATGGGCCAGCAGATGTACGTCATCCACAACAACCCGACCCCGGGCTCCAAGGCCCAGGCCGCCTACCTGGACCGCCTGACCAAGCGCGTCACGCAGCACGGCAAGGTGCGCGGGCGCGGTGAGAAGGCCATCGTCAAGGCGATCGTCGCCAAGGGCCGTGACCGCAACGAGCACGAGCGCAAGTTCATCAACGGTCTCTCCAAGGCGAACCTGGCGGCGCAGCCCGACGGCACCGTGATCAAGAGCGAGGGCGCCGTCGCCACCGTGACCGAGGACGGCACCCCGGCCGGTGGTGCTCCCCGGCGCCAGCAGCCGAAGCGTCAGAGCAAGTCGCGGCGCCAGTCGGGCGCCCAGAAGCACTCCGACGAGCCGACATCCCTGCAGAAGTCCGACGAGCCGACGTCCCTGCAGAAGTCCGATGCGCCTGAGGACGCCAAGTCCGCCGCGGCCAAGAAACCCGCGCCGAAGTCCGCCGGTCAGGGTCGCAGCAAGGCCCAGTCCGGGCAGCGCAAGGGCGGTCCGCAGCGCCCCAAGTCCCCGTCCAAGAAGTAAGAAGGAGCCCATCCCGTGACGGAAGGCACCACCTCCGCCGCCGCCGAGGGTGCAGACACCCTGACCCGCCTGGAGCAGGAGGGCGAGATCGCGGCGGACTATCTCGAGGGTCTGCTGGACATCGCCGATCTCGACGGCGACATCGACATGGACGTCGAGGCCGACCGCGCCGCTGTCTCGATCATCAGCGACGCCGGCGGCCGCGACCTGCAGAAGCTGGTCGGGCGTGACGGCGAGGTGCTGGAGGCGCTGCAGGAGCTCACGCGTCTCGCCGTGCACCGGGAGACCGGGGACCGCAGCCGGCTGATGCTGGACATCGGGGGCTACCGCGCCAAGAAGCGTGCCGAGCTCTCCGAGCTGGGCGCCAAGGCCGCCGCCGAGGTCAAGAGCAGCGGCGAGCCGGTCAAGCTGGACCCGATGACGCCGTTCGAGCGCAAGGTCGTGCACGACGCGGTCAAGTCGGCGGGGTTGCGCAGCGAGTCCGAGGGCGAGGAGCCGCAGCGGTTCGTCGTCGTTCTGCCCGCCTGATCGGCCTACGTTCTCCCGGCCCCGTCTGCCCGCAGGCGGGGCCGAACTTTGTCAGCGATAGTTCTCGTGGTTCTGGTGCCGGCGCCTAGTGCGCCGCGCCGTACGGAAGGACGGTCCCCGTGACGGAGGCAGCGGAGCTTCCCCCCGCGCCCGAGCAGGCACGTGAGGTGTTCGGCGATCGCTTTGCGGATGCGGTCCGCTACGCCGAACTGCTCGCCGAGGCGGGTGTGCAGCGTGGCCTGATCGGGCCACGGGAGGTGCCTCGTCTGTGGGAGCGGCATCTCCTGAACTGCGCGGTGCTCTCCGAGGTCGTACCCGAGAACGTGACGGTGTGCGATGTGGGCTCGGGTGCCGGCCTCCCTGGTATCCCCCTGGCCCTGGTCCGGGAGGACCTGAAGATCACCCTGCTGGAGCCGCTGCTGCGGCGTACGACCTTTCTGACGGAAGTCGTGGAGCTGCTCGGGCTGGACCATGTGACCGTCGTGCGGGGTCGTGCCGAAGAGGTCATGGGGAAGCTGCAGCCGGTCCATGTCGTCACCGCGCGTGCCGTGGCCCCGCTGGACCGGCTGGCGACCTGGGGTATCCCTCTGCTGCGGCCCTACGGCGAGATGCTGGCCCTCAAGGGAGACACCGCGGAGGAGGAGCTGAAGAGCGCGGCCACCGCGCTGAGCAAGCTCGGTGCCGTGAGCACGTCCATCCTCCATGCGGGTGAGGGCGTGGTGGATCCGCCGTCCACGGTCGTCCGGGTCGAGGTCGGGGAGAGCCCGGGCGGTGTGCGTTTCGCGGCGAAGCGCGCCAAGGCAGCCAGGACGGGGCGCACCCGCCGACGCCGCTGATCCGTCCTGACGACCAGACGTACTCCACCCAAGCTGGCAAAGCTACCCATGCCGGAGTGTCGCGACAGTTCGGCCTCGGTCGCTGTGCATCGTGTTTCACGTGAAACGTCGCTCACTGTTGCACGGCATCATCAGCCGCGGCCGCGCTGCTGCCGAACCTCGAGATCGGAAGCCTCTCGGTTCTCTCGGAGAGGGTGTTCCTGACAACATTTCGTCCCCCGTGAGGGGCACGGAGTTGTCCACAGAGGTGGATTTCTCCACAGAACACCAGGCCTCACTGGTTCACGACCCCGAAGACATGGGAGGCTCTGTTCATTGCGAGCCTGAAGTCGAGGAGAGTGAATCCTTGCGGTCCGACGCCAACATCGCGGGACCGATGACCGATCCGGTCCCCGGTCCCCGTACCGAGTCGATGGGGGAGGATGTTTCACGTGAAACACCGCCCCCGATGGACGACACTCCCATCGGTCGTGCTGCCCAATTGGCGGTGGAAGCTCTGGGCCGCGCCGGCGAGGGCCTGCCACGGCCCGAGCAGACCCGCGTCATGGTGGTCGCCAACCAGAAGGGCGGCGTAGGCAAGACGACCACCACGGTCAACCTTGCCGCGTCCCTGGCTCTGCATGGCGCCCGTGTGCTGGTCATCGACCTCGACCCGCAGGGCAACGCATCCACGGCCCTGGGAATCGACCATCACGCCGAAGTTCCCTCGATCTACGACGTGTTGGTGGAGAGCAAGCCGCTGGCCGAAGTCGTCCAGCCGGTCCCCGACGTCGAGGGGCTTTTTTGTGCCCCGGCCACGATCGATCTCGCCGGTGCGGAGATCGAGCTGGTCTCGCTGGTGGCGCGGGAGAGCCGACTGGAGCGGGCCATCCAGGCGTATGAGCAGCCCCTGGACTACATCCTCATCGACTGCCCGCCCTCACTCGGCCTGCTGACGGTCAACGCACTGGTGGCTGGCCAGGAGGTCCTCATCCCGATCCAGTGCGAGTACTACGCGCTCGAGGGCTTGGGACAGCTCCTGCGTAACGTCGATCTGGTGCGGGGGCACCTCAACCCCGCCCTGCATGTCTCGACGATCCTGCTCACCATGTACGACGGCCGGACACGGCTGGCATCGCAGGTCGCGGACGAGGTGCGTAGCCACTTCGGCGAGGAGGTGCTGCGGACAAGCATTCCCCGCTCGGTCCGTATCTCCGAGGCGCCGAGCTACGGGCAGACGGTCCTGACCTACGATCCAGGATCGAGCGGTGCCCTGTCTTATCTTGAGGCGGCACGAGAAATCGCTCTGAGGGGCGTCGGTGTGAACTACGACCCGACGCAGGCTCATATCGGAGCCCAGAGCAACACGAACATGGTGGAGGGGATCCAGTGAGCGAGCGACGGAGGGGGTTGGGTCGTGGCCTCGGCGCGCTGATCCCTGCTGCACCGACCGAGAAGACTGTGCCCCCGCCGGCGCTGGGCGGCACTGCCGGCACGTCGCCGGTGGCTGTTCCGGTGCTGAGCGACCGCGGAGTGGCCGCGGCCAAGGTAGCGACACTGCCGCCTGTTTCACGTGAAACAGAGGAGCCGTCGGCGAACAACGCCGACGAGACACACTCCGCTCCCATGGGTGCTCACTTTGCTGAGATCCCTCTCGACGAGATCACGCCGAACCCGCGCCAGCCGCGTGAGATCTTCGATGAGGACGCCCTGCAGGAGCTTGTCACCTCCATCCAGGAAGTCGGCCTTCTCCAGCCGATCGTCGTACGTCAGCTCGGGCCCTCCCGCTACGAGCTGATCATGGGAGAGCGGCGCTGGCGGGCCTGCCGCGAGGCCGGCCTCGAGGCGATCCCGGCGATCGTGCGGGCCACGGACGACGAGAAGCTTCTCCTGGACGCCCTCCTGGAGAACCTGCACCGCGCACAGTTGAACCCGATCGAAGAGGCAGCGGCTTACGATCAGCTGCTGAAGGACTTCAACTGCACGCACGATCAGCTGGCGGACCGCATCGGCCGGTCCCGCCCCCAGGTCTCCAACACCCTGCGTCTGCTGAAGCTGTCCCCCAAGGTCCAGAACCGGGTGGCGGCCGGAGTCCTCTCCGCCGGGCACGCCCGGGCCCTGCTTTCGGTCGATGACCCGGAGGAGCAGGAGCGGCTCGCCTACCGCGTGGTGGCCGAAGGGCTCTCCGTCCGGTCCGTCGAGGAGATCGTGACGCTGATGGGCTCGCGCCCGCAGAAGGCGCCGCGCTCGAAGGGGCCGCGGGCGGGATCGGTGCCCTCGCCGGCGCTGTCCGACCTCGCTACCCGGCTCTCGGATCGTTTCGAGACACGGGTCAAGGTCGAGCTGGGTCAGAAGAAGGGCAAGATCACCGTCGAGTTCGCCTCTCCCGAGGACCTCGAGCGGATTCTCAGCACGCTGGCTCCGGGGGAGAAGCTCGCACTCCAGAAGAGCCTCCTCGGCGACGACGCCGAGAGCTGAGCCCAGAGCGACTCTGATCAGGCCAATGATCAGGTCGCTGATCGGGTTCTTCGGTCGTGAGTGCGGGTCGTGTCCGGTGTGCACCGGACAC
This sequence comes from Streptomyces sp. NPDC046859, assembly GCF_040645135.1. Classification (NCBI taxonomy): domain Bacteria; kingdom Bacillati; phylum Actinomycetota; class Actinomycetes; order Kitasatosporales; family Streptomycetaceae; genus Streptomyces; species Streptomyces sp. NPDC046859. The sequence continues at coordinate 75,662 of NZ_JBEYXR010000025.1, forward strand.
GACCCGCACTTTGCTTTTATGCGGTATCGAGGGAATCGCATCGTGGATACGATGCGTTCGGGTATGGCGCATCCACTGGGCAAGACCTCTAAGGGGAGGCGGGGTCCATGCGAACGGTGAGCCGCACCGGATTGGTGAGCGCGGCCCTGAGCCTGGGGGCGGTCGGCGGTTTCGTCGGCAGCCTGCTCAAGGAGCGGAGCGCCTTGACAGCCGCCCGCGACGCCGCGGGCGAAGGAAGCGAGGAACAGGCTTCATGGGGCGTCGGCTCGTACCGCTCACGCTGGACAACCTTCCAGACCTTCCCAAGCGCTGCCGCTCGTGCGTCTTCTGGGAGCTCGACCCGGTCAGCGGTGAGGCAGCGGTAAAGGCGGGGACCGCCGCTCTGGAGAAGGAAGCCTGGATCTCCGCCGTTCTCCTGGACTGGGGCTCCTGCGGCCGCGTCGTCTACGTCGACGAAGTTCCGGTGGGGTACGTGTTGTACGCGCCTCCGGCGTATGTCCCGCGCTCGACAGCGTTCCCCACGAGCCCGGTGTCCCCGGACGCGGTGCAGCTGATGACCGCGTTCATCCTGCCTGGCTATCAGGGGCAGGGACTGGGCCGGGTCATGGTCCAGACGGTCGCGAAGGATCTGCTGCGACGGGGCTTCAAGGCGATCGAGGCATTCGGGGACGCGAGGTGGAAAGAGCCCACGTGTGTGCTGCCTGCCGATCATCTCTTGGCTGTGGGCTTCAAGACGGTCCGGCCGCACCCCATGACGCCCCGTCTGCGGCTGGAGCTGAGGACGACCCTGTCGTGGAAGGAAGACGTCGAGATGGCGCTCGACAGGCTCCTCGGGGCCGTACAGAAGGAACCGGCGTTGCGGCCCCTCTAGGTGGCGTTCGTAGATGGCGTCCGGGCCGCGAGGCTATTCGATCCGTACCGCGGTGCCACGGGACACGAAAATGGGCCAACCCGAGAGGGTTGGCCCATTCGTGTTTCACGTGAAACATCACTCAGCGATGAAGTCCTCGAGGTCGCGGACGATCGCGGCCTTCGGCTTCGCGCCGACGATGGTCTTGGCGACCTCGCCGTTGTGGTAGACGTTCAGCGTCGGGATGGACATGACGCCGTACTTGGCGGCCGTACCCGGGTTTTCGTCGATGTTCAGCTTGACGATCTCGATCTTGTCCCCGTGCTCGGCGGCGATCGCCTCGAGGGACGGAGCGATCTGGCGGCAGGGACCGCACCAGGCGGCCCAGAAGTCCACCAGGACGGGCTTGTCGCTCTTGAGGACGTCCTGCTCGAAGGAGTCGTCGGTCACGTTCTTCAGGGTGCCGGCCACTGAGGGCTCCTTAACTAGTGATGCGTGGGGCGGGTGGGGTTCAGACTGCGGTCTTCTCGGGCTCGGCCTTCTCCTCGTCCGCCAGGGCGGCGAGGAAGCGCTCAGCGTCCAGAGCGGCGGAACAGCCGGTGCCGGCGGCGGTGATGGCCTGGCGGTAGGTGTGGTCCACCACGTCACCAGCGCCGAAGACGCCGGTGACGTTGGTGCGCGTGGAGGGGGCTTCCACCTTGAGGTAGCCCTCCTCGTCGAGCTCCAGCTGACCCTTGAACAGCTCCGTGCGCGGGTCGTGGCCGATCGCGATGAACAGACCGGTGACCGCAAGGTCCGAGAGCTCGCCGGTTTTGACGTTGCGCAGCTTCAGGCCGGAGAGCTTCTGCTCACCCTGGACCTCGGCCACTTCGCTGTCCCAGACAAACTTGATCTTCGGGTCGGCGAAGGCGCGGTCCTGCATGGCCTTGGAGGCACGCAGCGTGTCACGGCGGTGCACGATCGTCACGGACTTGGCGAAGCGCGAGAGGAAGGTCGCCTCTTCCATGGCGGTGTCACCACCACCGATGACGGCGATGTCCTGGTCCTTGAAGAAGAAGCCGTCACAGGTGGCACACCAGGAGACGCCGCGGCCCGACAGGGCGTCCTCGTTCGGCAGACCGAGCTTGCGGTGCTGCGAGCCGGTGGTGACGATGACGGCCTTAGCGCGGTGGACGGTGCCGGCGGTGTCCGTGACGGTCTTGATCTCACCGGTCAGGTCGACGTTGACGATGTCGTCCGGGACCAGCTCGGCGCCGAAGCGCTCCGCCTGGGCGCGCATGTTGTCCATGAGCTCGGGGCCCATGATGCCGTCCGGGAAGCCGGGGAAGTTCTCCACCTCGGTGGTGTTCATCAGCGCACCACCGGCGGTGACGGCGCCCTCGAACACCAGCGGCTTCAGCGACGCGCGCGCAGTGTAGAGCGCCGCCGTGTAGCCGGCAGGCCCGGAGCCGATGATGATCACGTTTCGGACGTCGCTCACGGCTGATTCCTCGTCTCTGGAATACGTCGTCGAACCGGTGGGAGCTCCCTTCAGAGCTCTCACCCCACCCAACGGATCCTAAGGGGCGCGCATTCCCGCTGTGTCAGGGCACACGGTGATGCCCCCTCTACGGGTTGCCACGCCGGAGGACGACCAATCGCCGGGTGTTCAGGAACGCGCGTAGGAGTCCGTCAGAAGGATCTCGGCCGCGCCCGCCGTCGGGTGCTTCACGCAGGTCGCATCCATCAGATAGGCGGTGACCCGGGTGACATCGGATGCATCCGGCAGGACGACGAGCAGGGCGTCCTTGCCCTGGTAGACGCCTTCCTCGGCAGCGAGCGCATTCTCGTCGCGGTCGATGCCCTTCTGGACGCAGTCCGGGACGTTGACCTCGCGCAGGATCTTCGGGCTCTTGGTGTCGACGCCGCCTTCCACACCCATGCTGCGGTTGGGGCCCCGCGAGGACGGTGCGGCCGGCGCCGTTTCATCGAGGAGGCCGGCGACCTTGCTCTCCAGCTTCGCTGCGGAGAACGTGTCGGAAGCCGTCTGATCCCCTTCGGCCGTGGGGCTGGACCCGCCGCCGTTCACCGCGAAGACCAGCAGCACCGACCCGAGACCCAGTCCGACGGCCGTGAAAGCGGCCCCCAGGGCCACCCTGCGGTTCCCCGCCCTCTTTCGGTCCTTGCGGCCGGGGCCCGTGGTCGACGGGCGTGCGCGTCCCGCGGGCCGGTCGGCTGCGGGCGATGTTTCACGTGAAACATGGGAGCCTGCGGAAGCGGGCCCGTCCTCGCCGTCCTCGCTCACAATCGCCGCGGAGGAATCACCCGGCGCCGCGGAACGAGCCAAAGACTCTGCCGCCAAGGCGGCATCGATACGTTCGGCGACACCATCGGGCATCCCCGAGGGGACCGGCACCGAGCCGAGCAGTCCCCGGATCTCCTCCAGCGAGTCATGGACGTCCGCACACAGCTCGCAGTCCTCCAGGTGCCGCTCTATGTCGGCGGCCCGGGACGGAGAGAGCAGGCCCTCGGTGAGGTCGGAGATCTCGGTGACGTCCGGGTGCCCGGCCTTGCCCGTCGTGGATGTCACGCTCGCCCACCTCCGCCCTTCACTGCGGCTGAATCACTCGGACCGTTGTCGCGTGGCTCCGTGTCCTGATCCGTGGTGGCACGTGGACCCGCTGCCGATGGGACGGATGTCCCCTGCGCCCGGTTCCGCCTCTCGCCGGAATCCTGGCCCGGGCGCTCGGGCCGTAGATGGGTGAGCAGAGGCAGCAGCCGGGCTCTGCCCCGCGCGCAGCGGCTCTTCACGGTGCCGGTGGGGACGTCCAGGACCTGGGCCGCCTCCGCGACCGGGTAGCCCTGCATGTCCACCAGGACGAGAGCCGCCTGCTGGTCGGGTGGCAGTGTGCCGAGCGCCTCGAGGAGCTGGCGGTGCAGATCGTTGCGCTCGGCGGGCGCCGAGGCCGACTCGTGCGGCTCCAGGAGCTGCTCGAGCCGTTCGGTGTCGTCGATCGGCGAGGTCTTCCGGGAGGCGGCCTTGCGGGCGCGGTCCAGGCAGGCGTTCACCGTGATCCGGTGCAGCCATGTGGTGACGGCCGACTGGGCACGGAAGGTGTGGGCGGCCCGGTAGGCGGAGACGAGGGCGTCCTGGACGGCGTCGGCGGCCTCCTCGCGGTCCCCGAGCGTGCGCAGTGCCACCGCCCAGAGACGGTCGCGGTGGCGTCGCACGATCTCGCCGAAGGCGTCGGGGTCGCCCGCCACGTGCAGGGCGAGGAGGTCCTGATCGCTCGCGTCGCCGTGAGCGGTGCGATCTGTCACGCGGACCCCTCCCCTGGGACGCAGTCAGCCGGCGAACTTCACTTCGGTGATGGCCTGCTTGTATCCAGGCTGACTGTAGTTGGTGGAGTCGGCGCCGGAGTACGGCATCGCGGTCAGCCACACCAGCACGTAGCGGGTCTTCACCGGCTTGTCGACGGTCACCTTGGCGGAGATGCCGCTCGTCGTCGCTCGGCCCAGCTCCTTCATCGAGCTCAGCGGCGTGGACGAGTCGAGTGTGTTGGTGGCGAAGAACTGGACGGTGGTGTGATCGCCGCCGTACCGGAGGGACAGCGTGGCGGCCGACACCTCCTGCGCGGAGCCGAGGTCGTAGACGATGCCGACGCCGGGCTTGATCACTATCTTCGGACCGTCCTTGTAGCTGTTGGTCCGCCATCCCGTCGACGCGTTGTTGTCGTACGTCAGGTCGACGTCGTTGGGGTGCTGGGCGTCGCCCCCGGCCACGTACTCCTGGGAGCCCGTGATCTTGAGCGGCTTGGACGGCTTGTTCTTGCCGCCGTTCTTCTCGCCGCCGTCGTTCGTCTGTGTCTGGTTGGGGTCGTCGGACTGCTTGCCCCGGTCCATGAGGGCGTCGGCGAGCTGCCAGCTGCCCAGGCCCAGGGCGGCGATCAGGAGGGCCGAGACGGCCCACTTCAGGGCCTTGCCGGTGCGGCTCTGCAACGGGGGCGGCGGGGTGGGCATCGACTGCGTGGCACCCGGAATGGGCGACGGACGGCCGTAGGTGCCCTGCTGGTAGGTCGTGCGCTGGTAGTCCGGTGGGGCGGTGAACGCGGGCTCCGGCGGGCGGATGCGGGGCATCTCGCCGATGGCCTTCACCAGCTCCTCCGGAGTGGTGCAGGCGGCCTCGTGGCGGGAGGCGGTCGCGCCGTCGTTGGCGAGCGCGCGCATGGCGAGCTCGGACAGCCCGCGGTGGACACCGGCCCGCACCTGGTCCGGGGCGATCAGCCCGACGTCCTTCGGGAGCCCGGACAGGCCGTAGGCGTCGCTCTCGTAGGGCCAGCGCTGGGTGAGCGAGGCGTACAGCAGGGCGCCGATGGCCTCGGTGTCCGCGCGCTGCGGGGTGTCGGAGCTGATTCCCCGCAGGGCGGCGTTCACCGCGAGGCCGCGGATGCGCCACTGCCCGGTGGACGTACGCAGCACGGCGTTCGGGTTGAGGCGCAGATGGGCCAGGCCCTCACGGTGCGCGGCGGCCATGGCGGCGGACACCTGCGTGACCATCTGGTAGGCGTCGTACACCTCCAGCGGGCCCGCGGCGAGGAGGGTCGTCAGCTCGGTGGCGTCGGGGAGCCATTCGTGGACGACGTAGACGACGTCGTCCTCCTCGACGGCGTCGAGGACCTGGACGAAGCGGGGGTCGCCGAGCAGCGCGGAGGAGCGGGCCGCGGCCAGCACGGCACGGGCCCGCGCATGGTCCGCGGGCAGGATGTGGACGCCGACGGCGCGACGCAGTTTCTCGTCGACGGCACGCCAGCTGCTGAAACCGTCCAGACGGGTGACGCACTCCTCCAGGCGGTAGCGTCTGGCGAGCTTGTGACCGCTGTGCAGCTCGGGCGCCGAGGCCTTCCCGGGGCCCTCCGGCCCGCCACTCCCCTGTGCCTCGTCGATGTCCGTGCCCCGCTCCCGATTCGTGGCCACCCCGTCGGCCGTGGACGACTCGTCCGCCTGAGCGGTCAGCGGCTCGTCACCGCTGTTGTCTGCCACGTCGACGGCAGCCGTGCTCCGTTCCGCCACCGTCGTTCCTGCCTCCCCATTCAATGCGCGCCGCCACACCTCGTGCGCGCCGTCCGACGCCGAACCAATTGTGCCCACAGTCCGCCGCTATGCACGACACACGATGACGGACGATGGTTGTGCGCCTACCCCCACCTCACCGCCCCAGCCGCCCGCGGACCATGCCCACGAGCGAGTTCAGTTCCTCGATGCGCATCCGGCGGGCGGCCACGAAGAAGACGCCGAGCAGGACGGCCCCACCGGCCAGGAGGGCGGCGAACGAGCCGGCGACGCCCTGGCCGAGGACCCGGCTGACGCCGTAGCAGGCCGCCCCGCTGACCAGCGCGGCCGGGACCGACGCGATGCAGAGCCGCGCATAGGTCCGCGTCACGCGGGCGCCGTCCAGATCACCGCCCAGCTTCACCCGCAGCCGTCGCCAGGCCACCCCGACGCCGATCGCGTACGCCAGGCCGTAGGAGGCCGCCATGCCCACCACGGCCCAGCGGGCGGGCAGGACGAGGTAGCACAGCCCGGAGGCCGCGGCGTTGCCGGCCGCCACGATGACCGTGTTGTAGAAGGGGGTGCGGGTGTCCTCGTATGCGTAGAAGGCGCGCAGGACGACGTACTGCACGGAATAGGGGATCAGGCCGAGGCCGAAGGCCATCAGCATGTAGCCCATGTTGGTGGCCTGGCTGGTGCCGGACGAGCCGAACATCAGGGTGCACATCGGGATGCCGAGCGCCACGAATCCGAAGGCGAGCGGCACGATCGCCACGGCGGTGGTGCGCAGGCCCTGCGAGATGTCGTCGCGGACCGCGCCGGCGTCGTTCTCGGCGGCCGAGCGGGAGATACGGGGCAGCAGGGCGGCCATCAGGGAGACGGTGATGATGGCCTGCGGCAGACCCCAGATCAGCTGGGCGTTGGCGTAGGCGGCGAAGCCGGTGCCCTCATCGTCCGACGCGATACCGGCCGCGGTGGACAGCTGGGTGACGACGAGGGCGCCGGCCTGGTTGGCCAGGACGAACAGGATCGTCCATTTGGCGAGCATGGCGGCCTTGCCGAGGCCGTGACCCCGCCAGTCGAAGCGCAGCCGCAGCCGGAACCCGGTCTCCCGCAGGTACGGGATCATGGCGAGGGACTGGACCACCAGGCCGAGCAGGATGCCGATGCCGAGGAGCCGCTGCCCCTCCGGCGGGATGCTCGTGACCGACATCCCGGAGCGCTCCGAGGTGCCGTATACCCAGATGAACATGCCGAGCGTCACGATGATGACGACGTTGTTCAGGACCGGGGTCCACATCATGGCGCCGAAGCGGCCGCGGGCGTTGAGGATCTGGCCCATCACGACGTGGACGCCCATGAAGAAGATCGAGGGCAGGAAGTAGCGCGTGAAGGTGACCGCCACCTCGTTGGCGGCGGGGTCGCCGGCGACCTTGGCCGACAGAGCGCTGACCAGGAGCGGCGCCGCGAACATCGCCAGTGCCGTGAGGGCGGCGAGCGCGACCATGACGACCGTCAGCAGACGGTTCGCGTAGGCCTCGCCCCTGTCCTCGTCGTCCTTCATGGCGCGCACGAGCTGCGGCACGAAGACGGAGTTGAGGCCACCGCCGACGGTCAGGATGTAGATCATCGTCGGCAGCTGGTAGGCGACCTGGAAGGAGTCGCCGAGCAGACCGAGGCCGAGTGCCGAGACGATCAGCATCGACCGGACGAACCCGGTGAGGCGGGACACCATCGTGCCGGCCGCCATGACGGCGCTGGACTTCAGCAGACCGCCGACCCGGCCGCCGCCCTTCTTCGCGACGGGCGCGGGGGCCGGGGCGGGCGCCGGCTCGTCGTTCTCGGCGGCCGCGACCGGTGCGGCTGCCTGCCGCGGGCCCGGAGCGGGCGCGGGGGACGGACCGGGGACCGTCGCCTGCTGGTACTGCTGCTGGCCGCCGCCCTGCTGCTGGTCCCGGAAGAGGTGCGCGAACGCGTCGTGCTCCGGGCGCTCCTCCGACGAGTGCGAGACGAGGTCGTCGACGCCCACGTACTGGGTCGTCCGAGGGTCGTCCCCGTACGGCAGGTACTGGGTCGGGCCCTCCGGCTCGGGCGCCGGTGTCTGCGCCCACACGTTCGGGTCGGGGGCGTACGGCGACTGCGGCGGCTGGGAGTAGAGCGGCTGCTGGGGCTGGTAGGTGCCCGGCGGGGGTGGCGGGTGCGAGGCACGGTCGTACAGCGCCTCGGCGACCGGGTCCTGGGCGGTGATGTCCTGCCCCTGGTAGGGGTCCTGGTCGTAGGCGTCCTGGAGGTACATGTCCGCCGGGTGCTGCGGCGGTACCTGGCCCTCGGGCGGCGGGCCCTCGGGGTGCCCCGAGCTGCCCGCGGCCTGGCCGCGGTCACCGTCGTACGGCGCGTTCATGGCTACCCCACCTCATCGTCCCGGGCCCACCGGCCACGACTTCGCTCAACGGTCCACTCTCTCACCCGTGCCGGACGGGTCGGCGTTTTCCGCTGCGGTGTCCGGGATCGGGTCACTCGGCTGCTCGGAGGCGCCTCCTCGGGCTCCGGCGCCCGACTGCTCGTCGGCGAGTTCCTCGTCCGTGGGACGTCCCGCAGGGCTTTCCGGGTTCTCCGGATCGTCCGCGGACTCGTTCGTCTGCCTGGGCCCGTCCTCCGCGGCCGCCCGCGCCGCCGCGCGCTTGCGCTGCGTGTACATGCGGAATCCGGCGAGGACGAGCAGCAGGAAGCCGCCGCCGATGACCAGCATCACCGTGGCCGTGAACTCGGTGACCCTCACGTCGAACTTGACGGGGTCGCCGTACTTCCGGCCGTCCTCCGTGTACAGCTGGGCGATCACGGTCGCCTTGCCGTTGGCCTGGGCGGACGCCGTGAACTTCACCGTCTGGCTGTGCCCGCCGGAGACCGCGACCTGCTGCTCGGTGTACGACTCGCCGTCGATCTCGAGGCGCCTCGGGGCGGTCGACGTGAGCCGCAGGACCAGGTGGTCGACCCCCTGCACCAGGTTGTTCGTCACCGTCACCGGGATCGTGGCGCTGCGGCCGGACAGCTTGGTCTCCGACTTGTCGATCAGCGTGACCTGGCCGGCGAGGGAGTCGACATACGCCTCCACACCGTTGCGGAAGTCCGCCGCCGTGCCGGCACGGCCGCGCCACGACGTCGACATCGTCCGGTTCATCGCCCGCCCGAAGGGGGTCACGACCCGTGACTGGTTGGTGAGGATGATCTTGAACCGGTCGAGCTTGTCCTGGATGGTGGCGATCTGCGCGAAGGCGCCCCGGGCCAGCTCCTGCTTGCGCAGGGCGGAGGGATACCGGGAGGCCGGCGGGACGCGCGTGGTGGCGGCCGAGTCGGGCTTGGCCGAGGCGGCTGCCGTGAGGTCCTGCGCCTGCGACCAGGAGCCGCCCTGCAGCGCCCGTACGGCCTCGGCCACGGTCTGGGCCTGGCTCGCGGTCGGCGTGCGCTGCGGAGCGACGACGATGTTGCGCTGCTTGCTCGTCTGGAGGTTCAGGGTCAGGCTCTGCGCGAGGAACCGCTGCACGGCGAGCGTCGAGGTCGACGCCCGGCTCAGATTGCCCTGGAACAGCGTCGACAGACGGGCGTCGGCGACGACGGCGCTGGTGCCGCCGCCGATCGGGCGGGCGGCGGAGGGGGTGTACGGGAGGCTGCTGTCCTCCGCCAGGCTGTCGCTGCGGGCGATCACCTTGTCCGCGCCGGCGGAGGTGGCGACCTTGACGATCGACGGGTCCACGGCGCCCTCGACCGGCCAGGCGAAGTCGGTGGCCGGTTCCACGTGGAGGATCGACTCGACGGTGTCCCCGGCCACGTCGGTCGCCTCCTTGAAGTGGTTCAGGGAGCCGGTGACGCTCGTGCCGTTGTGCGCCAGGGAGGCCAGGTCGGGGTCGCCGAAGGGCAGCGCCACGACCTCCTCGTCGTGTACCGCCTCCTGCAGGTCGGAGAGCCACTGCTTGGCGACGCCCTGGTGAGTGCCCGGCGTCGTCGTGTCGCCCTCGCCCTGGATGCTGTAGCGCTCCGTCATCGCGTCCACGGAGGCGAGCAGGTCGGGGTCGATCACCCAGGTGACGTCGAGTTCCTTGCCCAGCGCGACCATCTGCTGGAGACGGCCGCCGGGGGCGATCTCCTTGGCGAGGTCGTCGTCGCGGAAGACGGGCGTCTGTGACTCGTCCGAGCCGGTCTCGGCCGTCATGTGCGAGGTCGAGATCAGCGGCCACAGGACAGTCGTCCGCGTCTTGGTCTCGGCCCCGCCGGGCTGCCACGGCAGGAAGGTGCGCTGGATGCCGAGCACCTGCGACCAGGGCCGCGCAGCCGTCTCCCCGGACAGGGAGACGGAGAACTGGTACACGCCCGCCTCGTCGAGGTTCAGCTTGTCGACCGGCACCGCGATGCTGAAGCGCTGGGAGATGCCCGGGGCCAGCTTGGCGAACTCCTCGACGTACTTCCCGCCCACCGGGGCGCCGTCGAGGGCGGGCCGGTACGTGGTGCGGCGGGAGATCGTGTCGATGGCCGAGCGGGTTTTCACCGGCCGGCCCAGGACCAGATCCACCTGAGCGTCGGTGACCGTCCGCTTCCCCTTGTTGGTCACCGTGCCGGTGACCGTGACGGTGTCGCCCTCCACGGGGACGCTGGGGGTGAGGGAATCCACAGCCACATCGACCGAGCCGGGGCCCGATTCGGTGCTCAGGGAGTCCTGCACGGCCGCTTGCGCGAACGGGGCGGCGGACAGCTGGAGCAGACCGGCCAGCAGGGGCGCGCCGGCGAGCAGTGCCCCGGTGCGCCGCAGCCACCGGCGGGCAGGTGAGGGACTGGTCCCCTGGAAGTCTGCCGCCTCGGCCACGCGCTCGTCCGTCCTAGTCGTCGTCAGTGGTCGTCGGAATGTGCGTCCAGGCATGGTAACGATGCGCGCCGAGGGGAAGTGCCGCGGTCTCCCTCAGCAAGATCGAGTCCTGCGCCCATCCCGTCCTTTATATGCCCCTATAAAGGAGAGGGCTTCCGTACGGGGCAAGAGCAGGCCTTGTGCCTGTATCGATGGGGGTGTCCGCGCCGCAGAGAGCCGCCCCATAGGGAGCGGGCGGTCGCCCGGGCCACGTACCCTCTTCTGTTGTGCCGAACGCCAACGAAGACAAGCCCAGCGCCCTGAGCGAGGCGCAGCACCGTGCGGTCAGTGAACTGCTGCGGGTCGCGCCCGTCGCCGACGATCTCGCCCGCCGTTTCCAGGAGGCCGGGTTCTCCCTCGCCCTGGTCGGCGGATCGGTACGGGACGCGCTGCTCGGCCGGCTCGGCAACGACCTCGACTTCACGACCGACGCCCGTCCCGAGGACGTGCTGAAGATCGTGCGCCCGTGGGCGGACGCGGTGTGGGAGGTCGGGATCGCGTTCGGCACGGTCGGGGCGCAGAAGGACGGCTACCAGATCGAGGTGACGACGTACCGCTCGGAGGCGTACGACCGGACCTCGCGCAAGCCCGAGGTGTCGTACGGCGACTCCATCGAGCAGGATCTCGTCCGACGTGACTTCACCGTGAACGCGATGGCCGTCGCCCTCCCCGAGAAGGAGTTCGTCGACCCGCACGGAGGACTCGAGGATCTCGCCGAGCGGGTCCTGCGGACGCCCGGTACACCCGAGGAGTCGTTCTCGGACGATCCGCTGCGCATGATGCGCGCTGCGCGTTTCGCGGCCCAGCTGGACTTCGAGGTGGCGCCAGAGGTCGTGACGGCCATGACGGACATGGCCGGGCGCATCGAGATCGTCTCCGCGGAGCGGGTACGGGACGAGCTGAACAAGCTGATCCTCTCCGACCACCCCCGCAAGGGCCTGACGCTGCTGGTCGACACCGGGCTCGCCGACCACGTTCTGCCCGAACTCCCGGCCCTGCGGCTGGAGAGCGACGAGCATCACCGGCACAAAGACGTGTACGAGCACACGCTGATCGTGCTGGAGCAGGCGATGGCCCTCGAGGAGAACGGCCCCGACCTGACGCTGCGGCTGTCGGCGCTGCTGCACGACATCGGCAAGCCGCGGACGCGCCGCTTCGAGAAGGACGGCCGGGTCTCGTTCCACCACCACGAGGTGGTCGGCGCGAAGATGACCAAGAAGCGCATGACGGCGCTGAAGTACTCCAACGAGCTCGTGAAGGACGTCTCACGCCTCGTCGAGCTCCACCTGCGCTTCCACGGCTACGGCACCGGGGAGTGGACGGACTCGGCGGTGCGCCGTTACGTCCGTGACGCCGGCCCGCTCCTCGAGCGCCTTCACAAGCTGACCCGCTCGGACTGCACGACGCGCAACAAGCGCAAGGCGGCGGCGCTGTCCCGCGCCTACGACGGCCTGGAGGAGCGCATCGCCCAGCTCCAGGAGCAGGAGGAGCTCGACGCCATCCGCCCGGACCTCGACGGCAACCAGATCATGGAGATCCTCGGCGTCGGACCAGGCCCGGTCATCGGGAAGGCGTATCAGCACCTGCTGGAGCTCCGGCTGGAGCATGGACCGATGGAGCATGACGCGGCGGTGGCGGCACTCAAGGAGTGGTGGGCCACACAGGACTGAAGTCTGCGGGGAGACTGTGTTTCACGTGAAACACAGCTGCGGACGCACCGAGGGGCGATGTTTCACGTGAAACATCGCCCCTCGGTGCGGAAGCCCAGAGCACGAACTCGGAGCACGAACTCAGATCAGGCGTCCTTCAGGCACAGCAGGAAGTTGTCGCCGTCGCCGGTCTGGGCGTAGAAGCTCGTCGCACCGCTGACCTTGCGGCACTCCGTCTCGGCGGTGAACGAGGTGTAGGTGCCGTCGATCTTCTTCAGGACCTTGGCCTCGGCCTCCGAGGACGTGCAGTCGACGACCTCCATCTCGTCACTGGAGGAGGAGGCGGACTTCAGGCAGTCGCCCACCTTCGCCTGGTTCGCGTCGTCCAGGCTGGTTATGTAGCCGACGACGATGGCAGTGACGATGCCGACGCCCACCAGGATGTTCTTGACCGTCTTGAAGCTGACCTTGCGACGGGGCTGCTCCGGCGGGATGGGGGCGAAGGGTGCGGCGCCCTGCGGGGGGACACCCGGTGCGCCCGGCTGCTGAGGGTACGGAGCCTGGCCCTGCGGAGCCTGGGCGTACGGATTCTGGCCCTGGGCGAATGGATTGCCCTGGGGCGGCGGAGTCGACACTTGGGGGTCCCCCTAGAACATGGGTGCTGATCGCGAGCTATGCGCGATGTAAGACGCACGTAAGTTATCGGTCCGCGCTGACAATTCCCCACCCGGGAGTGGCTCTGTGTCATTGCCGTGACACGGGCCGCCTCTCAAACCGGGCGATAGCAACCGCAACCGCCGTGTAGATAACGGCGATCGTGACAATGAGCGCAGCCGAGCGGCCGTCCGGAGGCAGTATCAGGGCGGCCACGGCCGCGGCTCCGACGAAGGCGACGTTGAACAGCACGTCGTAGACGGAGAAGGTCCGGCCACGGAAGCCGTCGTCGACGGAGGACTGCACCACGGTGTCCGTGGCGATCTTCGCTCCCTGCGTCGTCACGCCCAGGACGAAGGCCGCCACCAGCATGGGAACGGTGGCGAAGGGCAGACCGAGTGCGGGCACCAGGACGGCGGCGACGCCCGCGCAGACGGCGATCCAACGCCCCGGTCCGAGACGTCCCGCGGCAGCCGGCGTCACCACGGCCGCGGTGAAGAAGCCGGCGCCGGACAGGCCCAACGCCATACCGAGCAGGGCGAGTCCGTCCTCCGTGTCCGAGGTGAAGGCGTACCGGCACAGCATCAGCAGCATGACCAGCAGGGCGCCGTAGCAGAAGCGCATCAGAGTCATCGCCAGCAGCGCCCAGGCGGCCTCCCGGCGCGGCGGGGCGGCGAGATGGCGTACGGCCGCCGCCAGGTCCCGCGCGGTGCCGGACAGCGCCGCCGCGAGGCGGAGCCGCACCAATTCGGTATCGGGACCCAGCAGTTGCGGCGCCATCCGCAAGGAGGCCAGACCCGCGCACAGGTACAGGGCGGCCCCGCAGAGCACCACGGCGGCGTCCGAGTCCCACACCGCCAGCCGGACGAGGAAGGCGAGACCGGCGCCCATGGTCGCGGCGAGCGTCCCGGCGGTCGGGGAAAGGGAGTTGGCGATGACGAGCCGATCGCCGTCCACCACCCGGGGCAGCGCGGCGGACAGCCCGGACAGCACGAAGCGGTTGACCGCGGTGACGCACAGGGCGGAGACGTAGAAGAGCCAGTCGGGCACGTCGGCGACGATGAGCACGGCCGTGGCCGACGCCAGCACGGTGCGCAGCACGCTGCCGTACAGCAGGACCTGGCGGCGGCGCCAACGGTCGAGCAGCACACCGGAGAAGGGGCCCACCAGGGAGTACGGCAGCAGCAGCACCGCCATGGCGGCGGCGATCGCGCCGGCGGAGCTCTGCTTCTCCGGCGAGAAGACGACGTACGTGGCGAGGGCGGTCTGGTAGACGCCGTCGGCGCCCTGCGAGAACAGGCGCACGGCGAGCAGGCGCCGGAAGTCCCGGAAGTGCCACAGGACCCGCAGGTCACGTACGACGGACATGGGGCACAGCCTCACATACGGCGAGGGCCCCCGGGACGACCCAGGGACCCTCGGCAGCTCTGGCAGGAGCGTTCTGGTGCGGCACCGCGCGCTCGGGGCGCGGTGCCGCGATGTCTCACCGACGCACGGACCGCTGTCCGGGCCGGAGGACGGGGGTGCCGTCGTGCTTAGCGCTCGACCTCGCCCTTGATGAACTTCTCGACGTTCTCCCGGGCCTGGTCGTCGAAGTACTGGACCGGCGGGGACTTCATGAAGTAGCTCGACGCCGACAGGATCGGGCCGCCGATACCGCGGTCCTTGGCGATCTTCGCGGCGCGCAGGGCGTCGATGATGACACCGGCGGAGTTCGGGGAGTCCCAGACCTCGAGCTTGTACTCCAGGTTCAGCGGGACGTCACCGAAGGCACGGCCCTCGAGGCGGACGTAGGCCCACTTGCGGTCGTCGAGCCAGGCCACGTAGTCGGACGGGCCGATGTGGACGTTCTTCTCGCCGAGATCGCGGTCGGGGATCTGCGAGGTGACGGCCTGGGTCTTCGAGATCTTCTTCGACTCGAGGCGGTCACGCTCGAGCATGTTCTTGAAGTCCATGTTGCCGCCGACGTTCAGCTGCATCGTGCGGTCCAGGACGACACCGCGGTCCTCGAACAGCTTCGCCATGACGCGGTGCGTGATGGTGGCGCCGACCTGGGACTTGATGTCGTCACCGACGATCGGGACGCCCGCCTCGGTGAACTTGTCCGCCCACTCCTTGGTGCCGGCGATGAAGACCGGGAGGGCGTTGACGAAGGCGACCTTGGCGTCGATGGCGCACTGGGCGTAGAACTTCGCCGCGTCCTCGGAACCCACGGGCAGGTAGCAGACCAGGACGTCGACCTGCTTGTCCTTGAGGACCTGGACGATGTCGACCGGGGCCTCGGCGGACTCCTCGATGGTCTCGCGGTAGTACTTGCCCAGGCCGTCGAGGGTGTGGCCGCGCTGGACGGTCACACCGGAGCGCGGCACGTCGCAGATCTTGATCGTGTTGTTCTCGCTGGCGCCGATGGCGTCCGCGAGGTCGAGTCCGACCTTCTTCGCGTCGACGTCGAACGCGGCGACGAACTCGATGTCGCTCACGTGGTAGTCGCCGAACTGCACGTGCATCAGGCCGGGGACCCTGGACGCCGGGTCGGCGTCCTTGTAGTACTCGACTCCCTGAACCAGCGACGCGGCGCAGTTGCCCACGCCGACGACGGCTACGCGAACCGAACCCATTCCGGTTGCTCCCTGTGTGTACGAGTGAGGTCCTGAGTGGATCTCACGTGGCGGTGTCGTCGGGCGTATCCGGTCGGGAGGTGTCTCCCGCCCGGGGCAGGCCGCCCGGCGTTCCATGAGTGGTGTCCGGCGAGTCGGGCTCCCCGGAAGCGGGACCCTTCAGGTCCCGCCCGGCCCGCTCGCTCTCGATGAGCTCGTTCAGCCAGCGCACTTCGCGCTCCACGGACTCCATCCCGTGGCGCTGCAGCTCAAGCGTGTAGTCGTCGAGGCGCTCCCGGGTGCGTGCCAAGGAGGCGCGCATCTTCTCCAGACGCTCCTCCAGCCGGCTGCGGCGGCCCTCCAGTACGCGCATGCGTACGTCCTGCGGGGTGCGTCCGAAGAAGGCGAATCGGGCAGCGAAATGCTCGTCCTCGTACGCGTCGGGGCCGGTCTGCGAGAGCAGTTCCTCGAAGTGCTCCTTACCTTCTGCCGTCAACCGGTAGACGATTTTGGCGCGACGCCCCGCGAGGGGTGCGGCAAGGGCGTCCTCGGTGGTGTTCCCCGGTTCCTCGATCAACCAGCCGTTGGTGACCAGCGTCTTGAGGCAGGGGTAGAGCGTGCCGTAACTGAAGGCACGGAACACACCCAGTGACGTATTGAGTCGTTTGCGCAGCTCATAGCCGTGCATAGGGGACTCACGGAGCAGTCCGAGAACGGCGAACTCGAGGATCCCGGAACGCCGGCTCATCCGCTCGCCTCCTCGCCTTATCTCTCGCTGATGTATCGACTCGATACATCAGCACGATAGAACGGCCTCCCGGAAGCGACAAGTGGGAAGAGAGTGAACGGGATCACATCACCGTCTCGTGTCGACTGACTTGCCTGATTTGGGGTGAAGTTCGGGGTCGCGAGTACTTTGACGGTGCGTAGTCTGTGCGCCATGCACAGCACCGGGAACCAAGTGACGCCAGAGGACGTCGTCGTCCTTGGTGCAGTACGGGTGAATGCGAAACCGCTCACATCCGTATGTCGGGGGGACCGGAAAACAGCCGCCGTTGCCAGGCGCCCAGGGGTGCGCCTGTCCGAGGAGTAGTCGTTCGATGAGCGAGCACCGTCGCAAACCGCCGCCGCCGCAGGGAGGCGGACGTGCCGCGGCCCGACGCGGCCAGTCCGGCTCGTCCACCGGCCGCCGTGCGGCACCGCGAGGCGCCACCGGATCTCCTTCCGACCCGTACGGGTCGGGTGCCACCGGATCAGGAGGCGAGGACCGACTGTACGGCGGCCGCGCCGAGGCGCGACGCGCGGCACAAAGAAGCAGTGGCAGCCGCCGCAGGGCGCCCGAACCGACGAGGGGGGGCCGCCGCGCGGCTCCAGGCAGAGGACGTTCGGCACCGCCCGCGGAGAAGCGGTTCATCGACTATCCGCGCGCCGGCAAGTACGGCGCTGCGCGCTGGCTGCCGTCCTGGAAGCTCGTGACGGGACTCTTCCTCACCTTCATGGGAGGCCTGATCGCGGCCGCGGGCATCGGATACGCCATGGTGGGCATCCCGAAGGCCCAGGACACGGCCATGGCCCAGAACAACGTCTTCTACTGGTCCAACGGCAAGCAGATGGCTGCTACCGGTGGCCAGACGAACCGCCAGCTGGTGAGCGACGCGGAGATCCCACCGGAGATCAAGAACGCGGTGGTCTCCGCCGAGAACGCGTCTTTCTACGACGACAAGGGCATCGACCCGGCCGGTATCGGCCGCGCGCTCTTCAACATGGCCAGGGGCGGGGAGACGCAGGGTGGTTCGACCATCACCCAGCAGTACGTGAAGAACACCTACCTGAGCCAGGAGCAGACACTCTCCCGGAAGTTCAAGGAGCTGTTCATCTCCATCAAGGTCAACCAGAAGATGTCGAAGGACGAGATCCTCGCTGGTTACCTCAACACCGCCTACTACGGCCGCAACGCTTACGGCATTCAGGCGGCGGCCCAGGCGTACTTCGGGGTCGACGCGAGGAAGCTCACGCCGTCGCAGTGCATCTTCCTTGCCTCGGTGCTGAAGGGCCCGAACTTCTACAACCCCGACGGCGGTGTGGGCGCCAACGCCACGAAGGAGCTGAACACCGCGCGCGTCAAGGAACGCTGGTCGTGGATCCAGGGCCGCATGGTCGAGGTGGGGCGCATGACCCAGGCCGAGCGGGCCAAGGTCGGTGAGTTCCCGAAGCTGAAGAAGCAGACCTCCAACCTCTCCGGTCAGACGGGTTACCTGATCGACATCGCCAAGGAGTACGTGGCCAAGAAGGCGAATCTGTCCCCCGAGGATCTGGAGAAGGGCGGCTACCGCATCTACACGACCTTCGACAAGGACAAGGTCAACGAGCTGGCGGCGGCCGTCGGGAAGACGGAGAAGAGCTTCCTCGACCCCAAGAGGCGCGAGAAGGACAAGCACGTCCAGTTCGGTGGCGCGTCGGTCGACCCCAAGACGGGTGCGATCGTCGCGATCTACGGCGGCGCCGGCTACAACAAGGGTCACTACTCCAACAACGCCAACACTCTGGGCGTGCCGGTCGGATCGACCTGGAAGCCCATCGTGCTGGCGGCCGCGATGAAGTACGGGACCTACGAGACCGACGGCGAGCCGCTCTCTCCGATGGCCCGGTACAACGGCGACGACCTCCTCGTCATCAAGGACAGGAACGGCGACCCGATCATGGGTGACAACGGAAAGCCGTTCCGTCAGAAGAACGAGGGCACCAAGGCCTGGGGCATGGTCACGCTCCGCAAGGCCATGGAGCAGTCGATCAACAGCCCGTTCGCCCAGCTGGGCATCGATGTCGGTCTGGCCAATACGCAGGAGCTCGCCCAGGACATGGGCATCTCGTCGGCCTTCTTCGACAAGGCGAACATCAAGAACGTGTCGTTCTCGCTCGGTACCTCGACCCCGAGCGCGATCCGGATGGCGGACGCGTACGGAAGCTTCGCCAACTCCGGGGCGCACTACGAGCCGTACTCCGTCACCAAGGTGATCAAGGACGGCGAGCCGCTCCCGGGCTTCGCACCCCCGGAGAAGGAAACGGCCATGGACGCCAACGTCGCGAACAACGTGACGGACGTCCTCGAGAACGTGGTCCAGAACGGCACCGGTAAGAAGGTCGCGGACATCGGGTTCCCGGTGGCCGGCAAGACCGGTACGACCGACGAGAACAAGTCGGCGTGGTTCGTCGGCTACACCCGCGAGCTGTCGACGGCCGTGACGCTGTTCCGTACGGATCCGGACAAGGGCAAGCTGCTCTCCATGAACGGCACCGGTGGCGTCTCCTCCATCCACGGTGGTGACATCCCCGCGCAGGTCTGGAGGGACTACATGGCCGAGGCCATGAAGAGCTACGGCACGCCGGAGCCCTTCCCCGAGCCCGAGCCCATCGGCGAGATCATCAACGACACGCCCACGCCGTCCGTGGTGCCCACCCCCACGGAGACGGAGGAGGCGACTCCCTCCGAGACGCCGACCCCGTCCGAGACGCCCACGCTGACGCCGACCCCGACGGATACGTGCGACCCGTTCGACTTGCGGTGTGAGAACGACAACGGTGGACAGAACGGTGGTGCCAACGGGGGTCCGACCTCCTCGCCGACAGCCACCGCGACCGCGACCGATGACAGCGGCGGGGGCAACAACAACGGCGGCGGCAACGGCGCCGGAGGCATTTTCGGTCGACCATCCGGCTGACCGAGAGCCGAAGGGCTCTACCGCGACGAGAAGGCCGGTGGCCGGCACCCGAGGTTGGGGTGCCGGCCACCGGCTTTTGGCCCTCTGGCGTCCGTACAGAGGCCGCAGGGACAGGTCCTGGAACCCAGGCGGGTGCGCCGTGCTGCCGCATCGAGTCTGAGCAGCCTTCTGCGATCCCTGTTTCACGTGAAACGTCGGGTTTCACGTGAAACAGTCACTGGCCGCGGTATGGCTTCCCGACGCTGCTCTCCGATACGTGCGGCAGGATGTGCCCCATGCCCAGTGCAGAGACGACGCCCATGAGCGCGCATGAGCCGGATCAGGTGCGGCCGACCAGGGAGGACAAGGTCGCCGCGCGTGGCAGTGAGCTGATCGGTGGCCCGATCGGGCGGCGCGCCCTGCTCGGGACGTCCTGGTGGACGCCGGTACGGATCATCGCGCTAGTGGCCATCGGCATGTTCGCTCTCGGCCTGGTCCAGAAGGCGCCCTGCTACAACGGGGCCTGGTTCTTCGGTGCCAGCTCCCAGTACACGCACGCCTGCTACTCGGACATCCCGCACCTGTACCAGGGGCGGGGCTTCGCCGACGGCTTGGTGCCGTACTTCGACAAGCTGCCCGGCGACATGCAGTACCTCGAGTACCCGGTGCTGACCGGCGTCTTCATGGAGGTCGCGTCCTGGCTCACTTCGGACAGCGGCAGCATCCAGGACCAGGAGCAGTGGTACTGGATGGTCAACGCCGGGATGCTGATGGTCTGCGCCGCGGTCATCGCCGTCTGCGTGACCCGGACCCACCGCCGGCGTCCCTGGGACGGCCTGCTCGTCGCTCTGGCCCCCGCCTTCGCGCTGACCGCGACCATCAACTGGGATCTGCTGGCCGTGGCCCTGACGGCCGCGGCGATGCTGATGTGGTCACGTGGCCGGTCGCTCGCCTTCGGGATCCTGCTGGGCCTGGCCACGGCCGCCAAGCTGTACCCCGTCTTCCTGCTCGGGGCGCTGTTCGTGCTGTGCTGGCGCGCGGCCCGATGGCGGGACTTCGGGCGGGCGCTGGGCGGGACCGCGCTCGCCTGGGCGGTGGTCAATCTCCCGGTCATGCTGCTCGCGTGGGACGGGTGGTCGCAGTTCTACCGGTTCAGTCAGGAGAGGGGCGTCGACTTCGGCTCCTTCTGGCTGATCCTGGTCCAGAACTCCACGGACCCGCTGAGCACCGAGACCGTCAACACCTTCGCCACGCTGCTGATGCTGCTGTGCTGCGCCGGGATCGCGGTGCTGACGCTCACCGCGCCGCGTCGGCCTCGCTTCGCCCAGCTGGCCTTCCTGATCGTCGCGGCGTTCATCCTCACCAACAAGGTCTACTCGCCGCAGTACGTCCTGTGGCTGGTGCCCCTGGCCGCGCTGGCCCGGCCCAGGTGGCGGGACATCCTCATCTGGCAGGCCTGCGAGGTGGCGTACTTCCTCGGCATCTGGATGTACCTCGCCTACACGACCAGCGGAGACGCCCACAAGGGCCTGCCGCCCGACGGCTACCACTGGGCCATCGGCCTGCATCTGCTGGGCACGCTGTACCTGGTCGCCGTCGTCGTGCGGGACATCCTGATGCCGGAGCGCGACCCGGTGCGCCAGGGCGGCGAGGACGACCCCTCGGGCGGTGTCCTCGACGGGGCGGAGGACGTGTACGTGTACGGAGCGGCAGCCCACCCACCGCGTCATGCCGCCCATGACGAGGAAGGCCGGCAGGTGGCTTGGGGCGACCGGGAGGCCGTCGACGGTTCGCTCTGAGCGAACAGAGGCCGGAGAGCGGTATGCAGAAGGCCGTACACGGTGGATTCCATGTACGGCCTTACGCAGCTTCCGCAGCTTCCGCAGCTTCCGCAGCTTCCGCGCTGAACGGCTCGGCTCAGCGGTCCACGATGCGGTCGAACTGCGTGGTGGTGTGCCGCAGATGGGCGACCAGCTCGTCACCGACCTTCGGCTCGGGCGCGTCCGCCGGCACGAAGAGGATCGACACCTGCATGTGCGGGGGCTCCGCGAACCAGCGCTGTTTACCGCCCCACACGAAGGGCGAGAGGTTCCGGTTCACCGTGGCGAGGCCGGCGCGGGCGACTCCCTTGGCGCGCGGCATGACGCCGTGCAGCGCCTTCGGCGCCTCCAGGCCCACACCGTGCGACGTGCCGCCCGCCACGACCACCAGGAAGCCGTCGGAGGCCGTCTTCTGCTGGCGGTAACCGAAACGGTCGCCCTTGGACACGCGCGTGACGTCGAGGACCGCGCCGCGGTACTCGGTGGCGTCGTGGTCCCCCAGCCACAGCCGCGTCCCGATCCGGGCGCGGAAGCGGGTCTGCGGGAACTGCTGCTGCAGGCGCGCCAGTTCCTCGGCCTTGAGGTGGCTCACGAACATGGTGTGCAACGGCAGCCGGGCCGCCCGCAGCCGGTCCATCCAGCCGATGACCTCCTCGACGGCGTCCGAGCCGTCCGTGCGGTCGAGCGGCAGGTGGATGGCGAAGCCCTCCAGCCGGACGTTCTCTATGGCGGCGTGCAACTGGGACAGCTCGTGCTCGCCCACTCCGTGCCGCTTCATCGAGGACATCACCTCGATGACGACGCGGGCACCCACGAGGCCGTACACGCCGTCCACCGACGACACCGAGCGGATGACCCGGTCCGGCAGCGGAACCGGCTCCTCACCGCGGCGGTACGGGGTCAGCACCAGCAGGTCGCCGCCGAACCAGTCCTTGATGCGCGCGGCCTCGTACGTCGTGCCGACCGCGAGGACGTCGGAGCCCAGCCGGGTGGCCTCCTCCGCCAGCCGCTCGTGCCCGAACCCGTAGCCGTTGCCCTTGCAGACCGGTACGAGGCCCGGGAACTGCTCCTGCACGTGCTTGTGGTGCGCCCGCCAGCGCGCGGTGTCGACGTAGAGCGTGAGCGCCATGGCCGGACCTGGAACCTTTCTCGTGGCTGCGGTGTATCAGAGGTGTGGAAGCTATCGACGGTGCAGCTATTGACGGTATCGAAGCAGGGCGCGCGGGGTCAGCGACGCGACATGTAGATGTCGAGTGCCTTGTGCAGCAGCTTGTTCAGCGGGAAGTCCCACTCGCCGAGGTACTCGGCGGCCTGACCGCCGGTGCCGACCTTGAACTGGATCAGACCGAAGAGGTGGTCGGTCTCGTCCAGCGAGTCGGAGATGCCGCGCAGGTCGTAGACCGTGGCGCCGAGCGCGTAGGCGTCGCGCAGCATCCGCCACTGCATCGCGTTCGAGGGCCGGACCTCGCGGCCGATGTTGTCGGAGGCGCCGTAGGAGTACCAGACGTGGCCGCCGACGATGAGCATCGTCGCCGCCGACAGGTTCACACCGTTGTGCCGCGCGAAGTACAGCCGCATGCGGTTGGGGTCCTCAGTGTTGAGGGCCGTCCACATGCGCTGGAAGTACGACAGGGGGCGCGGCCGGAAGTGGTCGCGCACGGCCGTGATCTCGTACAGACGCTGCCACTCCTCCAGGTCCTGGTAACCGCCCTGGACGACCTCGACGCCGGCCTTCTCGGCCTTCTTGATGTTGCGGCGCCACAGCTGGTTGAAGTTCTTGTGGACCTCTTCCAGCGAGCGGTTGGCCAGCGGCACCTGGAAGACATAGCGGGGCTGTACGTCGCCGAAGCCGGCCCCGCCGTCCTCGCCCTGCTGCCAGCCCATACGGCGCAGCTTGTCGGCGACCTCGAAGGCGCGCGGCTCGATGAAGTCGGCCTCGATGTCGCGCAGCCGCTTCACGTCCGGGTTCTGGATGCCCTGCTTGATGGAGCCCGCGTCCCAGCGTCGGATGATCACCGGCGGGCCCATCTTCACGGAGAAGGCGCCCTGCTGCTTCAGGTGCGCGAGCATCGGCTCCAGCCACTCGGTCAGGTTCGGGGAGAACCAGTTGATGACCGGGCCCTCGGGCAGATAGGCGAGGTAGCGCTTGATCTTGGGCAGCTGGCGGTAGAGGACGAGACCCGCGCCGACCAACTGGCCGCTGCCGTCGAACCAGCCGAGGCTCTCCGAGCGCCACTCCGCCTTGACGTCAGCCCAGGCCGGGACCTGCATGTGGCTCGCCGACGGCAGGCTCTGGATGTACGCCAGATGCTGCTCGCGACTGATCGTCCTCAGGGTCAGGCTCATTCGGGGCGCTCCTCGGGCTGGTGTGTCCCCATGGGAACAGGGGCTCCGGCTCTAGCGCCGAAGCCTACTGCGCCCGGGGAGCGCCTCGACCGGGCGTACGAAAGCTCCGCCCCGGCGCCGGGCGCCTCCGGGGCGTTCGTGGGTGTTCTATGCGGTGTTGTGGCGATGTCCGGTGGCCGGCCTCCCGGCCACCGGTTCGAGGAGGGCTGTCGTGGGCGTGTCAGATGCCGCCGAAGAGCCCGCCGTGTGCCATGCCGAGGAAGAAGCCGACTCCCGATGCGCCGAGGCCCACGATCAGGCCGAAGCGCTCACGGGTCGTCACCGAGATCCAGTGGCCGTAGGCACCGGTGGCGATGCCGATCAGACCGGTCCAGGAGCTGAGCAGGTGCAGGCTGTGGAACTGGGCCGTGATGAAGGACGTGATGCCGAGCACCAGGGTCACCACGAGCAGGGTGTCCTGGAGGGGATGGGCCTTTCCGTCCGTGGCGAAGAGGCCTCCGGCGGTGTTGGGTCGCAATGCCTGTGCCATAGGGCACCTCCTGCGAAAAGCGGCGCATCGTAGCGCCATACACACCCGATGTGTACAGATTGTGGCCGACGGCGGCCGGATTTCAACCGGAAGCCGGTGTGCAGGTACTGTGTACCGTCTGCACCGGTGTCTGCCCGGCTTCGGGAGAACCGCAAGGTCACCCCCGATTGTCAGTGGCGGCCGATACCGTTGCGTACGCATCACGACCCTCCTGCCACGGAACGACCGTGGCCGCTGAGTCCAAAGGAGGTGGGTTCCACATGCGTCACTACGAGGTGATGGTCATCCTCGACCCCGATCTGGAGGAGCGCGCTGTCGCCCCCCTGATCGAGAACTTCCTCTCCGTCGTCCGTGAGGGCAACGGCAAGGTCGAGAAGGTCGACACCTGGGGCCGTCGTCGTCTCTCGTACGAGATCAAGAAGAAGCCCGAGGGCATCTACTCGGTCATCGACCTGCAGGCCGAGCCTGCGGTCGTCAAGGAGCTCGACCGCCAGATGAACCTGAACGAGTCGGTCCTCCGGACCAAGGTCCTCCGTCCCGAGACTCACTGAGCTCCGCTCAGCTGATTTCGGGATTCGAGTAGCAAGCAGCCAGAGCAAACCCGCCGAGAGGTTCCCCCATGGCAGGCGAGACCGTCATCACGGTGGTCGGCAATCTTGTCGACGACCCCGAGCTGCGCTTCACCCCGTCCGGTGCGGCGGTCGCGAAGTTCCGTGTCGCGTCCACTCCCCGCACCTTCGACCGTCAGACGAACGAGTGGAAGGACGGCGAGAGCCTCTTCCTCACCTGCTCGGTCTGGCGTCAGGCGGCGGAGAACGTCGCCGAGTCGCTCCAGCGAGGCATGCGCGTCATCGTGCAGGGCCGGCTGAAGCAGCGGTCCTATGAGGACCGTGAGGGTGTCAAGCGCACGGTCTACGAGCTGGACGTCGAGGAAGTCGGCGCCAGCCTGCGCAACGCCACGGCCAAGGTCACCAAGACCTCCGGTGGCGCTCGCGGTGGCCAGGGCGGTTACGGCGGCGGCGGTGGCGGCGGCCAGGCCGGCGGCGGCTGGGGCGGTGGCTCCGGCGGCGGTCAGCAGGGCGGCGGCGCTCCCGCCGACGACCCGTGGGCGACCGGCGCTCCCGCTGGTGGCAACCAGGGCGGCGGCGGCTGGGGTGGAAACTCCGGCGGCGGCGGTGGCGGCGGCTACTCGGACGAGCCCCCCTTCTAGACCTTCGGGTCCAGGGGTGGGCCGTACCCCACACTTCTTGATCACACAGGAGATACACCATGGCGAAGCCGCCTGTGCGCAAGCCGAAGAAGAAGGTCTGCGCTTTCTGCAAGGACAAGGTCACGTACGTGGACTACAAGGACACGAACATGCTGCGGAAGTTCATTTCCGACCGCGGCAAGATCCGTGCCCGCCGCGTGACCGGCAACTGCACGCAGCACCAGCGTGACGTCGCCACGGCCGTGAAGAACAGCCGTGAGATGGCGCTGCTGCCCTACACGTCCACCGCGCGATAAGGGAAGGGTGACCGACACATGAAGATCATCCTCACCCACGAGGTCTCCGGCCTCGGTGCCGCGGGCGACGTCGTCGACGTCAAGGACGGTTACGCTCGCAACTACCTGATCCCGCGGAAGCTCGCTATCCGCTGGACCAAGGGTGGCGAGAAGGACGTCGAGCAGATCCGTCGCGCTCGCAAGATCCACGAGATCCAGACCATCGAGCAGGCCAACGCTGTGAAGGCCCAGCTCGAGGGTGTCAAGGTCCGCCTGGCCGTCCGCTCCGGCGACGCCGGTCGGCTCTTCGGCTCCGTCACCCCGGCCGACGTCGCTTCGGCGATCAAGGCTGCCGGTGGCCCCGAGGTCGACAAGCGCCGCATCGAGCTTGGCACGCCGATCAAGACCCTGGGCGCCCACGAGACGTCCGTGCGTCTGCACCCCGAGGTGGCCGCCAAGGTCAACATCGAGGTCGTCGCGGCCTGATCACCGCACTCGGCTTGATGAGCTGAAAGAAGGGGGCCGCACCCGGACGGGTGCGGCCCCCTTCTTCGTGGGCCGGCATCGCGAGCGCAGCTCATATGCCGCGGGTTCGTTTCACGTGAAACACGCTGTTCCACGTGAAACCGTCAGCGGGTCGCTCCCGTGACGATCCAGCGGCCGGAGCGCGCCCGGAGCCAGAGCGTCAGCATGCGGACCGTCATCATCAGCGTCATGGCTGCCCAGATCCCGGTCAGGCCGCCGCCGATGACGGGGATCAGCAGAGCCACGGGGGCGAACACGGCCAGCGTGGCCACCATCGCCCAGGCGAGATAGGGGCCATCGCCGGCCCCCATCAGGACACCGTCCAGGACGAAGACCACGCCGCAGATCGGCTGGGAGAGCGCCACCACGAGCAGTGCGGGTAGCGCGGTGTCCTGGACGGCGCCGTCACTGGTGAACAGGGGCAGGAACAGCGGGCGGGCGGCCACCACGAGCAGTCCGAGGCCGATGCCGGAGGCGATGCCCCACTCGACCATGCGGCGGCATACGGCCCGGGCTCCTTCACCGTCACCGGCGCCCAGATACCGCCCGATGATCGCCTGTCCCGCAATGGCGATGGCGTCGAGCGCGAAGGCGAGCAGGCTCCACAGCGACAGGATGATCTGGTGGGCCGCGACATCGGCGTCTCCCAGCCGGGCGGCGACGGCCGTGGCGATCATCAGGATGGCCCGTAGTGACAGCGTGCGGACGAGGAGCGGCACACCGGCGTGGGCGGAGGCACGTATGCCTGCCGCGTCCGGGCGCAGGGAGGCCCCGTGTGCGCGGGCTCCGCGGATGACGACCAGGAGGTAGACGGCTGCCATCCCGCACTGCGCCAGGACGGTTCCCCAGGCCGAACCGGCGATGCCGAGGTCGGCGCCGTAGACCAGGCCGACGTTGAGCAGAGCGTTGGCGATGAAGCCACCGACGGCCACATAGAGGGGGGTGCGAGTGTTCTGAAGCCCGCGCAGCACTCCGGTGGCAGCGAGGACGACCAGCATCGCGGGGATGCCGAGCGCCGAGATGCGCAGATAGGTGGTCGCGTACGGGGTGGCTGTGTCGGAGGCACCGAAGAGTTCGATGAGGAACGGTGCCGTGGGCAGGACGACCGTCACGACGGCGGCGCCCAGAAGAAGTGCCAGCCAGATGCCGTCCATGCCCTGGCGGATGGCCGACGGCAGATCACCGGCGCCGACGCGTCGGGCGACGGCCGCCGTGGTGGCATAGGCGAGGAAGACGAACACGCTGACGGCTGTCACCAGGAGGGCTGACGCGACACCGAGTCCGGCGAGCTGCGCGGTGCCGAGATGGCCGACGATCGCACTGTCGGCCATGACGAAGAGGGGCTCGGCGACCAGTGCGCCGAAGGCTGGGACGGCCAGGGCGACGATCTCTCGATCGTGCTGTCGACGGGCAGCCTTGGGAGACGCGGGGGCCTGTGTCATGGCCATCAATGTAATCGTCCACAGGTAAGTGATGCAATCTCGTTGCGACCCTTACTGACCGTCTGGTGCTGTGAGTCGTCGCGCACCGTTCGAAGGGAACTTGGCCAGACCGGCAAACTTTTTCTTCTGCACAGCCGGTGGACGGCAAATGACCAGGTCAGCGCCGTGGTGTGGGCAAGGTCGCAGGCTTGTTCACAGGGCTGTCCACCGTGTCGTGCACAGGTTTCGCGGAGTTCTCCACAGCATCTGGGCCGTCGTCCACATGGCCTGTGGATAACCAGATTGGCTGACGCCCTCCGCACCTCTACCGTGGTCCGGCGCCCACTCCGTCCGACGGCTGGAAAACCGCCGCAATCCCGACGTGACACAACCGGAGGTGGGGCTCTCGATTGTCAGAGGCGTGCCGTAGAACTGAGGGCATGCGAGGTCCGCTCGGCGGACGGGAGGAGGTGGCTCGGTGAGTATTTCCGAGCCCTTGGACGACCCGTGGGCCGACAGCGGTCCCAGTGATCGTCTTCCCGCCTCCCGGCGCCGCGGTGACAGCATCCGCGGCCGTGACGAGCAGCATGACCGAGGCAGAGACAGCGGGGAGTGGGACGGCGGAGGAGCCACCTTCGAGCGTGTCCCGCCCCAGGATCTCGACGCCGAGCAGTCCGTTCTCGGCGGCATGCTGCTGTCGAAGGACGCCATCGCCGACGTCGTCGAGGTCATCAAGGGTCACGACTTCTACAAGCCCGCACACGAGACGATCTTCCAGGCGATCCTCGACGTCTATGCGAAGGGCGAGCCGGCCGACCCGATCACCATCGCCGCGGAGCTCACCAAGCGCGGCGAGATCAACAAGGTCGGCGGTGCGGCCTATCTGCACACCCTCGTGCAGACGGTGCCGACGGCGGCGAACGCCGAGTACTACGCGGAGATCGTCCACGAGCGGGCCGTCCTGCGCCGCCTGGTCGAGGCCGGGACCCGCATCACGCAGATGGGATACGCGGCCGACGACGACGTCGATGAGATCGTCAACCGCGCCCAGGCGGAGATCTACGCGGTCACCGAGCAGCGCACCAGCGAGGACTACCTGCCGCTCGGCGACATCATGGAGGGCGCCCTCGACGAGATCGAGGCGATCGGCTCCCGCACCGGTGAGATGACCGGCGTCCCGACGGGATTCACCGACCTCGACTCGCTCACCAACGGACTCCACCCAGGTCAGATGGTCGTCATCGCGGCCCGCCCCGCCATGGGCAAGTCCACGCTCGCGCTCGACTTCGCCCGTGCGGCGTCGATCAAGCACAACCTGGCGAGCGTCATCTTCTCCCTGGAGATGGGGCGCAACGAGATCGCGATGCGTCTGCTCTCGGCCGAGGCTCGCGTGGCCCTGCACCACATGCGCTCCGGCACGATGACGGACGAGGACTGGACGCGGCTGGCCCGCCGGATGCCCGAGGTCTCGGCGGCCCCGCTCTACATCGACGACTCCCCGAACCTCTCGATGATGGAGATCCGCGCGAAGTGCCGTCGCCTGAAACAGCGCAACGACATCAAGCTCGTGATCATCGACTACCTCCAGCTCATGCAGTCCGGCGGCTCCAAGCGCTCCGAGAGCCGTCAGCAGGAGGTCTCGGACATGTCCCGTAACCTCAAGCTGCTCGCCAAGGAGCTCGAGGTCCCGGTCATCGCCCTCTCGCAGCTCAACCGTGGTCCCGAGCAGCGCACCGACAAGAAGCCGATGGTGTCCGACCTGCGTGAGTCCGGCTCCATCGAGCAGGACGCCGACATGGTCATCCTGCTGCACCGCGAGGACGCCTACGAGAAGGAGTCGCCCCGCGCCGGCGAGGCCGACATCATCGTGGGCAAGCACCGTAACGGCCCGACGGCGACGATCACCGTGGCGTTCCAGGGCCACTACTCACGCTTCGTGGACATGGCACAGACCTGACGGGACGCCCGCCGTGGCCTCCGACGCCGGCAGAAGGGGCGGTGGAGGACCGGGCGGAGCGAATGCGCTCGACCTGCGCCCAGGCGGCGGGGTGGACTGGGGGCATGACGACATCCCAGGAAGAGCTCCTGCCCGCCACGCGGCGTGCGCTGTTGCACCGGATTGCCGTGGGCCAGGCCGAAGGGCGGGCGCCCTCGTTGGTCGCGGCGGTCGTCCGGGGTGGCCGGGCGGTGTGGCACGGCTCGCGCACCTCCGTCGACGGCCACGGCCCGGACGAGAACGTGCAGTACCGGATCGGCTCGATCACCAAGACGTTCACGGCGGTGCTCGTGCTGCGCCTGCGGGACGAGGGCCTGCTCGACCTGAGTGACCCGCTGGAGAAGCATCTGCCGGGTACCGGCGCGGGGGAGGCCACGATCGCCCAACTGCTCGCGCACAGCAGCGGGCTGGCGGCCGAGTCGCCCGGGCCCTGGTGGGAGCGGACCTCCGGGGCGCTGCGGCCCGAGCTCGCGGACGTCCTGGGTGAGCAGCCGTTCCTGCATCCGTCGGGTCGCCGGTTCCATTACTCGAACCCCGGCTACACCCTCCTGGGGGCGCTGGTCGAGAGGCTGCGCGGGGCACCCTGGGAGGACGTGCTCCGCAGGGAAGTGCTCGAACCCCTGGGCCTCTCGCGCACCACCACCCGGCCACAGGCCCCGCACGCCGGCGGCTGGGCCGTGCACCCCTGGGCCGATGTGATGCTGCCCGAACCGGTGGAGGATTTGGGCAGTATGGCTCCCGCAGGTCAGCTGTGGTCGACGACCGCCGATCTGGCACGGTTCGCCGTCTTCCTGGCCCGCGAGGACGAACGGGTGCTCAGCGCCGACACTCTCCGGGAGATGAGAACACCCGCGGCCCCGCAGGAGACGGCGGACGTGGCGAGCGGTTACGCGTATTGCCTCGGCCTGGAGACCCGGTACCAGGACGGCAGGACGCTCGTCGGGCACACGGGGTCCCTGCCGGGCTTTCTCGCCTGTCTCACCATGAGCGTGGACGACGATGTGGCGGCGGTGGTCCTCGCCAACTGCACGTCCGGCCCGCTGCCGTTCACGGTCGCCGCCGACCTCGTCCGTATCGTCGCCGAGGCCGAGCCGCGCATTCCCGAGCCCTGGCGCCCGATGCCCGATGTCGATCCGGCGGTGCTGGAGCTGGCGGGGCCCTGGTACTGGGGAACCCATGCCTTCGCCCTGCGTCTCATCTCGGACGGGATGGTGGTGCTGGAGCCGCTGTCGGGGAAGGGGCGCGGCTCGCGGTTCCGGTCCAAGGGGGACGGCACCTGGATGGGGCTGGAGGGTTACTACGCGGGCGAGCGCCTGAAGGCCGTACGGCGACCGGACGGCACCGTGGACCACCTGGACCTCGGGTCCTTCGTCTTCACGCGGCAGCCGTACGAGGAGGGGGCGGCCGTGCCGGGTGGTGTGGACCCCGAGGGCTGGCGGGGGATCGGGACCGTCTGACGGACGAGCGAAGCGCCTGTTTCACGTGAAACAGGCGCTTTTCGCTGTGCGGTCCACCGCACGGATACGAGTACGAGCCGTCAGAGCGGGAGCTTGAAGCCTGTGTGCGAAGGGGTGAAACCCAGACGCTCATAGAAGCGGTGTGCGTCCGTTCGGGTCTTGTCGGACGTCAGTTGCACCAGTTGGCAGTCCTGACACCGGGACTCGTCCACCGCCCACTCGATGAGCCGGCTTCCGAGACCGCTCCCGCGTTCGTCGGCGTGGATGCGGACACCCTCGATGATCGACCTCGTCGCACCGCGACGCGACAGTCCCGGAACGATCGTGAGCTGGAGTGTGCCGACGACGCGGCCTTCGCGCACGGCGACGACCACATGCTGGTGAGGATCGCCCTGGAGGCGCTCCAGGGCAGCCAGATAGGGGGTCAGATCGTCCGGTGACTCGCGCTGAGCGCCCAGCGGATCGTCGGCGAGCATGCCGACGATGGCCGGGACGTCGTCGGCGACCGCGGGGCGTATCTCAAGATCTCCCATGCCCGCACCCTATGCGGGGGGCGGAAGCGACTCCACCACGCGGACGAGGGGGGCGAGTTCGGGGTTGCGGGCGGCGTCGTCGAGTGCTTCGCGGAGGGCTTTGTCGTGGGTGGGGCGGGCCTGGTCGAGGAGGCGGAGTCCGGCGTCGGTGACGTCGGTGTAGATGCCGCGCCGGTCGGTGGGGCAGAGGTAGCGGGAGA